>JAFDIS010000025.1 GCA_019307945.1 Deltaproteobacteria bacterium | reverse complement strand
AAGACGCCAGGCCACCCCGGAGCCGAGGTCGCCCCCGCTCCGGATGCCCACGATGATGTGCGATAGGCGGATCGGTTTTTCCATTGCAGGCGAGGTCCTGAATATCGGGTGGATGGAAACGGGCGGATCATAGCCTCTCCCACCCCAAAAATCAACCCAGAGGGGTGTCAGGTCTCGAGACTTGACAACCCGCACCGCCGAGCCCGGCAGTCATCAAGACCAGGATCCAAGACAAGGGCATGTAGCGGAGGGAAGGCCTGGAACCGGGCGGGGGGGCGGTGGATGCCGGTTTGTCTGGACATCGAAGGTGCGGCCGTCTAGATTCAGGACATTAGCGGGGCCGGAGGAACAAGGGCCCGGATGGGCTGCATCAGGAAGACCATGTCCGGGGGTGACGGATGGAATTTTCCGCGTATCAAAGAAGACTGGAGTCACTGGAGCGGGAGCGGGGATGGGATCGCGTGCTTCCGAGCCATACTTTTCTCCACATGGGCGAGGAGTTGGCGCCGCACAAGTGATCCCGCAGATTGACGCCGAGATTGTGAAACCGGGGACCCGCCCGAAGGGTGGGGAGTCCAAGCGCAGCGCGGACGACCCGCCCGAAGGGTGGGGAGTCCAAGCGCAGCGCGGACAAACTGGGGACCCATCCGGAGGATGGGGAGTCCGAGCGAGCCGAGGACAAAAATAGCCATTTATGGATGGAAACTAAATAAGGAGAGTTCCCATGGGGACCCCGGAAACCCCCGGACAAAACCCCATGTACCGTTTTCTGGCCGTAATGACGGTCTGCTCCACCGCGGGCCTTCAGGCGTGGCAGACTCTTTTCAACAACTTCGCCGTGGAAGTGGCGGGACTGCAAGGAAAGCATGTGGGGATGATTCAGTCGGTTCGGGAGGTACCCGGGTTCCTGGCACTCCTGGCCGTCTATGTGATGCTCGTGGTGCGCGAGCATCGCCTTTCAGCCCTGTCCATCCTCGTCCTGGGCGCAGGACTGGGGGCCACGGGCTTTTTCCCCAGTTATCCGGGCTTGCTTGTCACCACGCTCGCCATGAGTTTCGGGTTTCATTACTACGAGACCACCAACCAGTCACTGACCCTCCAGTACTTCGACAAGGGCACTTCGCCCTGGATCTTTGGAAAGCTCAGGAGTCTGGCAGCGGCTTCCAACATCGGCGTGGGTTTGCTCATCTGGGGGCTCTCGGTTGTCTTGGATTTTTCGTCCATCTATCTCTTTATCGGGCTGTGCATTGCGGCGGCCGGGGCATGGGGTCTCACCCGTGATCCCACGGATCACAGGCTGGTTCCCCAGCGGAAACGGATGATTCTGCGAAGGAGGTACTGGCTCTTCTATTTCCTCACCTTCATGGCCGGTGCGCGCAGGCAGATCTTCATCGCCTTTGCGGTGTTCCTGCTCGTAAAAAATTTCCATTTCACGGTCCGTGAGGTGACAGCGCTCTTCGTGGTCAACAACCTGATCAACTACTTCCTGAGCCCCGCTATCGGCAGGGCCATCATAAGATTCGGCGAGCGCAAGGTCCTTTCACTGGAGTATTTCAGCCTGATTTTCATATTCCTCGCCTATGCCACGGTTCAATCCAGGGCCGCCGCGGCGCTTCTTTACATCCTGGATCACATCTTCTTCAATTTCGCCATCGCCATCAGGACCTATTTCCAGAAGGTGGGTGATCCCAGAGATGTGGCTCCCAGCATGGCGGTGGGATTCACCATCAACCACGCGGCCGCCGTGTTTCTTCCGGCCCTGGGGGGGATCCTGTGGATGGTTGATTACAGGATCCCCTTCGTGGGGGGTGCCTGCATGAGCATAGTGTCCCTCATTGCTGTGCAGAAGATCCGTGTTTAGTCCGCATTTGGGTCTTTTCCAATTGAGGAGGATGAGGTATAGAACGGGGACCGGAAGATGCGGGTGGAAGAGTGCCGGTCCCCGGACCTGCTCTCCAGGTGGGACCTTCCGAGAGCTCCCCGGGGCGCACCCCTCGGGAAGCGGATTATTGAATGATCATGTATATTTAGGATGCAGGAGGTGTATGGGTAATGAAGAGGATCGCGGTGATCGGTTGTGGAGCTTACATGGACACGGGATACGGGTGCCCCGGAGAGTGGCGCTGTCTGAAGGCGGCCGCCCTTGGCGAGGGGGAATTCGAAGAGCCCGGTCAAGTGACGGCTTTCATCAAGTGCCAGTGCCCGGGCCGAACGGTGGTTCCAACCGTGGGGATGGCGATCAGGCTCTCTGAGATCAAACCGGACGTCATTCATCTGAGCTCGTGTCTTGTCAACGCACGGCCGGGTTGCCCTTACATGGCCCCGGAGGACATGGCGCGGATCCTGCGCGAAGCTACCGGAATCGATGTGGTTTTGGGAACCCATGACTATCATTGAGGGTTTGGGACCGGTGGGGTGAACCGAAGATGCGCGGGGGCGTCCGGACCGCGGTAAGGGGCGCTTTCACAGGTAGAATCCAGCGCCCCGCCCTGAGGGGCCGAATTTACGAATACGCCGGGCATTGATCGCCCAAACAAACGGCTCCCGGAGTACTGCGAAAAATTCGATTCATGACCGATATGCGGGGGTTCGCGGCGCCTTGCCGTGCTTTGGGTGCAGGATCCTATTTCCGAACCTGACCATTGAGAGCAGAGGAGTGTACGTATGACTT
The DNA here is from genome assembly GCA_019307945.1 of Deltaproteobacteria bacterium. GTDB lineage: Bacteria > Desulfobacterota > DSM-4660 > Desulfatiglandales > Desulfatiglandaceae > B17-G16. The sequence continues at coordinate 36,590 of JAFDIS010000025.1, read as the reverse complement.
TGATGGAATTTACCATGATCCCCCTGGACAAGGGGCCCAGTTTCAGCAAATACGTGGCCAAGAGCCTGGAGATCATTGACAAAAGCGGTCTCGATTACCGACTGAACCCCATGGGTACCGTGGTTGAAGGTGAGTGGGAGGACCTGCTTGACCTGCTTACCCGCTGCCTCAAGAACCTGGAGAAGGAGTCGGACCGAATCAGCCTCCAGGTCAAGTTCGATCACAGAAAGGGGGTCAGGGGGGCCCTCCGGAAGAAGATCGAGAGCGTAGAGAAGACGGCCGGCCGGAAATTCAAGTCCTGAGGTCCGCAGACCGGGCCTTGCGCGTACTTACCCGGTTCGTGCGATTCTCGAGGCTGTGAACCCGTCTTGTGAGAAGTTGAAGGAAGAACATTCTCTTGACAAGGCAGGGACCTCCTCGGTACAAAGTCAAACGCCTAAAGCCCCTGCTATGACGTGCGAAGGAGGTTAATTCCAAGTGCTCTTCCACGTGTCCTTGTACGCATCATTGCTCGTCTTCCTTGCGGGTTGCGCCTATAAGATTTATGGGTGGTTCGCCCGGAAGGTGGATACCTCGGATGTGGAGTTTTCCGCATCCAGGCGCTTCGTGCTCGCCCTCGGCGGCATGCTCGGAACCCTTTTCAGCCCACGTGTCCTGGTACTCTTCAAGGTTTTCCTGCTGGACGTGATTCTTCAGCGACGGATACTGAAGGAGGATGTCCTCAGGTGGGTGATGCACATGTGCATTTACGGGGGCTTCATGCTGCTCCTTTTGATGCACGCCCTGGGTTCGCTGGTCACGGCAAACTTGTTCGAAGAATACGCATCCACCCTCAACCCCTATTTCTTTCTGCGGGATTTTTTCGGGATCGTGGTCCTGGTGGGGGTGGCAATAGCCGTTTACCGACGCTTCATATTGGGGGTCCCCCGTCTGAGCACCGGGCCCATGGATGTCTACGCCCTGGTGATACTGGCCCTTATCATGCTCTCCGGTGTCCTGCTGGAGGGGGTCAAGATGACCTCCTATTCCGCATACGACCGGATGGTCCAGGAGTACGCGGACACAGATGATCCGTCTGAACTCAAGGCGCTGGAGGCCTACTGGGTGCATACCTTCGGTATCGTATCTCCTAAGCCGATGGACTCTGTGGATTCAGACCTCCTGGAACAAGGCAGGGAACTGCACGAGATGAGTTGCATGGCCTGCCATGACGCCCCGGGCTGGGCCTTTTCAGGATACTTGGTGGCAAAGGCAGTAAGACCCATGGCCCTTTTTCTGGATGGAGCAGGTTTTCCGGATATCCTCTGGTACATCCACTTCCTCTCGTGTTTTTTCGGCCTTGCATACCTGCCGTTCAGCAAGATGTTCCATATTATCGCCACGCCCTGTTCCCTTTTGGCCAACGCGGTAATGGACTCCGAGCGGTCCCATCCGGCCAACGTGCTTACCCGTCAGGTCATGGAACTGGATGCATGTACCCGGTGCGGTACTTGCAGCCTCAGGTGCTCGGCAGTTCCCATGGCGGAAGCGACGGAAAACCGCTATCTTCTCCCGGCCGAAAAAATGGCGGCTTTGAAAGATCTGGTTTCGGGACGAAAGGTGTCGGACCGGGCCAGGGAGGCCGTGATGGAAGGGGTCTACCTCTGCACCAACTGCGATCGGTGCACGGTGGTGTGTCCTTCGGGCATCAACCTGCGTGAACTGTGGCTTGGGGTGAAAAGCCGTTTGCTGGAGACCGGTTACTCGCGTCCCTTCATCCTTTCGCCTTTCTCCTATGCGGTCAGTCTTCCAGGGGGTGTTTCCGGTGAAGGAGCTCGTTCCCGGGCGACGGACCGGGCGAAGGAGGCCCTGCGCCATGAAGGCGGTCCCCCGGGCCCGGTTTCGACACCCCTGCGCCTCGGTGAAGACCGTGGTGCCGATGCATTGAATCCGGTAGCGGCCTCCTCCTTTACTTACTGCTTCGGCTGCCAGGCCTGCACCGCGTCTTGCCCGGTGGTGGCCGCCTATGATCGACCCGAAGAGGCCCTTGATCTCTTGCCGCATCAAATCATGTGTTCCCTTGCTCTGGGGCTCGTGGAGACGGCAGCGGGATCGCGGATGATCTGGGATTGCCTGACCTGCTACAAATGCCAGGAATACTGCCCGCAATTGGTGAGGATCGCCGACATCTTTTTTGAGTTGAAGAATCTAGCGGCCAGGGAGTTGGAAGCAAAGGCCGTTTGATTACGTTCAAAACGACATGTCGCCGCCCCTCTATGCGGCCGGCGATGCAATGAGGAACCACGGTTCGGTAAAAGGAAAAATCGAGGAACCATGAATAAATATGCGCTTTTCCTGGGCTGTAACATTCCCGCCAGGGTTCCCCAGTACGAGAAGGCGGCCCGAGCGGTGCTGGACAGACTGGGTATAGAGTTGGTGGATTTTCGCAGGTTCAAGTGCTGCGGGTATCCGATGCAGAACGTGGACCGGGAGGCTTATGTCCTTTCCGCGGCCGGCAACCTGGCCGTGGCGGAGGAGGCGGGCCTGGATATGCTCGTGCTGTGCAAGTGTTGTTACGGGAGTCTGCGCAAGGCCCGGTATCTTATTGAGCGGGACGAGAACTTGAGGCGGCTCGTGGACCGCTCTCTTCAGGGCCGGGGCCTACGGTATTCCGGACGCTACGAGGTCAAGCATTTCTTATCCGTCCTGTATCACGACGTGGGACTCGATGCCGTTCGTGCCGGGATCACCCGCCGGTTCCAAGATCTCAGGATCGCCGCCCAGTACGGCTGTCACGCCTTGAGACCCAGCGAGATAACCCGCTTCGACGACCCGATCCGCCCCAGGATCCTTGACGAATTGGTGGAGGCCACGGGCGCGGTCAGCGTGGATTGGCCCATGAAACTTGAGTGCTGCGGGGCGCCGTTGCTGGGCGTCAACGACCAAGTGTCTCGGGAGTTGACTCGAAAGAAGGCCGCGGACGGAAAAAGGGCGGGCGCACATTACCTGTGCACCGCGTGCCCCTACTGTCACCAGCAGTTTGACAGCGTGGGCCGGGCATCGGATCTCAGCGACGGTGAAGGACAAACGCTCTCGCCCATACTCTATCCGCAGTTGCTGGGGCTGAGCATGGGCCTTGGAGAAGCGGCGGTGGGTCTTGAAACGGGACCGAACGGCGGCAGTAACCTCCTTTCCTTTCTGTCTACTTGAAGGAGTTCGTCTCATGTTGAATCGAAAAGTCGGGTCGGTACTGGTCCTCGGGGGGGGAATCACCGGGATGCAGGCCGCCCTGGATCTGGCCAATTCGGGTTTCTACGTATATCTGGTGGAAAGATCCAGTTCCATCGGTGGGATGATGTCCCAGTTGGACAAGACGTTTCCCACCAACGACTGCGCCATGTGAATTATCTCGCCTAAACTGGTCGAGGTCGGCCGGCACATCAACATAGAGTTGTTGACCCTGTCCGAAGTGACTGAAGTGAGCGGACAGGAAGGCGACTTCCACGTAAGCGTTACCCAGCACCCCCGTTACGTGGACATGGAAAAATGCATCGCTTGCGGTCTGTGCGCGGAAAAGTGCCCCAAGAAGGTGCCCGACGAGTATGACGGCGGTCTTTCGAAGCGCAAGGCGATCTACGTGCGCTATGCCCAGGCCGTGCCGCTAAAGTACGCCATCGATGCGCCCAACTGCATCTATCTGACCAAAGGCAAATGCCGGGCCTGTGAGAAGTTCTGCCCCAGCGGGGCCATTCGTTTCGATGAACAACCCACGACCCGTGAATTGAATGTGGGGGCGATCATCACCACCATCGGAGGGACCACCTACAACCCCGCCGATCGGGACACATACGGTTACACACGGCATCCGGATATCGTCACCAGCATCGAGTTCGAGCGGATTCTCTCCTCGTCCGGGCCTTACGGAGGACATCTACTGAAGCCATCCGACGGCAAGGAGCCCCGAAAAATCGCATGGCTCCAATGCGTGGGATCCAGAGACGTTCACGTGGCGGAGAGGGGGTATTGTTCTTCGGTTTGCTGCACATACGCCATCAAAGAGGCGATGCTGGCCAAGGAGCACGGTGGGCCCGATCTGGACACGGCGATTTTCTACATAGATGTTCGCGCCTACGGCAAGGACTTTGAACGGTATTACAACCGGGCCAAGGACGATGCGGGCGTGCGATTCATACGCTCCAGGATCACGGGCCTGTCGCCTGCGGAAGACGAGGGCGGCCACGTGGTCCGGTACGTGGACGAACAGGGCCGCATGGTGGAAGAGGCCTTCGACATGGTGGTCCTCTCCGTGGGCCTCGGAACGGAGGAGGACGTTTCGGAGACGGCGCGCCGTCTGGGGGTGGATCTGGATCAGTACCGATTTGCGGACACGAGCACTCTGGAGCCCATTCAGACGAGTCGGCCGGGGATCTATGTCTGCGGTGTGTTCCAGGGTCCCAAGGACATTCCCACTTCGGTGATCGATTCGAGCGCGGCGGCGGCCGCCGCAGGGGGCCTGCTGGCGGAGGCCCGGTGGACCCTTACCAAGACGAAAGAACTCCCAGCGGAGACGGACATCCGTGGCCAGTCCCCCCGGATCGGTGTTTTCGTGTGTCGATGCGGCACGAACATCGCCGGAGTGGTGGATGTCCCGGCCGTGGTGGAGTGGGCCCGGGATCTGCCCTTCGTTGTTCACGCGGAAGAAAATCTGTTCAGTTGTGCCCAGGATACGCAGGACAAGATGGCTGAGGTTATCCGGGAACAGGGCCTGAACCGGGTCGTGGTGGCGGCATGTACTCCCAAGACCCACGAAACACTCTTCCAGGAAACCCTCACCAACGCGGGGGTGAACAAGTATCTATTCGAGATGGCCAACATTCGAAATCAATGCAGCTGGGTCCACCGGGACGACCCCGAGGCGGCCACCACGAAGGCAAAGGAGCTCGTGCGCATGGCCGTGTCAAAGGCGGCCTTGCTGGAGCCCCTTACCGAACCGATGCTTCGTATCCTGCCCAGCGCCTTGATCATCGGGGGAGGGGTGGCGGGGATGGTCGCGGCCAAGAACCTCGCGGAACAGGGTTTCGATGTCCATGTGGTGGAAAAGTCCTCAACCCTCGGGGGGAACGCGCGGTTCTTGCAAGAGACGTGGCGGGGCGAAGACGTTCAGGCCTACCTGGAAAAGCTGCGCTCGGAAGTCACTTCGAACCCGCGGATACAGATCCACCTGGAGTCGAGCGTGTCCCGGGTGGAAGGCTTCGTGGGAGACTTTGAAAGCACCCTGGAAGGACCCGGGGGGCGACAGGAGCGCATTGCGCACGGCGTGACGATCATCGCCACGGGGGCCCGGGAGCTGAAACCAAAAGACTTTCTCTACGGACAGGATCCCAGGGTCATGACGGCCCTGGATCTGGAGCGGAGCTTTCTGGACGGGGATCCGGCACCGGGGCAAGCCGAGACAGCCGTTTTCATCCAGTGTGTGGGCTCCAGGAATGCGGAACGCCCTTACTGCTCTAAAGTCTGCTGTACCGCTTCCATCAAGAACGCTCTCAAACTCAAACGGCAAAACCCGGGGATGAAAGTCTTCGTCCTCTACCGGGACATGCGTCCTTATGGCCTTCGCGAGGACTTATACCGTGAGGCACGGGAAGGCGGCGTCTCTTTTCTCCGCTACGATGCCAGCCTTCCACTCGAAGTATCAAAGGCCGGCGAACGGTTGCGGGTCGCTTTTACTGACCGTGTCCTGCGAAGTCAGATGGAGGTCTTCCCTGACCTCCTGGTGCTGGCGACGGCCACAGTGCCCTCCCCGGTCGCGGATCTGGCTCAGCAGTACAAGGTTCCCCTGAATGAGGACGGTTTCTTCGTGGAGGCCCATGTCAAACTCAGACCGGTGGATTTCGCCACCGACGGCGTGTTCGTCTGCGGCCTCGCGCATGGGCCCAAGCCGCTGGACGAAAGTATCACTCAGGCCCAGGCCGCTGCGGCCCGGGCCGTCACGCTGCTCTCTTCCAAGGAAATGCCCGTCAGCGGCACGGTGGCCTGGGTGGATCAGGCCGCTTGCAGCGGGTGCGGCGTCTGCGTTGCCATCTGTCCCTACGGCGCTCCTCGATTCACCGAAGAATCGGGGGGAAAGGCGCAAATTCAGTCCACTCTTTGCAAGGGTTGCGGCCTTTGCGTCTCCTCTTGCCGCTCCGGTGCCCTTTGTTTGAAGGGGTTCGAGACCTCCCAGATCATGCAGATGATCCAGGGGGCGGTCTGAAAATGCTGTTGACAGAATACCGCCGTTAAGGTATATAAAAAAATTTTTGGTTATCGGCCTATGAACCGAGTCGGTGGGAAGTGTCGCACCCACGGCGGTTCCAGGCCGTATCCCGAACCTCTGACAGTGAGGAGGGTTCGGATGATGATGACTCCTTGTTCTCCCGGGACCTGGGGGGACCGCATAAAGGCTCCCGAAAGGGAGAAAGACCGGAAGGAGGAACCAGAAGATGCGGCATTATGAGATCATCTACATTCTCAAGGGGGACCTTGCGGAGGAAGATTACCGGGCCCTGCTTGAAAAGGTCGGCTCGACCGTCGAAAAGGCCAAGGGCCAGACCATCAAAGTGGACGAGTGGGGCCTGAAAACCCTTGCCTACCCCATCAAAAAGTATCATAAGGGTCACTATGTCTTGATGGAGTTCTGCGGCGGCCCGGAGACCACCCGTGAACTGGAGCGTCAGCTGAAACTGGATGACCGGGTCCTGAAATATCAGACCGTGAAGATCTCCGATCAAGCGGATGTGGAGGCCCTGAAGGCGGCGCAACAGGAGACCACGAAGAAGGAAGAAGAACCGGCCGCCGAGGTCGAGAAGGCTTCGGATAAATCCGGAGACAGCAAGGGGGAGGAAGATGGTGACAAGGAATAGGCCCGCGAGGCCTTCCAGGCCCAGGAGAAAACGGAGACACTTTCATCGAAGAAAGATCTGCAGGTTTTGTGCGGACGGCGCGGTTTCCATTGATTACAAGGACCCAAAAGCCCTCCGATTTTTCACCACTGAACGGGGCAAGATCATTCCCAGACGGATCTCCGGCAACTGCGCCAAACACCAGCGGATGCTGACGGTGGCCATCAAACGCGCGAGAAACATCGCCCTGTTGCCGTTTACGACCTCCACCGTGAAATAGGGGCGAACCCCCAGGCGTCCGGCCCGGCGCGAGGGGCTGTGAGGACACTCCTCATAGGGGGAGACGGGCCCTCTGGACTTGCATGGAAACAAGGAATTTCTTGGGATGTTTTGTGTGGGCCGCCGCCTGCGTGTCGGCCACGGCCCTGATTCCAATTGCAGGTCCTTTTTTCAGCCTGCTGACACCTCTCCCGTTCCTGTACTACGCCACCAAGCTCGGCCGGTACCGCGGTGCCTTGTTGGCGGGAGCCGTCACCCTGACCATCGGGGTCCTGGCCCAACTGCTCTCCTTCACCCAGGGCGTCCTGTTCATCGTGGAATTCTGTCTCCTGGGTCTCGCCCTGGCAGAGCTTTACAGACGGAAGTTTCCCGTGGGGCTCACGGTGTTCCTGGGCACGGCCTTCATGCTGGTGGTGGGGTTTGTTTTCCTGACGGTTCTCGCCCACTCCAGGGGCATGGGCCCTTTGCAGTTGGTGAGAGAGTACCTGCAGGCGAATATTCAGCAGACCTTCGAGGCCTATCGGGGCTCGGGCGGCCTGGAGGACGGAAAGGCCGCCGAGTTTCAGGCCTATGTAAAGACGCTGTCGGACGCCATCTCCAGAATATACGTGGGGATGATGGTGGTTGGAGCGGGGTTCATGGTGTGGCTGAACGTGATTCTCAGCCGACCGATTCTTCGGATGGGCGGCTTGGCGGTCCCGGATTTCGGGCCCCTGGATCGGTGGTACGCGCCCGACCTGCTGGTCTGGGCCCTGATCGTTCCCGGTTTTTGTTTATTTTTGCCATGGGAGGGGATAAAATGGTGGTCCGTCAACGTCCTGATCGTGATGGTCGCCGTATACGTCTTTCACGGCCTGTCCATCCTTTTGTTTTTCTTGAATAAGTATAAGGTCCCTTCCTGGGTGAGGGCGGGGATTTACGCGCTGGCGTTACTGCAGCAGCTCTTTCTGGCGCTCTTCGCACTTGCGGGTATTTTCGACCAATGGGCGGATTTCAGGAAAATCCGCAAGCCGGTCGAGGCGTAAACTGCAATAGTGAGTGCGCCGGCGCCGGGCGCCCGAAGGGCGTCTTCAAACATGTCGTCGAGGAGTAAGAAATGGAAGTCATCCTGCAGAAAGACTTTGAGGAACTGGGTCTCGAGGGCGAGATCGTCAAGGTGGCCGGGGGCTACGGGAGGAACTACCTCATTCCAAAGGGTTTTGCCGTCGAGGCCACACCCCAGAATCTCAAGGCCCTGGATTTAAAGAGGAAGAAGATCGAAATTCGCAGGCTCAAGGCCACGGAAGAGGCTGAAAAGGTCAAGGAAGAGTTGGCAGGCAAGGTGATCACCCTCACCCAGAAGGCCGGCGAGGAGGGCAAACTCTATGGCTCCGTCACCAGCATGGACATCGCCGCGGCCCTGGACAAGGAAGGGGTTGTGATCGACAGGAAAAAGATCGTCCTGGAACGACCGATCAAGTCCCTGGGTGAGTTCGAGGTGCCCGTGAAGCTTTACCCCGGCGTGTCTTGTCAGTTGAAGGTGGTGGTTGAGCCCGAGGAACAGGAGTAATCGGCCTCCTCGGGGCCCGCGTCCCCAAATCCCTTAAGGAAAGCGCGAGGCAGTTGCGCATGCCCCAACCCCGGGAAAAGACCGCCGCGCCGTTGATGAAAGTCCCGCCTCACAACCTGGAGGCGGAACAGGCCGTGATCGGTGGTGTCCTCGTACACAACGACGCGCTCAACCGCGTGGTGGATATCCTGGAACCGGACGACTTCTACCGTGAGGCCCACGCGGTGCTCTTCGGCGGGATGGTGCACCTGTACAACGAAGGCGAACCCATCGACATCATCACCCTGTCCACTCACCTGTCCCAAAAGAATATCCTGGATAAGGCCGGAGGCCTCGACTACATTGCCTCCCTGGCCGAATCCGTATCCACCTCTGCGGGCATTTCCTACCATGCGGAGATCGTGAAGGACCTCTCCGTGCGACGCAGGCTCATCGCCAAATGTTCCACCATTGCAGAGACCTGTTTCGAGGAGTGGCGGGAGACTGAGGAACTCCTGGAAATCGCAGAACAGTCCATTTACGATATCGCCGAGTCCCGGGTCAGGGATGGATTCGAGAGCCTCAAGGAGGTCATCACAGGCAGCTTCAAGAAACTCGAGTCCGTGGCCGAGTTCGAAGGATACGTCACCGGGGTCCCTACGGGGTTTGCGGACTTCGATCGCTTTACCGCGGGGCTGCAACCCTCGGACCTGGTGATCATCGCGGGACGTCCCAGCATGGGAAAGACCGCGCTGGCGCTCAACATCGGCTACCACGCGGCAAGAAAGACCGGCCGTGGCGTTGCGGTGTTTTCTCTCGAGATGTCCAGGCTCCAGTTGGGTATCCGGATGCTGGGCTTTAGTTCGGGGATCGACTCCTCCAAGCTGCGAACCGGTTTCCTGCGGGATGACGACTGGGTCCGCCTTACCGATGCCGCGAACCGGCTCTCGGAGCTTCCCATCTTCATTGATGACAGCTCGGGGATCAGTGTCCTGGAAATGAAGGCCAAATGCAGACGATTACTGAAAAGACACCCCCTGACACTGGTCATAGTGGATTACCTTCAGCTCATCCAGGGCAGGCGGTCATCCGAATCCAGGCAGATGGAGATCTCCGAGATTTCCCGCGCCCTCAAGGCGCTGGCCAAGGATCTGAACGTGCCGGTCCTGGCCCTGTCTCAGCTGAATCGCAAGGTGGAGGACCGGCCCAACAAGAGGCCTCAACTGGCGGATCTGCGCGAGAGCGGGGCCATCGAGCAGGACGCGGACGTCATAGTTTTCATCTATCGAGACGAGGTCTACAATCCCGGCATTGAGGAGAATCGTAACATCGCCGAGATCATCATCGGGAAACAGCGAAACGGTCCCACAGGCAAATTTAGACTGACCTTCAGGCGGGAACTCACACTGTTCCAGGACCACCAGGAGGAAGACGCCGGCTACTGAGGCCATGGGATCCGGCAGGCCGGCGAACCACGCAAAACCCTGTGTGTCGAGGTCTTGTAAGATCGACCGCATACACGGCAAGACGGGCGGCCTTAAAGCAAGCCAGCACATGAGACTGCAATACCTGTATCGCCGCCGTATACCTCCCCATGAAATCGTTTCCAGGGAAGTGGTGCGACAGATCTGCGCCGTCTCCCGGGAAATCAAACGGTAGGTGGGTCTCCTGGTGACGCGCAAAGGGGAGGTGGCCTACGTGCTCGTGGGATACACGAATGCCGGAAAATCCACGCTGCTCAATGCCCTCACCCATTCCCGGGTGGAGGCGCAAAACCGGCTCTTCGACACACTGGATCCCAGCAGCAGGCGTCTACGTTTCCCCAGGGAACGAGAGGCCATCATCACGGACACCGTGGGTTTCATCCGGGACCTCCCTGAAAGCCTCATGGAGGCCTTTGCGGCCACTCTGGAGGAACTTCATGATGCGGATCTCCTACTCCATGTGGTGGATGCTTCCAGCCCCGAAATGCAGGAGCAGGTGGAGACCGTGCAGGGCGTTCTTCAAAGGCTTGGTCTGCAGGAGACCCCTGTCCTTCTGGTACTGAACAAGACCGACCTGCTGGGGCCGGGCGAGGCGAAGAGGATGGAAAAAATAATGGGAGGGCTGGCCGTCTCGGCCGTTCACCCTCCCACACTCAACGTACTTGTGGAACGAATCGGATCGGCTATGTGGTCTTCCGGGCCCAACCTGCGGAACGGATCCTGTTCCCGCGGTGGGTGAGGATAAGACATTCGCATATCGGCAGACGGTCCACGAAAGCCGCTCCCCGTCGCGGGGGCATGACGAAGACGCTGGTGGACAAGGCGTCGGCGCGCATCGCGGTGGGGGCCAGCACCGTGACGCTGCTGCTGTGGTGGGGTGACAGGCCGGTTTTTGGGTTCACGATGTGGTGAAACATCTTTTCGCGGTCAAAATAGACCTCGTAGTCTCCCGAGGTGGCCACCGCACCGTTGCTCATGTGCACAACCGCGGGGTAGTGCGCTCTTTTTTCGGGATCCTGGACCGCCACGGCCCACGGCTTTCCATCCGCCCTGGCGCCGCGGGTGCGGATGTCACCCCCTGCGTTGATCAAGTGATTGTCGATGCCGCGTTCGGCGAGGACTTGGGAGGCCCTGTCAACGATGTAGCCCTTGGCGATCCCGTCCAGCGTGATTCCCATCCCGGGTTTCAGGAAGCGGATGCGGCCGTTTTCCACTCGGATTTTGTCGGAGCCTACCAGGGCCAGGGCCCGATTCATTTCCGCAGGATCGGGTGGGGTGCCGCCGCCGGCGAAGCGTTCGCGGAAAAGATCCACTACCGGCTTGACCGAGATGTCGAATCTGCCGCCGGAGATCCGATGGTAGCGGAGGCCTTCCCTGACCACCTCCTCCACCTCGGGAGGTACATCCCGCAGGAGGCCTTCCCGGTTCAGGAGCCCCAGGGCGGTAGTTTCGTCGAAGCGGTTGAAAAGGCGGGTGAGCCGTTCGATTTCTTCGAACGCACGGCCCATGGCTTTTTCGGCTCTGTCCCTGGAGTCGTGAATCAACGTCATCGAGACGAAAGTCCCCATTGTCAGCCGCGTCTCGGATACCTTGAATCGTCTGCGGTCGAATTTTACGGCCTCCGCCCCCGCGGGGACTAGACCACCGACGGCCAGACCTACCCCCAGCATTCCGGAAAGTCTCAAAAAACATCTTCGATCCATCTGATTCATACTTATGCCTCCACCCGATCCGGTCTTTTTCGGCCCGTCCGATCAGCCCCCCTCGTCAAAGGGGACGGCCGCCTTTGTGCGATGTTTCCGCAAGGTCGATACGATAGTTCATCAGCGGGTGAAAATCAAGTTCCAAGTGGTCGGCCACGGACCCGTGGGTCGAAAGGTCCGCCCGGTGGAATTCCCGTTCACGGATCGGCGGAGATAGGCCCTGTATCCCGCTCCTCCGAAGGATCCATTAAGGGTCTCTTGTGGGAAATGGCCTGGGCAAGCAGGAAAGTGAAAAGGCCTGCGAGGACCGTGGGAAAAAAAATGGCGGCGTGCCAGGCGATGGCGGCTGAGAGGGCCTCCTCCCGTCCCACGCCGTAAAAGAGGAGACCGTATTGGACCGATAGGTGGAAGGTGCCGATGAACCCGGGTGCCGATGGGATCATGACCCCGAAAGAGGCCATGGAAAGGACGATGAAGGCGGAGACGAATGGAACGGAGAGGTCCATTGACGCCTGAACCAGCCTGATCTGGTAAAGCACGGCGAGCCACAGCAGGAGGGAGTGAAAGACTGCGAACCCGATTCCACGGGCCTTGGAGGGCAGAACGAGACCGAGGCTGAAGTTGCGGGTCAGGCGCAGGATCTTTTCTCGAAAGGCAAGGGGAAGAAAAAAGAGTACTTTTTCCAGTAAGTTCAAGAAAAATTCAGTGCGCGAGCGGAACCCTGAAAGGAAAAGGATCAGCCCGAGGTAGGCGCCCAAGAGTACGAATCCCGTCATCCTGAGAGACGCTTCCAGGGATTGCCAGCGGGGGGGGAACGATGTGCCCAGAAGACCGATCAGGAGTGCCAGGAGGAGAGTGAATCCGTCGAAAAGGCGCTCAACCACGAGTGTCCCCAGAGTGGAACCGGTGCTGATATGCGCGGAACGAGCCAGGGTGTCGGCGCGGATCAATTCCCCCAGTCTTGCGGGAAGCACGAAATTTGCGGCAAACCCTATCAGGTTTGCCGAAAGCCGGGCACCGAAAGAGGTGCGCTCAACAGGCTCAAGCAGTATGCCCCAACGCCAGGTTCGAATCACATACTGAAGCAGACTCAAGAAGCCGGCCGCCGCCAGGTAGTCCATTCGGGCCGAACGCAGTGCAGACCACAGCCTGGTGCCGTCGATATTTCTGAATGCGACGTAAAGGAATATGGCACTGATGAGTATGCCTAGCCAGGCTTTCCAGTTTTTCAATGGTCTCTTGGGCTGCCGAGGAGCTCTCGGGCGCGCAGGATGTCTTTCCCAATCTGATCGGCAAGGGCCTCGATCGAGTCAAAGGTCTTTTCATCCCTCAACCTGAAAAGGAAACGCACCTGGATGGTTTTCCCCAGGAGATCCCCTGAAAAATCGAGGATATGGGTTTCTACTGAGAAATTTCCTTCTCCGAAGGTGGGATTATAGCCGATGTTGGTGACCCCCGGGTGAAGGACTCCGTCAATGACCACGTTGACCGCATAGACGCCCGGTTTAGGCGTCAATTCGTCCAGGAGGTCGAGGTTGGCCGTGGGAAACCCCAGAAGTCTTCCGCCGCGGTTGCGCCCCTTTACCACCGTACCGGTGATCTGATAATCCCTCCCCAGGAGTTTCTTTGCCCCGGAAAGCGCGCCTTCCCGGACCAGTTCCCGGATACTCGTGCTGGATACCAGGGTGGTGTCGATGCGGATCGGATCCACCACATGGACGCGGTAACCCAAGGTTTCGCCCATCTTCCGGAGCAGGTCGATGTCGCCGCGCCGGTCCCGGCCGAAAGAGTAGTCGTAGCCCACCACGATCTCCCGGATGCCGATACGTTTCACCAGGATCTCATGTATGAAATCCTCCGCCGTGACGGCTGCAAATTCACGGGTGAAGGGCAGACAGAAGATGACGTCAATGCCCGCATCGTCGATGAGCTGAATCTTTTGGGATGTGGGAGTGATGATGGGCGGGGCCAGGTCCGGGTTCATGATCTTCATTGGATGAGGGTCGAAGGTCATGACCGCGGATTGTCCGTTCAGGGCCCGGGCCCGTTCTTTGACCCTGGCGAAAAGGGCCAGATGCCCGTGGTGCACCCCGTCGAAGTTCCCGATGGTGAGCACCGGGTTGACCAGCGGTTCGCGGATTTGTGATAGATCACGAATAATCGTCATGTCGGTGTTAATTCAGGAAAATTCGGCTGACCGCACCCATGGAGACGGGCAGCCGGCACAGAAATACCGGCCACGCCATGGGGGCCGGTTCAGCAGGCAAAAGATATTGACAAACTATGCGTGCTAATATAAATTTGCGGGATAGAAAATTCAAGCCGATAACGTGCCGAAGTGGCGGAATTGGTAGACGCGCTAGGTTCAGGGTCTAGTGGGCGTATGCCTGTGCGAGTTCGAGTCTCGCCTTCGGCACCACGAGATTTGGGGGGAAACCCCAAGGGGCGTGGGCAGCGAAGACCCGTCGTTTGCCGACGCCTTTTTTGTGGCCGGTCGTATTGTCCGGGAATGGGTCCAAAGGCTCGACGGCGGGGATCCCCCGGGAGTGGCGTCTTCACCACCCCTTGACGATGCCCCGGAGACACATTAGGGGCTGAGGGGCTTGACCTAGGTCAAGGACATGGCAATGGAAAGAGGGGATGATGAACTTCATTCTTGACCATGGGGGTGGTACGGATCGTGGAATGGAGCGATGAAGCCTTGCGGGCACTGGATCGGGTTCCTTTTTTCGTACGCAAGCGTGTCCGGGCCCGGGTGGAAGAGGAAGCGCGGGCCCGGGGGGCCGATCTGGTCACGGCGGCCCACCTGGAGACCTGCAGACGGCGCTTTCTGAAAAGGATGGAAGATGAGGTCAAAGGATACCGCGTGGAGACCTGCTTTGGGCCCGGCGGGTGTCCCAATCGGGCCGTTGTTGAGGAAAGCCTCGCCCCGGAACTTGAAAGACGACTTGCCCGGAAAGACCTCAAGGGTTTTCTCCTCAGCCGGGTGCGGGGCCCGTTGAAGATGCACCACGAGTTCCAGGTATCTGTTTCCGATTGCCCCAACGCCTGTTCGCGGCCGCAGATAGCAGACATAGGGCTCATAGGAGCGCGGGAGCCGCGGATTACGGACGAGGCCTGCAGCCTTTGCGCAGCATGCGTGGAGATTTGCAGGGAGAAGGCCCTTTCCCTGAACGACGCGGGGCCGGTGCTGGACTCGGGAAAATGCCTGGCCTGCGGGCAGTGCATCGAGGCATGCCCCACCGGGACCCTGAAACAAGGGGCAAGGGGCTACCGTGTCCTGGCGGGCGGCAAACTGGGCCGGCATCCCAGACTGGCGTCGGATGTCGGAGGCATTTTCGATACGGACCGCGTTCTCGAAGTGGTGGAACGCGTAGTGGGCTTCTACATGCGGTACTGCAGGGAAGGGGAGCGTCTGGGAGAAATCCTCCGTAACAAGGGACCGGACGAGCTGGCGGGGTTTGTTGGAAACGGCCTCTAATTTGAATTGACGGCCGAAGGCGTCATGATCTATTCTTCCCCCGAGTCCGACCATGACCCGCCCGGGATCTGGGGGCGGATACCAATTCCGGCGTGAGAGCATCCCCGTAGAGCGGGGATTCATACCGAGGCGATCGAACAACCATGACAAAGCAGGAACTGATCGATATCTTGAGAAAGCTTTTTGAAACCGACCTGGATCTGGACTTTCTACTGAAGCTGGACCAGGAGGACCTTCAGACCCTGGTGGCCTGTGTCAGGAGCAGGCTGGATTAGGAATGAGCACAAAAAAGGAATGGACTGCGGGTGAACTGCTGGCCCTTTCAGGGGCCTATTGGGAGACCTGTACCCTGCATGCAGCGGTGAAACTCGATCTGTTCACGCGCATTGGTGAAAGGAGGGTGGGGGCAGAAGCGCTTGCCGCCGAACTGGGCTCGGATCTGCGCGGCACCCGCATGCTCCTGGACGCGCTCTCGGCCATGGGTCTGCTGGTCAAGGATTCTGCCGGCTACCGGAATACGGATGAAGCCCTGACCCTGTTGAGCAAGGATTCGGATCAATATATCGGGCATATCATCCTTCACCATCATCACCTGGTGGAGGCGTGGGGCCGTCTGGACAGGGCCGTTTGCACCGGCAGGCCCGTGGAGAAGAAAAACTCCACCCAGGAGGAGCAGAGAGAACATTTTCTCATGGGGATGTTCAATCTGGCCATGGCCATTGCGCCGCGTCTGGCCCGTGAGATCGATCTTTCCGGGAAAAGGCGTTTGCTGGACCTGGGCGGGGGCCCGGGTACGTACGCGATCCATTTTTGCAAGGCCAACCCCGAACTCAGGGCAGGCGTGCTGGATCTTCCCACCACCCGGCCCTTCGCCCTCCGTACCATTGAGCGGTTCGGCATGTCAAATCGCGTCGATTTCATACCGTGTGATTACGTGCAAGACGAACTCCATGGATCATTTGATGCGGCCTGGTTGTCCCATATCTTGCACGGCGAGGGCCCGGATACCTGCAGGGATATCCTGCGCAAGACCGCCGGGGTCCTCGAACCCGGCGGTCTCGTCCTGATCCACGAATTCATCCTGAACGACACCGAGGATGCGCCGCTTTTTCCGGCCCTCTTTTCCCTTAACATGCTGGTGAACACCCCCCGTGGCCGGGCCTATACCGAAGGGGAGCTGAAAAGCATGCTGGAGGAGGCGGGCTTTCGGGACGTCGGACGATTACCCTTCAATGGGCCCAACGAGTCCGGCATTCTCCGGGCAGTCCTGCCTGCCGCGTGAGTTCATTTCACCACGTCTTCGCCGTAGAAATCCCTTCGAGGATGCTCCTCCGCCTCTTCGTAAAGTGTTATCCAGGCCTGCACGCGTTTTCTGCCGTAAGCCTTTTCCCACGCCGACAGGATTTCTTTCAAGGGCACGTCGGCGTGGGTCCCGTGATATTCCACGTACTCCATGAACTGCTTTTTTTCCAGGTTGTAGGGTTGAAAGAGGCTGTCCCGGGTGCCGTCGAATTCCAGCGGGGCCACCCGGTGCCTGTTGCATAACTCGACATTGAAGGCCGGCGTCGCTTTCACCCATTTCCCCTCCAGGTACAATTCAGTGAAGCCGTGGTACACGAAGAGGTCGGAGCCGATGTGCTCGAGAAGCTGTCGTGTGGCAAGGTGATTACGAACCGTGGCAAAGCCGATCCTTGCGGGGATCCCCTGCGTCCTGGCAAGGGCGCACAGGAGGGCGGCCTTGGGCACGCAATAGCCCCTCCCCCTTTCCAGGATCCAGCTGGCGCGGTAGTGCTCGGGCCTGTAAAAGGGGGCGTAGGGGTCATACCAGATCCCGTCCCTAACGGCGTAATAGAGCGCCACGGCCGTTTCCACGGGGCCTGCGGCGGCCTCGGTATGCTCGCGCGCATATGCCACCACCCTGGGGTGGTCGCTGTCCAAGATGGGGGTGGGTTCCAGGTAGATCTTGTCGGGGTTCAATTTGGATTCCTCCTCTTCCTTGTTCCCCGGCTCCGCGCCCGGTCCCGGGAAACATTGCGGATCAGGGGCAGGGGACAGGCGCCGGGAATAGAACCTCATATCAGATCCGTTGTAAGGCGTCAAAGGCCTTTGTCTTCGGGTTGAAAAGGCGGAAGGGGAGATGGTTCGGACCGTGTTTCCGGTGATTTGTTCTTGACGGGGCCCCAGGGTTTGCCTTATGGTTACTTTATAGCTAGAATGTAGTTAAATCGTGGATCGACGGATTTTCAAGAATTCTTTTTGATGTAGCGCGACTCAGAGGTTGATCCATTTCGACGGCCGGGAGAGCGTAAATGCCCAGTAACCGATCGACCAAGACGGACCGGGTCCAGGAGCCCTTGAGGGAGAGCGGCAAGGTCAAGTTCGAGGTGTATGGAGAGGAGATGGTGGAAAAGACCGTGAAGCTGAGCGGGAACAGCGGAAGGGTCTATCTCCCCCCGGACTGGGTCGGTTGCCGGGTGAAGATCATTCGGGTCGACTGAATCATTGACTTTTTCACGTCAAAGTTTCGGGGAAGAGGCGAGTGGAAAATCTGCGGATCAGAAAAGTCACGGTGGAGGATGCGCCCGATATCGCGCGCATCGAAAACGCGATCATGCAATCGCCCACCGGCAGCGATTTTGCGAAAATCATTCGCGATCAGATCCATGAAGGGGAAGACGCAGGTTTTGTGGCCGAGGTGGACGGTCGGCTCGCGGGGTATATGATCAGCTACAGCATCTACGCAGGATTCGGGCTGGACAAGAGCGCCTGGATAGCCACATTCGGTGTGGCTCCCCGTTACATGGGCAGAGGCATAGGAAAAAAGCTCGCCGAGGCGACACTGGAACACTATCGCAAGCGGGGAGTGAAACACATCCTGACGTCGGTGCGCTGGGATTCTGTGGACCTGTTGTCTTTTTTCAAGACCCTCGGGTTCGATCGAAGCGATTTCATAAATGTAATGAAGAAACTGGACTGAGGCGCGTTTCCGCCGGAGGCCTACAAGCGGGTGGTATGCTCGGAGGGGGATGGCGCCGGTCCATGAGAAAATCCCCCTCAACGGAACGAACCGCAGGTCACGGTCTCACGCATGCGGAGCCGCTTCGTGCCCCGATCCGTTCGGGAGCGAGGCCCCCTAAACCCTCCTTACTGATGGGCGGCGCCGGCGCTTTTCACCGCCGTCGGATGCTTTCCGAAAGATCGTTTTCTCCAGCGATACCCGCCCTGAAACCAGGTGTTTTTCAGTCTCGTATGATTTTTCTGTTATGAAACGAAAAAGGCCCAAAGTCGCTGTAGGGATGAGCGGCGGAGTGGATTCCTCCGTCAGCGCTTATCTGCTCAAGCAGCAAGGATATGACGTCATCGGCATTACCATGCTGATTTATGACGATTCTGCGGGGATCCAAGAGTACGGGAGACACGCCTGCTACGGACCCGGAGAAAAGGAAGATCTGCTGAGCGCCGCATCCCTTTGCAGAGACCTGGGGATTCCCTTTCATTCCTTTGACCTCAAGGAAGAATATCGCAGGGAGGTGCTCGACTACGTGCGGGCGGAATATCTGGCGGGCAGGACGCCCAATCCTTGCGTCGTGTGCAATCGCCAAGTGAAATTCGGGTTTCTGACTCAGAAGGCCAAAGAAGCGGGGCTTGACTTCGATTTCTTTGCTACGGGACATTACGCGCGTATCGAACGCGAAGGGGGGCGTTTCCTGCTGAAGAGGGCGGTGGACCGCGCCAAGGATCAGTCCTATTTTCTTTATGGCATGAAGCCAAACCAGCTTGGCATGACGTTATTCCCGCTGGGCGGACATACAAAGGAGGAGGCACGGCGCATCGCCCGGAGCATCGGGTTGAAGGCCGCCGACCGCCCCGAAAGCCAGGACTTTGTCGCAGGGGGTGAATATGCCACCCTTTTCAGCAGAGACGATCTAAAGGGCGGGGATATCGTGGATGTGTCGGGAAATGTCGTTGGAAGGCACCGCGGGATCATCCACTACACGGTGGGCCAGCGCCGCGGCCTCGGAGTTGCGGCGGGCCGCCCCCTGTATGTGGTGAAGATTGATGCGGTCCGAAACCGCCTGGTCGTAGGCGACAGAGACCGTCTTTTCTCCAGGGGCCTAATCGCCGGCGACCTCAATCTGATCGCCTTGGATCGCATCGAAGAGCCCCTTTCCGCCCAAGTCAAGATCCGCCTCCAGCACAGGCCCGCAAAGGCCCGGATTTTTCCACAAGGACACCACCGTGCGAAGGTTCTGTTCGATGAACCCCAGATGACGGTGACACCGGGCCAATCCGCCGTCTTCTACTCGGGTGATGTCGTTTTAGGAGGGGGTGTGATCGAAAAGGCCCTCTGATCATCGGCGGATGGGCGTTTGGACGAAAGGCCTGTTCGGGGTGCCCATGGAGAAGGAAGCTGCGCCGGGGCTAGGTATCAAGTTTTTTCCCCCGTAAACGCCTCCACCAGGACGAAAGCCGCCTGGAGCGCCTCGGTGGGACAGAGGGGAAAACATTCCTTGCAATCCCAGCATTCCTTGGCTGCCACTTCGGGGACAAAGCAGATTTCCCGCCTGATTCCTCGATCCACGAAGCCGACAGCGTGTTTTTTCTTTACTTCGGCACAGTACCTTACGCAGAGGCCGCAGTGGATGCAAAAGGAGGCCTCTTTCTCGAAACGGTTCCTGTCCGCCCCGTACTCGCGGGCCAGATCCTGCAACCCAAAGGCATCGGGGGCGTGGGCCAGCAGGAGTTCCAGGATCATTTTTCGTATCCTGTCTATCTTCTCTGATCTCGTTCTGACGATCAGGCCCTCTTCCACAGGGTAGACGCACGAGACAACGAGTTTCGTCCTGCCGCTATCTTCCACCTCCACGATGCAGATCCGGCAGGCGCCGTAAGGCTCCAATTTGTCGTGGTGACAGAGTGTGGGGATATGGATCCCCTCCTTCCGGGCCGCTTCCAGGAGAGTCATCCCTTCTTCCGCTTCGACCTGTCTTCCATCTATCTGCAAAAGGATTCCGCTCATTTTTCTTTGCTCTTTCCGGCGATGGTTCTCTGTTCCTCGGGTATGGGCGGTGGAACAGGCTCCCCGGAGATCTTCCGCACGGCGCTGAACCGGGGAGGGCAGGATTCAAAGCACGTCCCGCATTTCGTGCACTTTTTCTGGTCGATTACATGGATCAGCTTCTTGCCGCCCTCGATGGCATCCGCCGGGCATTTGCGCAGGCATATCATGCATGCCTTGCATTTTTCGGGATCAATGTAGTAGGCGATCAATTCCTTGCATGAGAGGGCCGGACAGCGCTTCTCTTTTATATGGGCCTCGTACTCTTCTCTGAAATGGCGCAGGGTGCTCAACAAGGGATTCGGAGCGCTTTTTCCCAGTGCGCAGAGCGAGGCCTCGGAGGTCACTTCGGCCAGCTCTTCCAGGAGCTGGATATCGCCTTCTTTCCCTTTGCCCTGGGTGATGTTCGTTAGGATTTTTAGCATCTGCCGCATTCCTTCACGGCAGGGGACGCATTTGCCGCAGGACTCGTCCGTGAGAAAATCGAGGAAGTAGCGGGCCACATCCACCATGCAGGTGTCTTCATCCATGACGATCATGCCGCCCGAGCCCATCATGGAGCCCGCCTGGGTCAGCTCATCAAAGCCCACTTGCAGATCCAACAGTTCCTCGGGGAGGCAGCCGCCCGACGGCCCACCGGTCTGGACCGCCTTGAAGCGCTTTCCGCCGGGGATGCCGCCGCCGATCTTGTAGATGATGTCTCGCAGTGTCGTGCCCATGGGCACTTCCACGAGGCCGGTATTGGTGATTTTTCCCACAAGGGAGAAGATCTTGGTCCCTTTGCTTCGTTCCGTCCCGAACTGCGTGAACCAATCAGCCCCTTTGTTGATGATCAGGGGCACATTGGCCCAGGTCTCCACGTTATTGAGAACGCTGGGTCTTTCCCATAGTCCCTTGATGTTGGAGCGGATATACTTGGGCCGGGGCTCCCCTGCCCTGCCTTCCAGCGCCGTCATCAGGGCCGTTGATTCTCCGCAGACGAAGGCCCCGGCCCCCCGGTGAACTTTCACGGTGAAGTCAAAGCCCGA
The DNA here is from genome assembly GCA_019307945.1 of Deltaproteobacteria bacterium. GTDB lineage: Bacteria > Desulfobacterota > DSM-4660 > Desulfatiglandales > Desulfatiglandaceae > B17-G16. The sequence goes on along the minus strand of JAFDIS010000025.1, from coordinate 15,168 downwards.
GCCGAGGATGTTTTTCCCCAGTAAGCCGTATTCCTCGGCCTTCTCAATCGCGATGGTGATGTTCTCCACCGCCAGAGGGTATTCCTGGCGGACGTAGATGTACCCCTCATGGGAACCGATGGCCCAGGCCCCGATGGTCAATCCTTCAAGAATCGCGTGCGGATTGCCTTCCAGCAGACTCCGATCCATGTAAGCGCCGGGATCTCCCTCATCCGCGTTGACGATTACGTACTTGATCTCCTCGGGTGCGTTGCGTGATCCTTCCCACTTTCGCCCTGCGGGAAACCCTCCGCCCCCTCTTCCACGGAGGTTGGATTTCTTGATCTCCTCCACGACCTTTTCAGGGCCCCATTCGAGGGCCCTAGCGAGGGCGGCGTACCCCCCGATGGCCAGGTAGTCGTCAATGCTCTTGGGATCGATGTTCCCGTTGGATCCGAAAACGAGTCGTTCCTGATTCTTGTAGAAGGGAATTTCCGACTCATAAATGATTTTTTCGCTGGTGTCTGGATCCTCGTAGAGCAGGCGATCCACGATCTGCTTTTCCTTGATCGTTCGGGAGATGATGTCTGGAACATCCTCGGCCTTGACCTGGAAGTAGCAGATCCCTTCCGGGTGGATGACGACGATGGGTCCCCTTTCGCAGAATCCGTGGCATCCCGTCTTCCGGATAATCACTTCCTCGCTCAGTCCCTGTTTTCGGACTTCCTCTTCGATACGCGCCCCGACCTCGGCGCTGCCTGAGGCGTGGCAGGCGGAGCCGGAGCAAAGTGTGATGCACGGCTTGTTGGGGTCCCTTTGCGAGAGAAGACCCTCCCTGAAAGCTTCCAGTTCAGCGGGTGAATTGATCCGCGGCATAATATTTTCCTAATCGTAGTTTTTGAGCACTTCAGCGGTATCCGAAGGGCTCATCTTCCCATGAGTCTTTCCGTCGATCTCCACCACCGGCCCGAGGGCGCAGCACCCGAGGCAATTGACCGTCTCCAGGCTGAACTTCAGGTCCAGGTCCGTCTCCCCGGGTTTGATCCCGATGAGATCCTGCACGGCGTCCAGTACGCGGGGGGCGCCGCGCACATGACAGGCGGTGCCCATGCAAATATGGATTTCATGACGCCCCTTGGGAACCAGGCTGAAGGCTTTATAAAAGGTTGCAATATGCATGATCCGGGCCAGTGGCACCTGAAGCCTCTCGCTGACGCGCTCCAGTGCCTCCTTCGGGAGCCAGTGGTATTCGCTCTGAATCTCCAGCAACACCTGAATCAGGGAACTTGCCTCGCTGTCATGTTTGCCGATGATCCTGTCGATTTTTTCGGTATCCATAGCCGCCGTCCTGCTCTTCCTCCCTGTCACGCGATCTGCTTTTCCGTTAGCCCGACATTTCAGGCGAGTACGAAACGCTTATTTTCCTGGTCGAACCGGACCAGTCCCTGCCTGGATGAGCTTTCCACGTACCGTGCCACCTCGGAAGGATTGAGGTCCAGAGTATGTGCGATTTCCCCCGTGGAAAGAGGGGTTTCTCCCAGAAGGGACACGATCTGGCTGATGGCCAGTTTGTCTGCGATCAATTCATCGAACAGCCGGTGAAACTCATCGCTTGTAAAGAATTCCCGATAGGCCTTTTCAGACTTAACGGGCAACCTGAGTCGTTCCCTCTCCACCAGCTTGATATATGGGACCAGTTTTCGAGCCGCTTCCAATCTGAATCGCAGAGTATCAGGCTCCAGGCCTTCACTGGCGCCCAAGGGCCCCAGTTCCTTTACCCTGTTTCCGAAATCATTGACCACCTGGGTGAAAAGGATGCCTTCACCGGAAGACATGAATTCGATCCTCAGCCTTTCCGGGTCCACCCCCGAGTGTTCAAGGATTTTCTTGGCCAGGTAGACCATGGCCAGGGCGTCGTAGTTTCCGTGGGTGATGTAATTGCACTCCCCGAGGCGACAGCCGCCCACGAACACGCCGTCCATTCCGTTGGAAAAGGCGCGAAGCACGAAGCCCAGGTCGACCCTCCCCGAACACATGACGCGAATCAACCTTATGTCTGTTCTATATTGTAGCCTGGAAACTCCAGCCATATCAGCGGCGCCGTATGCTCACCAGTGGCAGACGAAGCCCAAGATCCTCGGCTTGAACTGAATTGCCGCACTCATTCCTTTTCCCCTCTCATCTCAAGAGCACCGGCCTTGCTGTCCGGTGCGTGAATTATCTACGCAGCTCCCACGGCCGCCTTGGGCGGCTCAATGATTTCTTCTTCCGGGACGGCCGCGTCAATCTGGCTGAAAATTTCTTCATCCGTGAAATGCTTCAGGTAAATGGCGTTAGTGGGACACTTGGCGTTACACACCCCGTCTCCCTTACACAGGATGGGGTTTACCCAGGCCTTCCTGCCGCGGGCTGTTTCCCGAAACTCCACGGCGCCGTAAGTGCACGCCGTGATGCAGGCCCCGCACGACACACAGGCGTCTTCGTTCACCTCACAAACCGCGCCCGAGGCGGTGACCGAATCCTGGGAGAGAAGGGCCGCGGTTCGACCCGCAGCACCGTAGGCCTGGTTGATGGTTTCCGAGATATGCTTGGGGTAGTGTGCCATCCCGCAAAGGAAGACCCCGTCCGTGGCGAAATCTACAGGTCTCAGCTTTACGTGAGCCTCTTTGAAGAAACCGTCGGGCCCCAGGGAAACCTTGAACAACTGGGATATCTCCTTGCTCTCGGCCGATGGAATCACGGCGGCCGACAGCGCGAGAAAGTCCGCATCCAGGGCAAGCCTCTTTCCCAGGATCGGGTCCGTGGCGGTCACCCGCAAGACGGGCCTTCCCTCTTCCTCGGCGGGCTCCACCCGGGGTTTGTCATCCGGCTCATACCGGATGAACTTCACTTCCCTTTCCGAAGCCTCCCGATAATAGTCCTCTTTGAAGCCGTATGTCCTCATGTCCCGGAATAGGATGTAGATATCCATCAGGGGGTTGAGTTCCTTGAGTTTCAGGGCGTTCTTGACCGCCTGGCTGCAGCAGACCCGGGCGCAGTAGTTTCGGCCCTCCTGCCTGCAGCCCACGCACTGGATCATCACTAGGCTCCGGGCGTTGATCAGCTCTTCTTCATTCTCAGCGATCCTCTCCTCAAGCTCCAACTGTGTCAGGACACGCTCGTCTTCACCGTAGAGGTATTCCGTGGGCTTGTATTCCTCCGCACCCGTGGCGATGACCGCCGCACCATGGTTGATTCGTTTCACCCCACCCTCGCATTTGACGGTGGTGGTGAAGTTTCCGATATAGCCCGAGACCTCGGTGATCACGGCTTCATGCGACACGTGAATCAGGGGATGTCGATAGACCTTGTCGATGAGGTCGCGCAAATAGGCTTGAACGTCCATGCCTTCCAGCGTGTGATGAATCCTTCGTGCCGTGCCCCCCAGTTCTTTTTCCTTTTCCAGCAGGTGAACCTCAAACCCCTGCCGGGCCAGGCTCAGGGCGCATGTCATGCCGGCCAGTCCCCCTCCCACCACCAGGGCGGTCTTGTTGACCGGCAGTTCGATTTCCTCCAGAGGTGCGAGATGTCGAACCCTCGCCACCGACATCCGGGTGATGTCCTTGGCCTTTTGGGTGGCGTCCTCCGGTTCCTTGGAGTGCACCCAGGAGTTGTGCTCCCGGATATTGGCCATGTCATAGAAGTATTGGTTCAGACCGGCTTCCCTGAGGGTGTCCCGGAACAGGGGCTCCAGGGTCCGCGGCGAGCAGGCGGCCACCACGACACGGTTGAGACCCTTTTCCCTGATGGTGTCCGTGATTTCCTTGGCGGAATTGGTGGCACAGGAAAAGAGCTGTTCCTGGGCGTGCACCACATTGGGGAGGGTCAAGGAATATTCGACCACGGAGGGTACGTCCACCACCCTCCCGATATTGGCCCCGCAGTGGCATACGAAGACACCGATGCGCGGCTCTTGTCCCGAGACATCCCTTTCCGTCTCATAAAGCCTCTCCCTGGTGAGTTTTCCGCGTCGATAGTCGAGGAATTCCCCGCACTGGGAGACCGCTGCGCTGGCGGTGAAGACCGACTCCGGGATATCCATGGGGCCCTGAAAGGCGCCGCTGACGAACACGCCGGCCTTGGATGTCTCCATGGGATTAGAGGGCGGGGTCTTGCAGAATCCGTGCGCGTTGAGATCGACTCCGAGCTTTTGGGACAGTTCGTCATGCCCCGCAGGAGGGTTCAGCCCCACCGAGAGGACCACCAGCTCGAATTCCTCCTCCTTGACCCCCTCATCGGGCGTGGCATATCTGATAATGACGTTTTTCGTCTCGGGGTTTTCTCCGGCGACGGATACGTAGCTCCTGATGAACCTGGTGCCCGGCAGGTCCCGGGTCCGCTGGAAATAGGGTTCGAAATCCTTGCCGTAGGATCGGATGTCATTGTGAAAAATAGTGCACTCGGCCTCAGGGATATGATCTTTGGTGAGGATCACCTGTTTCTGGGTATAGGTGCAGCAAACTGCGGAGCAGTAACTGTTGTCTCCCGGCGTCACCCTCCTGGAACCCACACACTGGATCCATGCGATCTTCCGGGGGTGTTTCTTGTCCGAGGCACGCAATATCTGCCCTTCATAGGGCCCTGTGGCGCACAGGAGTCGTTCGAAATCGAGGCTGGTCACCACGTTGGCCAGTTTTCCGTAACCATAGTCGCCTTTGATCTTGGGGTCGAAGACCTCGTAGCCTGCCGACAGGAGGATCGCTCCTACCTTGATCTCGATTCTTTCCTCTTTCTGTCGAAAATCTATGGCCTCATTCTGACAAACCCCTTCGCATATACGGCATTTTTTTTCTTTGAGATACAGGCAGCTCTCATCAATATAGGAGATCAGCGGGATGGCCTGGGCAAAGTAGATGTGAACCGCCTTGTTCTTGGAGATCTCCTGGTTGAATTGATCTGGGTACTCCACCGGGCAGTACTGGACGCAAGTGCCGCAGCCCGTGCATTTGTCCTCGATGACGTACCGGGGTTTTCTGATCAGACGGACCTTGAAGTCTCCCGCTTCGCCCTCTACGCCGTCCACTTCCGTATAAGTCAGAACCTCGATGTTGGGATGCCGGCCGACCTCGACCAGTTTCGGCGAGAGAATTCACATGGAGCAGTCGTTGGTCGGGTAAGTCTTGTCCAGCTGGGCCATGTGGCCGCCGATGGCGGGTGCCCTTTCCACCAGGTAGACCTTGAACCCGGAGGCGGCAAGGTCCAGTGATGCCTGAATGCCGCTGATACCGCCCCCCACCACCATGACGTCCCCGAAACCGGCCATCCCGGATTCAGCGGGAAGCTGCAAAACCCCCTCTTTCACCGATCGTTCCTTATCCACTTTTCCATCACCTCTTCAGCGTTCATATGCCCGCGCCGCTTGTTCCGCCCGGGCTCGCCGTTACCCTAGATCACCTCTTCCACGACCTCGGTGATGTCCTTGATTTCAAAGTTTTCCGTTATATCCAGCGTGATTCGGCTGTCCTCGAAGTTGGATATACAATAGGGGCAGGATGTCACCAGCACCTCCGCGCCGACACCCATGGCCTGTTCCAGCCTCAGGTCGGAAAATCTCTCCCCTTTCGGTGTTTCCATCCAGATCCTGCCTCCTCCTCCCCCGCAGCAGAGACTGTCGGCCAGGGAATCGGGCATCTCTTCCAGTTCCAGCCCGGGGATCTGCAGCAGAACGGCCCTGGGTTCCTCGAATATGCCGTTGTGACGTCCCAGGTAGCATGGATCATGGTAAGTGACCTTTTTTCCGTATTCCTTGGTGAGCCGAAGCCTTCCTTCGCGGATGAGTTCCGCCAGGTACTGGGTCAGGTGCAGCACCTCGAAGTGCACCATGAATTCGGGGTATTCATTCTTGAAGGTGTGATAGCAATGAGGAGATGAGACCAGGATCTTTTTTACGCCGTTTTCGATGAAGGTCTTGATGTTTTCCCTGGCCAGGCGCCGGAACAGATCCTCCTCGCCCGTCTTGCGAATGCTTTCTCCGCAACAGTTCTCCTTGGTACCCAGAATTCCGAAATCCACTCCCGCCTTGTTCAGGATACTTGAGGTGGCTCGAGCGACCTTCTTGAGTCTGGGGTCGTAGCAGGGGTAGCAGCCCGGGAAATAGAGGATTTCCATCTCCTCGTTGAAGGTCTTGACGGAAAGACCTTCAGCCCAGTTCGCACGGTTCTTCCTCTCTTCGCTAAGCGGGTTCCCTTCGCCCACCAGGCTGGCGCTGGCTGTGCGCACGGGCTTGACCGAGGGGGGGAATACCCCGTACTCCGTGGCGATCCTGCGTAGCGCCACACCGGATTCGATCTGCCTCACATCCCGCGGGCAGTGCTGGGGGCACCTGCCGCACGTGGTGCAACGCCAGATGTCTTCGCTTTCGATCTCCGTCAGACCGAAAGTGGCCTCCCGCACGATCTTGCGCATACTGAAGGACCTGACCCTGTTCCACGGGCAAACCACATCACAGAGGCCGCATTGAAAGCATCTCTTGAAGGCCTCCCCGCCGCTCTCCTTGATGACATCGATGATCTCTTTGTACGGAACTGCCGTCTCCACTGTTTTCTCAAGGCCTCTTCATCGGTTTGGTTCGTTACTCTTTATTCGACATGCGCACAACGGTGTCCATGATCTTGTCCAGGCCGAATTTCTCCGCCAGGGCCTCCAGACCGATCTCCAGTTCCTCTATTTCTTCCTGCTCTTCTATTTCTTCTTCCCGCTCCTCATAGGTCAGGGCGTCGGCCAGGCACCATTTCACACACAGGGGTTCTTCTTCTCCTTCACACATGTCGCACTTCAACGGGAGGCCCGAATCGGGTTCCTTGAATGCGTCTCTGGAAGGGCAGGAGGCGCGACAGAAGGCGCATTCTTCATATTCCTTTCCGTCGATCACATATTTGTCCCTGCCCATACACTCGGCTGCGACATATTCCCCCGCATACACGGGCACATAGATGTCTCTCAGCGGGTCATGAAGCACGCGAATGCGGGCCCTTCCAGGGTTGTTGCTGCTGTATTTGGGAGTGGCGTGAAATGCGGAACAGACGACTTCACAGGCACGGCAACCGTTGCATTTGTCCACATCCACTTTGATCGTCTTGATGACCTTCTTTGTTTTTTCACCCATCGCGGCTACCACCTTTTCATCCTAATTCCTTAACTTTTTTTAACGCCGAGGTCTTTTCGGAAGGTCCCTGCTACTCGTCCTTCAGGATGCCCCTCCCGATGAAGTCTTCAGCCACGTAATCCAGGTCCAGTGCGTTCAGGGTCTCTTTGGTGGGAATACCCTCCTCGTTCCAGCCTTTGTATTCGTAGTAGGTGTCCAGGAGTTCCTTTTCGAGTTCCGGAAACCGCTTTTTCCAGTGGTCCTGGGGGGGCTTTTCGTCTTTTCGCCTCATGCCCCGCCTGATGTTGACGGCCCTCACCAGGGTGCGATACCTCTTGGTGGCCTGGGTCAGTTTTTCCTCATCCATGTCGATCCCGGCCCCGGCGGAGATGAATTTGGGATAATTATGGATGTGGTAGGGCGGTTTCAGGGGAAAGGAAGACAGGCCCGCGCACATGCCGAGGGCGTCGTCGATGTAATGCATTCTTTCCTGCCAGTCCACGATGTCACAACACATCCGGGGTGTGGGATAGAAGGGGATGGACTTTTCACCCCGCGGCTCCCAGTCCAGGAAGTATTGTTTGAATCGATCATCGGGGACCTGAAACCAGTCCTTCACGAACTCCTCCCGCTGCTCCCTCTTGGGGAAGGGGGCCTGGGGAAACTGGCCTTCGATCTGAGTGATGTTGATCTTCTCCCCCGTGGAATACATCAGGAAGTAGATGGGGTTCAACATGGAGAGCTTGAGAGGAAGTTGTTCATGTTTCTTGATTGTATTATGGGCATATTCTTCCGCGCCCTTGCCTATCGTCTTGGCCGCCCAATAGGTGCCGTCGGCCAGGACGTTCCCGATCCCCTCGCGCCGCACGATCTTGTCGAGCAGCCAGTAGAACCGCTCCTCATTGTCCGCTGGAAATCCGGGCATATCCTCGTCCGTCAGGATGCCGTCTTCGTACAGCTCCACGGCAAAGGCCATCACCTGCGGGGTCGAGTAGCCGTCCACTCCGTATTCCGTGGCCCTCTGAGCGATTCTCAACCCGAACTCCAGATCCGACATGGCCGCCATGGTGTAGGTCAGTTTGGAGAAGCATTTCATCATATAGGTGGGGAGACCGGGCAGGGTGAGGGTCGCCCCGCATTTCATGGGGCAGTTGTAGCAACTGATGAGCCGCTTCCGGGCGCTTTCCAGGGTCTGCGTCCATTGCTTTTCGATCTCTTCGTTCCAGAAGCCCTTTCTCCGAAGACGGGAGTTCCCCCACATGAAATTCTCAGTGTGCCACTTCTCGTCGTGCACAGCCATCTCCTGCGGGGAGCCCAGGCCCGCCAGGATGGGCATGACGCCGGGGATGGGATGCTCATTGCGCCACTTGATGTAATCCATCACCTCATTGCAGAGTTCCATGTATTCATCGGGCCGCGCGACGTTGATGTCCCTGGTACCCCGGACAGCGATGGCCTTGATCCCTTTATCCCCCATGACCGCGCCGATCCCGCCCCGGCTGGCACTGGACCTTCCCTGCTCGATGGACGCAAAATATACCCTGTTCTCCCCGGCGAGCCCGATGGCCGCCACCTGGGCCCTGGGCTCCTGCAATTCCTGTTTGATCAGTTCGGCGGTTTCAATGGCGCCTTTGCCCGCCAGGTGGGATGCATCGCGGATTTCCACCTGGTCGTTGTGAATCCACAAATAGACCAGGTCCGGCGATTTGCCCCGGAAAATGATCTTGTCATATCCGGCATATTTCAATTCCGGCGCCCAAAAGCCGCCCATCATGGAAAAGGCCATCAACAGGGTCTGGGGCGAAATGGTGGAGACAATTGTACGATTGCATCCGATGGCGGGTGTGCCGCACAGGAGGCCTGCGCTGAATATAAGGAGATTGTCAGGGGAAAAGGGTTCGACTTCAGGCGGAACGCGGTCCCACAAGATCTTGGTGTTCGTTCCAAGTCCCCCCAAATAGAGTTCCGTGTCCCGCGGATCGGTCTCCACCCGCTCTATGCTTCCGCGGGATAAATCGATTTCCAAGTTAAACCCTGTCTCAGCGTACCTCATTTTTTACCCCTTGATGAAATGACCTCAATCCAAATCCCGCCGGGAACGGCGGGCGCGGTGGAAGTCGCCCGGCCCTTACGCCCGCCGGGGCGGGGGGTCGATGTTACTCCTTGTTAATCCAAAATCGCCACCATGGGACCGGCGTTCTTTGGACCGTGTCCGCCTCGCAGCAAAATCAATCGCTCCGGATCCAAAAGGAACATCCGTCGCAAAGCAGATTAATGTGATTACAATCTAGCTATATCGTAACTATGTGTCAAGGAAAAACTAGATCGGCAACCGGGGTGCACGCCGGTCCTGCGGGACGGTGGCGGGCAGGGGGGCGTGGGTCCAAATTTCCCTTGTGATTTCGGCCGGGTCGGATCTGATCGATTTCTTGTGTGGGCATGGGTCGCGATTTCAGCTTCTGAAAGCCTTTTGTGGCGCATGATAGAGCCGGGAACCGGTCAAAGCCGGGCAAAGATGTTGTTTTCAGTCGGCGTCGCGGGCCCCCGGCCCTTGCCCTGGAATCGTTCCGGCTGCAAGTTTCAGCGCAGGGCGATGGTGGGAGAGCGTGATGACTCCGTACCTGCGACCCTTGACAGCCGGTTTCTCATGCCCTGGACGACCCGGCCGGTACTCTTCTTTTTCCCGTAGACGACCTCCTCCACCTTGCCGTCCGGACGGGTCCGGTAGATGCCGCGGGGATCCCGGGGCGGCGGATAGTATTCCCCGTCAATGTCGCAGTAAAGATCCACACGGACGAGGGGGTCTCCCGGTGTTTCCACGCTCACCACCCCCAACAGGCCCCCTTCCTCGATTACCTTGTAGGCCCCTTCCGGCGAGGCATACCCCACCCAGTATCCGGAAAAGTGCTTGACATAGACATCCGCGTCCAGCGGGTACAGCATGCCGCGCACGGATTCATGCGCCTCTCCGTCTCGAATCACGATCCGCTTGCCGGACTTGAGGATGGGTCTCAAGGCGGTCAGATTGTCCGGCGTGTGGGTAAAGATGAGTTTTTCGATGGGGGCCTTGCCGATGTCCTCGTAGTCCGTATGGACGACGCTGTTCTTGCGGGCCACATCGTGGATCACTACGGATCCCTTGTACGCCGAAAGGGCGGCCTCGTAGCGCTCTCGGCTCCAGGTAAGTTCAATGAAATCGTTGATGTCCCCGTAGATCACCGCACTCTCTTCGAATTCCCTGCGGTTCACACGGTCGAAATTTTGAGGCCTGCGGGTCTCGCAAAGTTCCTTCCAGAGAGAAGGTTTGTAGACCGTGTCCGAGCTGAAAAAAAGGCTGTTCCTCTCGGTCATGAATCGAAAGGCCACGGAAGGCACGCCGTGCCAGACAGGGGCCTTGACCGCTTTTACCCGCAACCGGGCCTCTTCGTCCACGAACTCGTTGGCCGTAACTTCGTAAAACTCGGTGGAGGAGAAGGGATAATAGCTCTCCGGTTCCACCCAGAGCCCCGATTCATCGTCCTTGAACAGCATTCGCGGCCTGTTGGCTCGCGGATTGATGAAGATCTTGGCCTTCTCGGGCCCGACCAGGGATCCGTCTCGGTCCCGGATCACGTAGCGGTACCCACCGTCCGGGCTCTTCTCAAGCCTGATCCGGTAAAGGCTCCGGGGACCGATGATGCACTCTTCCACCATCTCATGATAAGGGATATCGATCACTCTCTTGCTGTCTTCCGAAAGAGAGCGTTCAAGGGCGCCCTTGGAGTTCTTGTGAAACTCCTCGAGGATGGTTTCGGTGGATATCAATTTGAGCTTTTGAGAGCTCCTTGCGTCATAGAACCGGAACAACGCGATGTCCGTAAACCATCTCCGGTGATCTTCGTGAGAGTGGGTGGCGAAGATTCCCTTGATTTCTTCTATACCGTGGTGACCCAGGGTGGCAAAGACGGGGGAGCCGCATTCAAGGAGGTACCGGGATCCATTGAAGGTCAACATGTATCCGCTGCTCTCCCCCTCGAGGGAAAAGCAGCCGGTGTTGCCCAGCACATCCAGTACAATGTCCTCGCCCATCAAGAATAGTCCCGTCGATCCCTTCAAGCGCGAAGGGTTGAGAAGGGGGCGTCCCGTGGACGGAGAGCCCACCTTGCCCCGAAATCCCGAAAATCCAATGACCAACAGGTACATAACAGATGGCGCGTGGCATTTCAACGTGCAAGTTCCAAGAACTCCGGGGAGCTATTTTGCGATTCCCCCGGGAGTTCCCGGCCCCTCCGTCCGCTGCTTACGCGCCGGCCTTCTCGTTCAGGGCCGGCATGTCCACCACGTTGTAGATCATCACGGGCGAGTGAATACCTTTTACACGGACCTCTCCCATCTGCTCCACACGGACCTCTTCCCTTACAAGGGCGTAAGTCCTCTCGCTGATGAGGATCTGCCCGCCCTGCGCGAGCGATTCCAGCCTGGATGCGATGTTGACCTGGTTGCCGATCACCGTGTAGTCCTTGTGGGTATCGGGTCCGATGCTGCCCACGGTCATGTACCCGGTGTTGATCCCGATGCCCACGGCTAGCTCATGACCCAGGGATCGCCATTCCGCCCGCAGTGCCTCCACCCTCCGCTGCATCTGCACGGCCATCGAGACCGCCCGCCGTGCGTGGTCTTCCACAGGGACCGGATCGCCGAAGAACACCAGAAGTCCGTCTCCTATGATCTTGTTCAGGGTTCCTTCGCAGCGGTGGACGATCCGGATCATTTCACCGAGGTAGCGGTCCATGAGATGAAAGAGTTCTTCAGGCTCCACGCTGTCGGCCAGATCGGAAAAACCCCGGATGTCCGAGAAGACAACCGTCATCATCCTCCTGCGCGACTTGGGGTCCAGCGTGCCCCCATGGGCCAGGATCTGTTCGGCAAGGTTGGGAGAAAGGTATCTTCGCAAGGCATTGTATCTCTGAAGTTGGGCCAACTGGTCCCGGACGCGGGCCTCCAGGTTACGGTTGAGATTCAGAAGCTCTTCTCTGGCCTTTTGGAGCTCCGAGGTGCGTTCTTCCACCTTGCGCTCCAGGGCCTGGGCGTATTCGTCCAGGCGCAGCTTGGCCTCCCTCAGCTCAGCGTTTGTTTTTTCCAGCGCCCGGAAGGCGTCGTTCTTTGCCGCGATGCTGTGTCGCAGTTGATCCACGGTCTCGGAGAGCTCGACGTCCGGATCTCCTCTTTGGCGCTTCGGAGAGAGGAACTGGGTGAAGCGATTGAGAAGAGAAAAGGGTTCATAGGTGACCTCCAGTACGAAATAGGGGGCCTGGAAGATCTCACCGGACTTGACGAGGATGCGGTCTCCCGAACAAACGGTTCGTGTGATGAGAAAGGCCTCGACCCGGCCCGGGGCGTCAAGGGATGAGGGTATTTCCCGGGTGTAGCGGCCCAGGAAGACCATGCGGTCCTGAACGATCTCGGGCACCAGGCAGACCTTATGCGCAAAGGGCACGCGGCCCGCTCCGTCAGGGTCTTCCAGAGTCAGGGCGTCACCCTCCCGCCGGACGCGGAGGGCGAAGGGTTTGAATTCAGGTTCTTCGTTGAACAGTACCACGGGGTCATAGGGGTTCAGGGGTTGGCGGATAAGGGCGGGCGGTTTGCCCCAGATGGCCGGGATGGAAGAGAGGATCCCCCGCAGGAGCGGGTCTCCGATATAGTCTCGGTTGGGGTCCACGTCCTCGTGGAAGCGCACCTTCAAGAGAGTCCGGATCTTCCTGCTCCGGGGATCGGGCGCGGGGGGCTGGATGATTTCGATCTCCTTGGTGTCGTTGAAATGTCGATTGAAAAAAGGCAGTCTCCTGAACCCGTCATTGGGAGTGGCGAAGATCCTCACGAAAGTGTTGAATCGACCCCACGAACGCAGGGGTCCCGAAGATGCGCCGCAACGGAAATAGAAAGCGGGATCTCCGCTACGTTTCCTGGCACGCCTGAATATGGTTTCAAAATTTTCGTAGGTCGTCCATTCATCTTCGTCCAGGAAGAAGTCCCGCGCAGATTCATACTGCCCTTCGGGGTAGGAGAGGCCATCGAAAAGCCGGCCTTCATCCAGTCCAATGCTTTGGAGATAGGCGGTGAGGATTTTGAAATTGCGGTTGCTGATGCAGTCCAGGCGGCTCATCGTCACTGTCTTGCCGCTCCGGGGACCCTGGCGCGCCCCGGGCCGATTTTTCAGTTTCCGGAATGGATCTTCAGGGCTCGTGGCTTTTAGTAGCGGCGGAGGGATCCGATTCGTTCATCATATTTCGTATCTTTTCATATTGGTCCAGTAAGGAGGCGAGCTCTTCAGGGGAGGCCTTCCATCCCAGGCTTCCCATAATGCCGTAACCCTCCGCTTTTTCTTCAACTTCGTCCGGGGCGAGTTCCGTCACCAGGATGATGGATGCGAAAGGGTGGGCCCGAACCATCCGGTCAAGGGCCTCAAACGGTGACGAGGCATCCCGGGGATGGCCCAGGAAGACGATTTGTTCCGGCTGTTTCGCCAGGGCTCCCAGGGCGTCATCTATTGAGTGGTATATCTTTACAAGGAAGGCGTTTTCTTCAAGGAGTGACAAGAGGTCTTTTGTGAGACCTTCGTCCTTTTCTATTATCATCGCCGTTTTCGCGGCCATTGGCGTTTCCTCCCGGATGAATCTTAAGGGCCTGCCGTTCGCAGGCACCGCTTGGATGATTCCGTCAGAGGCATACATCCGCAAAGGGCTTGGGGAACGCAGCCTAACATCATGGGCGGGATCGCCCCGCAAAAATGCAGGCTATCATACCGGGCTGGCGTGCCCTTGACAAGTGCCTTGGCGGGCATGTTCGGCCCGAAACAAGATATTTTACGGCTTGACAAAAACAAGAAGTGATATAGAATTTTATGATTCGGTCGCGGGACGTAGCGCAGCCTGGAAGCGCACCTGAATGGGGTTCAGGGGGTCCGGGGTTCAAATCCCCGCGTCCCGACCAGAAAAATCAAGGAGTTACGGAGCGGGCGAAAAACGAGAATTCAATTTGTGACAGTTTTGTGACATAGCGGATTCAACATGAGGGGCGGTCAACCCGTTAAATAAGGTTGACCGCCTGTTTTTTGTCCCCTGCGAGAGGGGAAAAAATGGGGACATCCATGTTTTCATGCCTTTCTTGGTTTCCTTGCGGCCGAAGGGATGGGTGGTTCGCGCCTCGGAGTGTTCTTGTGTCCTTGGGTCGGATTTTGATTTATGATTTATTCTGTAGTGAAGAAGGGTTTCACCAGACAGGATCTACAGGATTGACAGGAGGTTGTTACGCCTTACGTCTACGCAGGGCGTAAAGGGCCAATAGAGGAAGTCCAGCGTTGAAAACGCCCCTGGGTCTCGGACATGGTAGACGCATTTGTCCTCTCCTGCGCCGTTGTTGACGGTGCTTCTATATTTCAGAGAGTTTTTGTGCATGGGGATGCCCACGATTTTTCCATTTTCAACCGTGCATTCAAAGGACCCGGCAAAGGCGCGGGCATGAAAGGATGTGTAAGGCGACAGATATGCCCGTCTGAGGGGTTTTTGGGGGACCTGGCAGGCGATCGCAGGGGACCCCCAATTCTAACCCCTATTTTTCTTGACAGCGTTGTGATGCTTTAGTAGAGGATTCTATCGTTTACTAAAGCACTTCGTTTACCATTGACCTTCTTCCCTCTCGTTTTGTGATGGCCCTGATGTTGTTGTTGCGGTTGTTGCGGCTCCCGGTGCGTTTTCCCGCGTTTCAGCCACCCTGCCCCAGGCGGAAGGGGTCCTCCCTGCCCCCTGTCCTCATGCTTTGTTCACACCTGTTTGCGCTGTTTGCCCTCCTCCTCCTCCTTTCCCTGCTGCCCCTGTTGATACCCTGCGATGTCCTGTGTGCCGAGTGTGGTGCAGGGGCCGCGGCTACGATTTCGGGCAACTACGAGCGTCCCGAAGGGTGGCGCACGGACTGCCTGTGCAGCGGGGAGGCGCCCAAGATCGTCGTTCTGAGCGGCACCCTTCAGGTGAAAAGGGGCAACTTTGTGGAGATGCGCCTGAAGGAAGGCAACGGCTCCTGCCCGCCCTACA
>JAFDIS010000124.1 GCA_019307945.1 Deltaproteobacteria bacterium | reverse complement strand
CCCTTTCAGGCTCCATGAGTCCAGGCGAGGCCCGGGCCCTGCTGGATAACGTGCGGGAGGACCCGGGCGGCCTTGCGCGCTTTCTGCTCCGGGAAAAGGCGGGCGTGGGTCCCCCCTCGGGCAAGGATTGGTGAGGATCGGATGGATGGTTGTGCGTCGCCTCAAAACATGGTTTCTGGCCCTGGCGCTCACCCAGGTGCTGGTCCCACGGTGGGAGGCCTGCGGGGCCGACTATTCGGTGCGCATTGTTCTTGACCGGAGCAAGGTCTCCGTGGGCGAGTCGGTCCGGATGATCGTTCGGGTCTCCGGGGTGAGAGGTCGGTCTCCCGTTCCGGTGGTGGCCGGGCTGGAGCCCTTCGAGGTACGGCGGACCGGCACGTCGAGCAGCGTGCGCATCAGCAACGGAAAGGTGGATTCCAGCGTGGAGTTCGGCTATATGCTGGAGCCCAAGGGGCCCGGAGCGTTTCGGATCGGTCCTGCCCGGGTCACACTTGACGGCCACACATACCGGAGCGGCACCAAGACCCTGGAAGTGGTCCAGGGCCCGCCTGATTCGGGCGATGAACGAGGCCCTCTTTTCCTGAGCGCCTCCCTTTCGTCGGCAAAGGCGTATGTGCATGGGCAGACCCTTTACATCCTCAAGCTGTATCGAAGGGTGCCCGTCAGCGATCTTTCCCTGAGACTCCCGGAGTCGAACGCCTGGACCTTCAAACAACTGGCCGAGCCCACGGAATACGAAGGGGTTTACAACGGCAAGACGTACCGGGTGCTGGAGGTCCGCTATGCCCTGATTCCCTCCTCCCCGGGCCTTTTCGGTGTGAGGCCTGCCAAAATGAACCTCATGGTGCACGAAACCGGGAAGCGTCCCGGGGCTTTCGGATTTTTTGATGATCCCCTCTTCTCCTCGCCCAGGCCCCGGACTCTTTCAAGCGAGCCACTGCAGTTGCAGGTCCTGCCCCTTCCGGATCAAGGCAGGCCCTCTGATTTCAGCGGCCTGGTGGGCGATTTTCGCATTCGCGCGGAACTCAAGCCGCGCCGGGTCAGGGCGGGGGAATCGGCAACTCTCACCGTGGTCGTTCAAGGCAGGGGGAATGTCCTCCGAATCCCCGATCTAGAGCTTCCCACCCGGGAAGGGCTCAAGGTATATGCGGATCGGCCCCTGCTGAAGGAAGAAAAGGACGCGCGCCTGGGCATCGGGGGATCCAAGACCATGAAATGGGCCCTGGTCCCGGAAAAAGAGGGACGGATCCTTCTGCCCGCCCTGAAGGTGGGTTTCTTCGACCCTGAGGTGGGTGCCTACCGGGAGGCCGAGACCGAACCCCTGATCCTCACCGCCCTTGCGGGGAAGGCGGAAGGATCCTCCCCGGGGGCCCAGCCGGGCGCGGGAACCACTGAGAGGGCCGGTGCAAAACAGGCCATCGAGGTCCTGGGCAGGGATATACTCCCTCCACACACGGCGGTTTCCGTGCTGAGAGAGGCAAGGCCTTTGAATATGACCGGCCCGTTTGCCGCAGCGGTCCTTCTGGCCCCCGGGCTCATCTACCTGGTTGCGTCCTTGGGCCTGAGACTGAGGGCCAGGGGTCGGAAGGCCTCGGCGGCGGTTACGGCCAGGCGGGCCGCGCGAAAGGCCGTTTCCGCATGCCGGAGGCGAAACCTTACGGCGGAGGAACTCTCAGGGGCCTTCCGTGTCTATGTAAACGAGCGGTTCGGCCTGGCCCTGGGTGCCCTGACTTCCGAAGAGACCCGGACGATCCTGACACGAAACGGGATAAGCGCGGAAACCGTCGAGCAGGCCGCAAGCCTGGTGGGGGAACTGGAAAGAGCCGTTTTTACGGGGCGGGGGGGGGATGTGTGCGATATGGGACCGCTTGTGGTCGAAACCGTTCAGAGGATCGAAAGGGATTCACGGTGAGACTATCCGTTCCTGTGATCTTGATCGCTCTCCTTACGATCCTGCGGCCCCTTGCCGGGGCGGGGGAGGGGACCGCGGAGGAACGCTTATTCGAGGCCAACCGCGCCTACCGGGACGGAAGGTTTCAGGATGCGATGCAAGGGTACGAATCGCTGGCCTCTGAGGGCCGGGCCGGTGGGCACGTCTTCTACAACCTGGGCAACGCCTATTTCAGGCTGGGGCGGCTGGGAAAAGCCATCCTGAATTACGAGCGTGCGAGGCTCTTGATCCCGCGGGATGCGGACCTCGATTTCAACCTCGGGCAGGCACGGGCGCGCGTGGTGGATATGGCGCCCGAGAGCGGCACTTTCGTTGACAGCGCCTTTTTTTGGGTGGACTCCTTGAGCCTCCGGGAGGCGTTTCTGGGTTTTGCCGTCTTGAACGTCATATTCTGGGGTCTGCTTCTGATTCGGCTGTCGGTCAGATCCGAGTGGAGTTACTATGCCGTGCTTCTGGTCCTGGTGTTCTGGCTCCTGGCGGGGATCTCTTTTGGGTTGAAATGGTATCGGGTCTCGTGGGATCATCGGGCCGTCGTCCTGGAACGCGAGGTCCCGGTCCGCGCGGGACCGGATAAGGGCGACACGGTCCTTTTCAATCTTCACGAGGGGACCGTTGTGGTCCGGGAACGGAACGAGGGATCATGGAGCCTGATCAGCCTGGGAGACCAGAGGCGGGGCTGGCTCCCCACAAGGAGCGTGGAAGGGATCAAGGGGGGATATTGAGAGGGAATGATCGTTCAGATCTACGAAATACAGACTCCCGAGGAAGCGGAACGGTGTGTGGCCCTTGGAGTGGACCATGTGGGAAGCGTCCTGCTCTCTGGCGAGGAGTGGCGGGTCCCGGCCCTGCGGGAGGTGGTGAGGGTCACTGAGGCCGCAGGGGGCAAGAGCAGCCTTATCCCCCTGTTTGCAGATCAAGAGACCCTATTTCGGGCCCTGGACTTTTACCGCCCCGCCCTCATCCATTTCTGCGAGAGCCTCCTGGATGAAGAGGGAACCGCCCGGTCCCTGGATGGGTTGTTGGAGTATCAGTCACGGGTCAAGGAACGCTACCCTGAAATCGGAATCATCCGCTCCATTCCCGTGCCGGAGTCCGGCCACCGGGGTGAGGCGGCCTCACTCCAGGTGGCCCGCGAGCTGGAACCGGTGACCGATTTTTTTCTGGCCGACACCTGGCTGGGCGGGGAGCCTGTTGCCGGGTATATCGGCATTACCGGGAAGACGGCGGACCGAAAGATCGCCGCAGACCTCGTCAATTCCTGCCGCATCCCCGTGATTCTGGCGGGGGGTCTGTCCCCGGAAAACGTTTATGAAGCACTTCTGAAGGTCGTACCTGCTGGGGTCGACAGCTGCACCGGGACCAACGTCACAGACCCCCATGGTAGTCCAGTCCGATTCCGAAAGGACTTCGATCGGGTGGCCCGTTTTGTCCGGGAAGTCCGGCGGGCCGAGGCGGAGCTTCGGGACCGCAAGAAGGAACAGGAGGCGGCGATTGCACGGGCCAGGGAAGAACTGCGCGAGAGAGAGGCTGCCCTTCCCGCCCATTCCGTCAGGCCGCATCAGCTCATGGCCGTCGAGGCCCTGGAAGAGGAGATCAGCGCCCTGGAGCACTCCCTTCGATCCCTCCAAAAGGCCATAGGGTAGCGAAGCCCATGGAGATCGCGCTTGACTGTCCCCAGTGCGGCGGACTGGTGAATCTGGACGAAGACGACTTCGTGTTCCGTTGCGAGTATTGCGATACCGTGCTCAAGCCCACGGGACGCAATGATGTTCAGTCCTTCTTTTTCCCTCCCAAAGGGACCCTGGCTCAGGTGGGAAGGGCCCTTCTCAAGGCTTACGCCAAAAAGGGAAAGCGGGTCCGGGTCAGGGACCCCCGCCTGGTCTACGCTCCCTACTGGCGCGTGCGGGGATTGCTTTTCGAGTGGGTGTTCGGCAGAAAGGTGGAGCGGGGACTCTATGGGGCAACTTCCTACGACCTTTTCAAGAAGCTGCGGGCCGTGGCCTATCATCGGACGTTCCCCTGTTTCAAGGCCTCCCGGTGGCCCATGATATCACTGGGCCTTCGAGCGCAGGTCATGCCGCTTCATCCTTATAGCGAGGAGAAAATGGGCCGTGAAGCCCTTATCCTGCCGGCTGAGATCCCCCTTGCCGAAGCGGTCAAGATCGCACTTCAGAACCCGGGGCCAAGCCTCGACGGGTCCACGGAGAGGGTAGAGTTTTCGCGCGCCAACCTGGTGGGTGAAAATTACTCCCTGATTTATTTTCCTTTCTACGTTTACATGGTTCAGGGAAACAGGGAAAACACGGTGGTGGTGGACGCGGTCTCCCACAAAGTGGTGCGGGGCGCACTGCCCAAAACCTCCCCGGAAGAGGGCGCGGATCGGCGCATTCCGGTCAAGCCGCTCAGTTTCATCCCCTACCGGTGTCCCAACTGCGGCTGGGATCTGCCCTTCAGGCCTCACACCCGCATCCACCTTTGCAGGACGTGCGGCAGGGCCTGGCAGGAGATCGGGGGCGAATACCGCGAGGTGGCATATAGCGTCTCTTTGAAAGGGGTCGGGGAAAAGATTGACGCATGGACCTTTCTCCCTTTCTGGAGACTTACTGTGCGTATCAAGAGCCCGGAGCGCACCTACAGGACCCTGGACGATTTTTACACCCTTTTTCCCCTGCCTAAGGTCCAGGACCGGGAGGAGTTGAGGAAAAGAGCCATCCGATTCTATGTCCCCGCCTTTCGAATTCGAAATCCGGCGGCTGTGGACAAGTTCGCAGCCCGAATGACGCGTCAACAGCCCCTGTTCGATGAGGCGTGCCCCGGCGAGTTTCGGGAGATCCGCGCGGCGGATGTATGGCTCCCGCTGGGGGAGGCCATGGAAATGGCCCAGCAGATCCTCTATTCCATGACGCCCAGCAGGGCGCGAAAGACGATCGAGACGGTGCGCGGGGCCCAACTGGACCTCCGGGAAGGGTTGCTGGTCTGGCTTCCTTTCAAGGACAAAGGGCTCTTCCTGCGGGAGGCCCACACCGACTTGGGTATTCAGAAAAACACCTTGGAATTGGACTGACGGCACGCCCCCAAGCGGATGCGGGGGGGGGGCGGCGGCCACGGGCAGGCTGGTCCCCGTGGACGAGGGGCGGTTGAGGCTGAAGGCAAGGGAAGTGGAAAAACCTCTGGGGTTTTCATTGGCCGGTGTTAAGGTCATCAACCCCGAGCCGCAGGCCCCTCCTGTCCGGGTCCAGGCCCGCGTGAATCTCGGCGCCTCCATGGTGGAGCTCCGCACCGAGGCCCTGCTGGGCGGAGCGGTCCTGGAGGTCTTTGCAAGACACGGCCTGGGGCAGGTCCTCTCCCACTGGACCTGGCTGCCCTCTCTCGAGCGGCAGTTCGCCCGGGGCGGAAGAAGGTTCCTGAACCGGGACGGGCACCTGGTACTGCGTCTCATGGACTCCCAGGGGTATGCGCTACGAGGAGGCATACGCAAAGGCCCATCCCTTCGATGCCCTGGTGGAGGGGATGATGAGTGCTCCCATGGTTGAAGAGTCGGCGGATATCGCGGCCCGGGCCATGGAGCAAGGGGTGCGGGTCAGTGTCATCGTCAACAACCGGGCCGGTGGAAACGCGCCCCTCATCGCCCGGCACGTGGCGGAGTGCTTCCTGAGGCGCCGAAAACCCGGCGCGGCCTGATCGCGCCCTGGAAAAGACGTCCCGCCCGTTTTTTCCGAGATGTTCTCTGTGTTTTCATGCCCTCCTTTTTTTCTGCATGAGGTAGACTATCCCGAATAGGACCAGCCCGGGGAGGTAGGCCCAATACCGATCTTCGGGCCCGAGCCCCAACCAGCCCGCCGCCAGCTCCGGCCGCATCATGACGAGGGTGACGCATAGCAGCAGAGGAATTTCATAAGGCCGGTTTCGGGTGATCACCCAACCCTGCGTGGCCGAGGCAAAGGCGAAGTTTCCCACGCATGCCATGGCGAACACCAGGAAACCCTGGCTCCAACTCCCGATCCCGTGCAGGATTAGATCATGGTTGAAGATGAACATGAAAGGCAGGATGGCCGTGCGGATATCATACATAAAACCCTGGATCCCCGTGGGGACCGGGGCGGAACGCGCGATGGCTGCCGCGGCATATGCCGCCAGTCCCACCGGCGGTGTGTCGTCGGCCAGGATCCCGAAGAAGAAGCAGAAGAGGTGGGCCGCCATGAGTGGGACCTCGAACCCGTAGGCGCCGCCCACGGCCACGATGGCGGGCGCGGTGAGGGAGGCCATGACGATGTAGGTTGCCGTGGTGGGAAGTCCCATCCCGACGATCATGCTGGCCAGGGCGGTGATGAGCAGCATGAGATAGATGTTGCCCATGGATACGGCTTCCACCACCTGGTTTATGAGGCCCCCCAGTCCCAGGGCCACAATGCCCACGATGATGCCCGCCACCGACGTGGCCATGGCCACGCCCAGCATGTTTCGGGCGCCGGCAGCCAGGGCGGAGACTAGATCGACCAAACCCGTCCACAGGGCGGGAATCGGTGGTTCCTTGCGCAGAACGGCTCGGACAGGCCCCTGCAGGAGCATGATGGCGGCCATGACCCAAATGGCGTTGAAGGCCGCGGCCTTGGGCGAGTGCCGCAGGACGATGAGCTGGTAGAGGAGAAAGCCCAGAGGAATCAGGAAATGGAGTCCTCCCAGAAGGGTCTTGAAAAAGGGCGGCAGTTCCTCCCGGGGTATGCCCCTGAGGCCCAGTTTGGAGGCCTCGATATGGGAGATGTAAAAAAGGGCGGCGTAGGAGGCGAAGGCTGGTATGGCGGCTGCCTTGACCACCTCGAGATAGGGCACGTTCACGTACTCTGCGATGATGAACGCCGCAGCCCCCATGATGGGGGGGGCCAGTTGCCCGTCCGTACTGGCCGCCACCTCGATGGCGGCGGCCTTCTTGGCTGGATAGCCGACCCTCTTCATGAGGGGGATTGTGAAGGTGCCGGTGGTGACGATGTTCGCTATACTCGATCCCGAGACCATACCGGTGAGCCCGCTGCCCATGATGGCCGCCTTGGCCGGGCCACCCTTGAAAGGTCCCAGGATGCTCAGGGCGAGCCGGATGAAGAATCGGCCCGCCCCTGCCCTTTCCAGCATGGCCCCGAAAAGCACAAACAGGAACACGATGGTGGCCGAGACATCCAGGGGAATGCCGTAGATGCCTTCCGATGACATGGTGATCTGCCCCATGAAACGCCGCAGACTCACCCCCTTGAAGGCGATTACATCCGGCATGTAGGGTCCGAGGAAGGCGTAGAGGCAAAAGATCAAGGCGATCATCGGCAGGGCGGGCCCGATGACCCTTCGGGACGCTTCCAGGAGCAAAATAACCAGCCCCAGCCCGATGACCACGTCGCGGGTGGCGGGCGCACCGTAACGCTGGGTGATGCCTGTGTAGTCGATCAGGATGTAAAGGGCGCAAAGCGCCCCCGCAGCCCCCAGAATGTAGTCCGCGGCCTGGATGCGGTGCTCGGAAGGCCCGAAGCCGCGCCCCGAGGCCTTGCCTCCCAGGAAAGGATAATGGAGGTAGACCAGGAGGACCGCAAACCCCAAATGGATGGCGCGTACGAAGAGGCTGTCCAGGATGAGCCAACTCGCCACGGAGAGTTGAAAGACAGACCAGAGACAGCCCACCAGCACCACCAGGCCTCCTTCAAATCCCGAAAGCCTGCGGATCAGGTCCGTTTCCTGCGAGTGCGTTTCGGGAATCGCCTCACCGGGCTCGCGCGCCATGGTCCCTACCGGAGCAGTCCCGCCTCTTCAAAATACCTCCGCGCCCCCGGGTGAAGGGGAGCCGTGAGCCCCTGGAGCATGCTTTTCGGGGTGAGCGTCTTGTAGGCGGGGTGAAGGGTCTTGAATTCCTCTAGGTTTTCGAAGACTTCCTTCGTTATGGCATATACCACAGCCTCAGGGACCCTGATGGAAGTCACGAAGGTCGCCTTGACTCCGAAGGTGGGGACGTCCTCCCTGTTGATGGCGCCGGGGTAAAATTCCATGGGGATGAGGGCGGGAGCATAGTAGGGATATTTCTTGAGCAGGGTCTCCACGCCCCGGATGGGAACGATTCGTACTTTTCGGGCGCCGGCGGTGGCCTCCTTGATGGCGCCGCTCGGGTGACCCACGGTGTAGAAAAAGGCGTCGATGCGGCCGTCCTGGAGCAGCCCGGGCGCCTCGGCCGCTTTGACTCCTTCGGCCCTGAGGTCCTTTTCTGGGTCCAGCCCCACGGCACGCAAGGCGTCGATGCTGTTCTGGCGCTGCCCGGAACCGGGATTCCCGATGTTGACCCGCTTTCCGCGAAGATCTCGAATGCCGCGGATCCCCGCGTCTTGGGCCGCCACCAGTGTTACTGACTCGGGGTGGATGCTGAATACGGACCGCAGGTCCTTCTGGGGCCCCCGTGTCTTCCACTCGGCCAGCCCGTGCCATGCCTGATATTGGCGGTCCGACTGTACCACGCCGAATTCCAGGTCTCCGGCCATCACGGCGTTCACGTTGAAGACCGAGCCACCCGTTGACTCGAAACTGCACGAGATACCGTAGAGCGCCTTTTTCTTGTTGATCATCCGGGCGATGGCGCCGCCGGTGGGGTAATAGACCCCGGTGATGCCGCCGGTGCCGATGGCCACGAAGGTGGTCCTGGCCCGGGAGAACTGAGGCGTCAGGCCCGAGGCAAGGCAGATTACCACCAGACAGGCCAGCACGAGTTTCGCTTGTCTCATCATGACGATTCTCCTTTCTCTCATGGGTTCACGGCGGATCGGACAGGGCCCGAAGCGGTTCGGATTCCCGGGGGGGGGGTGATCCTCTTTTCCCTCCCCCTCTCCCTATTTCAAGTACGCCTCCCATTGGCGGGCCGTTTCAAGGATATAGCGGGGTCCCAGGCCCTCCACGATCCGGTTGTGCCCCGGCAGGAGGATTTCCACATCCAGGGAGGAGAGGAGCATCAACGAATCGTAGAGTTCCGCCCCGCTGGCACCATGGAGATCGAAGCGGCCTATGGCGTAATCCGCGTATACCGTGTCTCCAGCCACCAGGATTCGACCTTCCTTGTTATATAAGGCGATACTGCCGGCGGAATGGCCGGGAACGTGGAGGACCTCCCAGCTGGAACCGCCTAGGTCCAGGGTCTCGCCGCCCTCCAGTTTTCGGGCGATAGGGGCGCTGAAGGCCCCTTCCGTGATTCCGTACTGGGCGCGGCACATCTGCCGGAACATGTCCATGCCGTAAAGATGAGACTCGTCGCCGCTTTCCAGGGGGTCCGCCTCGGCGCGATGCATCCACACCTGGGCTCCCGGCAGGGCCTGACGGATTTCAGGCAGACATCCCACGTGGTCCAGGTGGGTGTGGGTCATGATGATACGGCGGATCATGGATGGGTCGATTCCCAGGCCTCGGATCGCCTGGATCTTGTAATCGGCCTTTCCCATGAGTCCTGCGTCCACCAGGGTCAGGTCTCCCGAGTCCGGATGACCCAGGACATAGGCGTGGGCATCAGGGATGAATTCGTCCTGCCCCTGGATGAAACGGACAAAATCGTTTATCTGTTTCACGGTGTACTCCTCAGATTGAGTGGGCTGAGGGACACCTTACCCGATCGGCGAGAAGGGTTCAAGGGCCTGGCGGGGGTTAGGGGGTGGTTTCCTCATCCCGCTCGAATTGTTCTTCCAGGGCTTCGATGATACGGGCCATGGCCGCTTTTTTAGGATCCCCGAGGGTGGGACGCTGGGCCCTCCCGTAGGGACGCCTGGGCTGGCTGGTGTCTGTCGTTCGCGTCGAGACCCTTACCCTTTTTCTACCCCATGAAAACATGTCGAGTCATCCTCCGTGGAAATATCGGGAGCGCACCATAGATTTATTGACAGCAAGATTCATGCCGGCGGAGGTCCTTCACGAAAAAACAAACAAAAACGAGAAGTTGGGTTCGATGCGTTGAGACGGTCTCGCTTTTGAGACCTTTGGGGTGGGGGTTATGCCCAAATAGCCGTGTGGCAAATCACCCAACATCAGGGTCGATCGGGGCTTTCATAAGAAATTGCATTTTCCATGGGATTCATTATGATTGGCCTTGCGTGCCGCCCAATGGGCGGGGTTTTGGAAAACCTGGGGGGAGGGACGGCCGGCTCATTAATTGTGACCCAAATTGAGCGTTTCAAATTTTGATGAGGAACTGTTCCTCATTGTTTTTAGGGAGATCGCTTGCAACGAGGCTGTCTGAATCACCATCCAACGGGGTTGGCCTCAGCGGAGTGTGGGTCTTCATTCGATCATCAAAATTTGAAACCCTCCGGGATTTCCGATTTTGCAGCATCTGCGGTGTTGCGCTTCGGATCCAGTCGCTGCGACGTACTTCAAGTACGTCTCACTCCTGAATCC
>JAFDIS010000123.1 GCA_019307945.1 Deltaproteobacteria bacterium | reverse complement strand
GCCTCCGGCGAGTGGGAGCTTTTCAAGAAGGACATCTGGACCATGCCCGGTGTCTAACCATCCCTGTTGACTGAAAGATGCTCCAGGCGCCGTTTTATGGTGCCTGGAGCTTTTCATTCAGGGGGGCGCTAGGTCATTCCCCCCTTTTCCAAGTGTGTTTGGTCAGTGCCCGTTTCCGGCGGAATCGGCTGCTCCCGGCTGTGAAAAAATGGATATTGACGAAATACGCTTTTTGTACTAATAGGGCTTTCCAAATTCATTTGCCTGAAAGATCAATAATGTAACCCCGGAGGAATCCAATGGCAGACGTACAGACGACGAACCAGAGTATACTAGTTGTAGGCGGAGGCATGAGCGGGATCACCGCCGCGCTTGAGGCCTCTGAAGCCGGCTACGACGTGGTCTTGGTGGAAAAGAATCCGTACCTGGGCGGTCGGGTCGCCCAGATCTATCACTATTTTCCGAAACTCTGTCCCCCGAATTGCGGGTTGGAGATCAACTTCAAGCGAATGAGAGTCAATCCGAGGCTCCGATTTTTTACCATGTCCGAGGTGTCCGGGATCAAGGGGTCTGCGGGGGACTATGACGTTACCATCAAGACCATGCCCCGCTATGTAAACGAAAACTGCACATGCTGCGGAAAATGTGCGGAGGTGGTGGAGACCGAGATCGACAATCCGTTCAATTACGGAATGGACAAGATCAAGGCGGCCTATCTGCCTCACCCCTTTGCCTTTCCCATGCGGTATGTCCTAGATCCTTCCATCGTGGGCACGGAGGAGGGAAAGAAGGCCCTGGAGGCGTGCGAGTATGGGGCCATAGACCTGGAAATGACGGAAACCAGCTTCGACCTGAAGGTGGGCGCCATCGTCTGGGCCGCCGGATGGCAGCCGTATGACGCCTCCAAGGTGGAGTACTACGGCTTCGGGGAATACCCCAACGTGATTACAAACGTTATGATGGAAAGGCTCGCAGACCCCAACGGTCCCACGGGCGGCAAGATCGTGAGGCCCTCGGACGGAAAGGAGGCCAAAAAGGTGGCCTTTATTCAATGTGCAGGCTCGCGGGATGAAAATCACCTGCCATACTGCTCCGGGATCTGCTGCCTGGCTTCCATGAAACAGGCGACCTACTTGCGTGAGCAGTACCCCGACGGTGAAGCCACCATCTTCTTCATCGACATACGTGCCCTGGATCGATTGGAGGACTTCTACATCAAGGTCCAGGAAGACGAAAAGATACAATTCGTAAAGAGCAAGATTGCCTTCATCTCCGAGGATGAGGAATCGGGGGACCTTCTCCTGGAGGGAGAAAATACCCGGACCGGCAAGCAGATCCGAGAGACCTTCGACATGGTGGTGCTGGCCACGGGTATGGTCCCGAACGGGATCGCCCTGGAAGAGCCTCCGGACGTCTCCTTCGATGACTACGGATTCCTGACCCTGGATCCCGAAAAGCCGGGCATCTTCGGCGCGGGTTGCGTCCGAAGGCCCACCGATGTCGCTTCGTCGGTGCAGGATGCCACGGCCTCGGCTCTCAAGGCTATTCAAACAATCGCTAGGAGGTAACTCGATGGACAAGACGACAGGCGTTTATATATGCACGGGATGCGGGATCGGAGATGCCCTGGAGCTGGATCCTCTCAAGGAACTGGTCTCGGACGAGTATGGTATCTCCATTTGTAAAGACCATCCTTTCTTGTGCGGCAAGGAGGGCGTGGAGCTGATCAAGGGAGACGTGGAAGGCGAGGGCGTGAACACCATCGTCATCGCAGCCTGTTCGGGTCGCGTCAATTATGATGTGTTCGATTTCGGCCCCGACAAGATCGTCGAGCGGGTGAATCTGAGGGAACAGGTGGCCTGGTGTCAGCCGCCCAATGAAGAGGATACCCAGATGCTGGCCGAAGACTACCTCAGGATGGGTTGTGCCAAGGCCAACGACACGGAACCGCCGGTACCTTTCCAGGCCGAGGAGGAGTACTCCAAGGACATCCTGGTGGTGGGGGGGGGCATCGCCGGCATGACCGCCGCCCTGGACACGGCCAAGGCCGGGTATCGGGCCGTTTTGGTGGAGAAGGAGGCCGGCCTGGGCGGGTTCCTCGCCAAGATGAAAAAGCGTATCACAATGCCCTACAAGGAACTCACCGATACGGGAGCCGACGCCTTGATACAGGCTGTGGAAGAACATCCCAATATTCAGGTTTACACCTCCTCCACCGTGGAAAAGATCTCGGGGGGGCCCGGGCTTTTCTCCGTGGAGATCAAGACCGAAAACGGTTCCGCTTCGGAGCGGGTGGGCGCCGTGATCCAGGCCACCGGCTGGGTCCCCTATGACGCCTCGAAGCTGGAGCACCTGGGATACGGCAAATTCAAGAACGTGCTTACCAACGTGGAAATGGAACAAATGGCCGCGGCGGGCAAGATCAAGCGGCCTTCGGACGGAAAGGACGCCAAGAGCGTGCTCTTCGTGCAGTGTGCCGGATCAAGGGACCCCGAACACCTCCCATATTGCTCGTCCGTTTGCTGCCTGGTCTCGCTCAAACAGGCCACGTACCTGAAAGAGCAGGACCCCGAGGCGGTGAGTTATATCCTTTACAAGGATATGCGAACCCTGGGACAGGCCGAAGATTTCTACCGCAAGGCGCAAAACGACGGTAATATCTTCATCCGGGGTTCCGTGATGCAGGTGGGCGAGTCCGGGGACAAACTCTTCGTGGAGGCAGAAGACGAATTACTGGGGGAAAAGGTTCGCCTGGAGGAACTGGATCTGGTGGTGCTTGCCACGGGTCTGGTGCCCGCTTCCAAGCCGGAGGTGACGCCCATGATCAAGGCGCCGGCCGATGCGGAGGACGCGGACGAAGACGGCATGATCGAGGTGTTGCCCGACTCGGGCTTCTTCGCCAATTCCGCCCTGAATCTGGAATACCGGCAGGGCCCCGAGCTTCCAACCCTGAAATACGGGTTCCCTGATTCACACTTCATCTGCTTTCCTTACGAGACGCGCAGAACGGGTATCTATTCCGCAGGCTGCATCCGCAGGCCCATGGAGACGGCCAAGGCCCTGGACGATGCCGCAGGCGCCGCCATGAAAGCTATTCAGTGCGCCGAGGCTACGGCCAAAGGAATTGCGGTTCATCCCAGGGCCGGGGACATGAGCTTTCCGGAGTTCAATATGCAGCGCTGTACACAGTGCAAGCGGTGCACGGAGGAGTGCCCTTTCGGGGCCATCAACGAGGACGAAAAAGCCAATCCGCTTCCCAATCCCACCCGCTGTCGGCGTTGCGGCGTATGCATGGG
Organism: Deltaproteobacteria bacterium; assembly: GCA_019307945.1. Taxonomy (GTDB): domain Bacteria; phylum Desulfobacterota; class DSM-4660; order Desulfatiglandales; family Desulfatiglandaceae; genus B17-G16. The sequence continues at coordinate 7,195 of JAFDIS010000123.1, read as the reverse complement.
GGCATGTCCGGAAAGGATCATCTCTTTCAAGAACTACTCGGTGGGCATGATCGGCAACATGCTCAAGGCCATCCACGTGCCGGAAGAAGACGAGGAAAAGCCGCGGATAGTGGCCTTCGTTTGCGAAAACGATGCCTATCCGGCCCTGGACATGGCGGGGATCAAACGGATGAACTGGTCTCCATACGTTCGTTTTATTCCTGTGCGGTGCCTGGGCTCCATCAACCTGGTCTGGGTGGCCGACAGCCTGTCCCGGGGCATAGACGGCTTGCTCTTCATGGGATGCAGGCATGGCGACGACTATCAGTGCCATTTCATCAAGGGCAGCGAACTCGCCAACACGAGGTTGTCCAAGGTGTCGGAGACCCTGGACCGGCTTGCACTGGAATCCGAGCGCGTCAAGTTCGTGGAGGTTGGTATCACCGATTATTACAAGATCCCTGAGATCATCAGCGAGTTCATGGAGACCATCGATGAGGTGGGCCCCAACCCGTACAAGGGCTGGTAGGACCCCGCGGGAGCCCTCGGTGTCGGCGGTTTTCGCCGACACCGGCCTTTTTCCGGGGCCTCCGAAGCGCAACATGAACAAGGGGGACCAATATGGCGAACTATGATCCGTCCTTTGCACGCGAAGTGTTCCAGAATGTCGATTTCGGGGAAGAGATCAAGATGTGCATGCAGTGCGGGGTTTGCGCGGCTTCCTGCCCGTTGAGCACGGAGATGGATTACCCCCCCAGACAGGTATTCACGCTGATCCGGGCGGGGAAACGGGAAGAAGTCTTGAATTGCAACTCCATCATGCTGTGCACGTCCTGTTATACCTGCAAGGTTCGGTGCCCCAGGAAGATCCCCGTGGTGGATGTGATGCACGGATTGGCCCACTACGCCCTGAAGCAGGGGTTCGTGCCGCGCAGGCAGCCTGCCGTTTTCGGAAGAGAGTTTTGGGCCCAGGTGTATAAGCTGGGGAGAATCGATGAAAAGGATCTGCCCAGACGTTACTTTTTTTCCGAAGGGCTGGTGGCCGGTATCAAGGGGACCTTGGATTTCATGGACGTGGGCCTTCGGATGTTGCTTCACAAGCGAATGAAACTCCTGCCCGAGCGCAAGATCAAGGGGATACAATCCCTCCGGAAGATGCTCGACAAGGCGGAGCGGATGGGTAAAGGAGGTGCCGGCGCATGAAATATTTCCTTTACTGGGGTTGTAGCCTCGAGGGGAGCGGGAAGAACTACTTGGCTTCATTGGAGCCGGTGGCCGAGGTGCTGGGCATGGAATTCGAGGAGATCGAGGACTGGAACTGCTGCGGAGCAAGCATCTCCTACGTGGGAGCAGGAGACCTCGCCATCAAGGTGCTCAATGCGCGGAATCTGGCCCTGGCCGAGGCCGAGGGGAGCTATGACATCGTGGCCCCTTGCAGTTCCTGTTACATCCAGATGAACAAGGTGAACCATGAGATCGGGGAAGATCCGGAACTCGCTTCAAAGGTCAATGCCTGTTTGGCGGAAGGGGGCCTGAAGTATTCGGGAAAGATTCGGGTCCGGCATCTGCTCGACGTCCTGTACAATGACGTGGGGCCGGAAAAGATACGGGAGAAGGTGCAAAAGCCCTTGACCGGCTTGAAGGTGGGCGGATACGTGGGATGCCAGTCCGTTCGGCCCTACGGTGAGTATGACAGTGTGGAAAAACCGACGATACAGGACGAGTTGATCCAGGCCATCGGCGCGGATGCCGTGCCGTTCCCCAACAAGATGAAATGTTGCGGGTCCGGCATCTTCCTCAGTGAGATTGACCTCTGCCTGACCCTGGTCAAGAATATCCTTGGAGACGCCGTTGCGCACGGCGCACAATTAGTCTCCACCGTGTGCCCCATGTGCGCCATGAACCTGGAGCTGTATCAAGATCGCGTCAACAAGGCCCACGGGACCGACTTCGACGTACCCGTGGTCTACCTGACCCAACTCATGGCCGCCGCGTTCGGCCTGGATCTGAAGCGCGGTGCGGCCCTGGACTGTAATATCATTCCACCCGAGGGGCTCATCAAGGCCGCCATGGGTTGACGAGTTCCTGCTGCCGTCGCGGAAAACCAAGCTCCCGGGGCCATGAGATGGAGTTTGGTTTTCTTTTTTGGGTGGGCGGCGTTTCTCGGGATTTCAGGGTGGAGGATGAAAAGGGAGAGCGGTATGAAACAAGACGACCCATCCTTGTGCCCCCATTGCGGGGAAAAAATGAAGAAGTGGAGACCCCCGGCCAACTCTACGTGGGATTCTGATTTTCAGTGGGTCTGCTTCAACGATCAGTGCCCTTATTTCGTCCGCGGCTGGGACCACATGATGAAGACCCAGCAGGTCAAGGCCTCCTACCGGCACCGCCGTGACCCGGTGACCGGCTCAAGCGGGCCTCTGCCATGCTGGTCCGAAGAGGCGCACAGGGACAGAATATTGGAAGATTGAGAAGGTGCCTTGAGGGACGGCGCAGGGGATCGATATACATGAAAAAGGTGGGGCGGAACGATCCCTGCCCTTGCGGCAGTGGAAAAAAGTTCAAGAAGTGCCATCTGGGGCGGGAAGAGGAACTCTACTCGGCGGGTGCGGGAGAGTTCTCCCCCGAGATGAGTGCGAGGATCACGGATCTGCCCGAGGTGCGTTACGGCAGGGCCCCCGAGATCCTTGAGACCCTGGATCTGGAAGAGATCGCGGGGCGGGCCCTGGGGATTCGTTTCGTGGATCTCAAGGCATACCATGCACTCAACCTCCTTGGCTCGGCACCGCCCCGTCAGGAGCGGACCGAGGGGGGATCCGTGCTGATCAATCCCTACAAGACTTCGGTGACCGATCCCCATCACATCTACATCGCCATCTCACCGGGTATCACCGAGGGTGCGCTGATCCACCAGGTGGCACACGTACTGGACTATCTGGCGGGCTCCAGGTTGATCCCGGGCCTGACCAAGCCGCTCAGTTATGAATTGGGCATTCCCGTGGAGCAGTTGGAACATCCCAGAGAATTCGGGTACTGGCTCCATTACCTCCAGGAGAGGTTCCATCCGGTTCTGGACGCAGACGATACGATCATTCTCTACCTTTACGAAAACGGGATGCTGATTCCGGGAGAGGAGATAGAGAAGCGGGACTCGCTGGTACTCAAGTCCCGCTCGGAGCGGATTTTGAAGTTCCTCTCGGCCAATAGCGCGGAAATCGACGCCCTGATTTGTGAAAAACCGGGCTACATCGGCTCCAGGGTGAGAAAGGATTAGCAGCCTGTTGAAAAACTACCGCGCTTGCCGGGCCCTTCGACACATTGCCGGATCTGCCTCTGCGAGGTGGTTTCAGGTCGGCGGCTCGATTCAGCTCGCTCCTCCGGCGGGGCTGATCGGGATGCTCTTCTCACCGTAAAGGCTGAATCTAAGCCAATCGCAGGCGAATCGCAGCAATTCTCCATCATCTTCACGGATTCTCTCCCGGAGGCCCGGGGCGAGATCAAAGCGTTTCAGGAATCCGGGGGACAGGGTGAAGTCACGGAAGCGGTCCAGGTCATAGGAAGCCAGATAGAATACCTGGTATTTTCGTGACACCCCTTCGGGCGGCCCCAGACTTTTTCCGGCCGTGATCACACGCAACCAGGGCTCATTCATCTCGTCATACTCGGTCACCCCCTGATCCTGGAGCCACTGTGCCACTTCCCATCTTTTGTCTTCTTCGAATCCTTTGCAATGGGATTCACGGACCAGAAAGTACTTCTCGGCCGGCCTGCCCGGGCGCAAACCGGGGAGGGCCGACGCCCGGCCCACCGGATAAAGCCTGCACGCCGCGGGCCGATCGTCATAGATGGAGCACCCGTCCGGGGTGACGAAAGGGCAGGTCCCTTCCGGGTCATTCTTCATTTTGAGCCGGACCATGGGGAATCGGTAGGCCGGATCCAGGAAGAGATCCGTGTAGCGCTCCAGGAACTGCTCGGTGCGAAGACCGAGCCGGGAACGCATGCGGAGGATATCATAGGGCATGAGGATCAATCGGAGTTTGGCGCAACACTTGGTGAAGCATGAGATTCCCCTGTGACAGCCAAAGGAAAACACCCCTTCCTCCAGCGGAACAAAGACCTCGCGTTTTGCGGATTGCTCCACATCTGCAGCCCCTGACAGGGAAGGAGAGGCGAATTTATTAACGCGCACCATCAGCGGGTTTCCGGGATGGGTTTGACTTTCAGAGTTTTCTGTCCAAATATTCCAAATTTGATCCAATCAAAAGAAAATTTTAAAAGCTCCAAGTCGCTTCTTTTTATTTTTTCCACCATGGCTTGATCCAGTTCAAAGCGATCCAGAAAACTGCTTTCAAAGATGAAATCGCGAAAACGGTCCAGGTTGTAAAGCGACATGAAAATCATCTGCCGGATCTGGGGGTTTTGAATATCCGGCTCCTGGGCGCGCAAGGGGCTGGTGATTTGAGCGAACAGGCTGTTCATTTCATCGTAGATCGGCACCCCCTGTTCGATGAGCCAGTCTCCGATCCGCTGCTTGGAAGGTTCCCGGAGTCCCCGGCATCGTGAGGCATCTGTGATGAGACCGAACGTGGCGTCATCGTTCATATCCAGGGGAAACATCCGGCAGGGCCAGGGGCGGTCTTCGTAAAGAGTGCATCCCTGCCTGGTTACGAAGGGACACCGCTTGTCCTCCTCGTTCATCTTGAGGACCACCATGGGGATGAGCCGGCGTTCCGTGGAGAGCACCACGCTGTATGCGTCCAGGAATTCCGAAGAGGACATGCCGAGGGCATTCTTCAAACGGAGTACGTCGTAGGGCGTCAACACGATGGTCACATCACGGCAGCACTCGGTAAAACATGGGACGCCTGGGGCGCATCGGAACTGAAAGACGTGTTCCGGGTCGAGTCTCAACGGCGTGTCGGTAGCGGATTCGCTTTTTTCTTGGGCCATGGGAATTTCCTTTCCTCCATGCCGACAAATCTCTTGACTATCGGCACGTCTTGGCTATTTATAAAGGCTGCTCTATATCAGAAGGGGGGCGAAGCGGTCAATGAAATTCAATTTTCAAAGAGGAGGTCGGCACTTCAATGCTTCAAAGGACACTGGCAATCATCAAACCCGACGGCGTTTCGAGAAACCTCATCGGAACCGTGGTCAAGCGAGTGGAGGATGAGGGGATCAAGATCGTGGCAATGAAAATGATTCACATGACGAAAGAGCAGGCAATGGGCTTTTATAAGGTCCACGAAGGCAAACCGTTTTTCGACAGCGTCACGAATTTCATGTCGTCGGGCCCCTGCGTCGTCATGGTGTTGGAGGGGGAAGAGGCAGTTACCAGATACCGGAAACTCATGGGGGCCACCAATTTCAAGGAAGCCGAGGAAGGAACCATCCGTCGGGATTTCGCCACGGACATCGAAAAGAACGTGGTGCATGGTTCGGACTCTGAGGAGAATGCGGCCTTTGAAATCGGTTATTTTTTCAGCGCTCTGGAGCGGGTAGGTTGAGTTTTCATTCATAAAGATGCGCCCCCGGCCGCTTGGGCGGGCGGGGGCGCGTACTTCTTAAGAAGAACGGGCAAGCGGTCAGTTCTCTGAACTTTCCTTGGGTTGGTCGGATTCCTTGGCTTCCTCTTTTTTCAGTTCCTTGATTTCTTCCTTGAGGGTCTCCACTTCCTGTTTGAGGTCGGTAGCGGTATCTTCGAAGCTTTCCGCAGCACGTTTGTCCTTGATTTCTTCAAAACCGAGGTAGGCCGCCAGGGCACCCCCGAGAATCAGCATGACCGGTACCCCGCCCTTGAAAAGGTCGATAAAGTCCTCGAACCAAACGATAATGCCAATGATTCCGAGTACCAGTGCCACCAGTCCTCCTGCCAGTGCTGCCATTTGACTCCTCCTTCGATTATCTTCTAGATTCTTCCATGATGATCAGGATGATACACCCGCGACCGTCGCCTGTTGATAGCACAAAGCTTTCGGATCTTTCAAGCCTTATTTACGCTACGGGGAAGAAGAAAAGGCGGCCTCCGCACCCGCTGGGAAGGGTAGAGGAAAAAAGTGCAACAGGTATTGACAGTTGACAGGTAAGCCCGTATGCTTTCCTGAATGTGGAAAGTCGGGCAGAATTGCAGGAATCGGTGGCCCTGAGATTCATGATGCCCACCCTGCCGGAGGAGTGGCGAAAAAAGTCCGCGGTCCGGGGTGGACGCATCTTCCGAGGCCGGCCGGATCATATCCCAGTATCCCCCGAATAGTGAAGAGGCGCTTCCGTGAACTCGTCCCCCATTGTATACACCCCGGGAGGAGGATGCGTGCGTCAAAACAGGGCTTATTGGAGGAAATGGAAAGCATAGAGGAGAATAGACGATATTTTTCGACTTATAAGGTAACAGACCCCCGTATATCAGTCATAATAGGCCTTGATAATCCCGTCGTTTCAGATTAAATTTACTATTTGCTCTTTTCCGGTGTTTCAGGCCAGCGTAGCTCAGTCGGCAGAGCAACTGATTTGTAATCAGTGGGTCGGGGGTTCGATTCCCTTCGCTGGCTCCAGCAGGCGGGTCCAAAGGCTGGCCGAGCCTCAATGATTTACACCCCGGGCAAGAGCGGTTTTCATGTGGAGAGGTTCCCGAGCGGTCAAAGGGAGCAGACTGTAAATCTGCCGGCTCAGCCTTCGGAGGTTCGAATCCTCCCCTCTCCACCACATGGAAAAGCACCGATTCGATCCGTCGGAATTTCGATAAACGGCGCTGATGGTCCTCAGGGAAGAATAGTCCGGCGGCATGGACCTCACCCGAACGAGTGAAAATCCGGTTTATCGAATACTGGAGAAAATCTGAGGCGGGAATAGCTCAGTTGGCTAGAGCGTCAGCCTTCCAAGCTGAGGGTCGCGGGTTCGAATCCCGTTTCCCGCTCCAATGTGCAGAGGGCCCACGTAGCTCAGTAGGTAGAGCACATCCTTGGTAAGGATGAGGTTCACCGGTTCGATCCCGGTCGTGGGCTCCAGAAAATCATAAATGCATCCGACACGAATCGCCGAAGACCGGTCATCAAAGAGTCATTTTTCACCGGCGGGGTTTATCATCCATTGAAGGAGGAAAGCGATGTCGAAGCAGAAATTTGAAAGGACGAAGCCGCATGTGAACGTGGGGACGATCGGTCATATTGATCATGGCAAGACGACGTTGACGGCGGCGATTACGAAGCACCTGGAGAAG
>JAFDIS010000024.1 GCA_019307945.1 Deltaproteobacteria bacterium | reverse complement strand
CTTAGTAATGCCTGATGCTGCATCTTGTTCCTATTTCCCAAGCTGCCACCTCCTGTAACTGAAATGATGTTGTTTATCTTAAAGATAGGCCCTGGGGCCCTGCTTTACTTGCGCATCTGGAATCATGGCGACAGCAAGATAAAATTGACTACCAAACGATTGGTAGGTTGCATATCAAAAAAATCTTTTCGGCTCCCCCATCACGCATAAATTATGTTAAGGACTTACTATAATTTTATTTCTCGACTTACCCCCATCTCGCCTGGCAATTCGGGTTATATACCCTTTAGCAATATGCTTCTTGATTCATTCGTATCAACTTTCGGCTCTGAAACCATCTAATCCTACGCCCCAAAATGTCGATAGCAGTACCTCTTCCCATAATGCCAAAGCCAAATATGGCTATTTTCTTTTAAGGAATCTGACAATGTGGCTGTTAAACCCTTTTGATCCCGTCTAAGATGGTGCGGGCATACATCTCCGCCAATTCTCTTGTATCATATTTGCCCCCAGGTCTGTACCACCTCAGCGACCAGTTACACATCCCGAATATAGAAAGCACTGTGATTTTCGTATCAAGGTCAGCCCTGAACACGCCCGTGCTTTTCCCACGTTCCAGAATGTCAACCCACAGCCTTTCGTATTTTTCGATCTGAACGTCTACCTCTTTTCTGTATTGATCCGAAAGATTCTGCATTTCATTCAAAAAAACATAAATCCGATCAAACTGGATATCTATGGGATGCAGATGGGCTATAATGGCCTCTCTTATTGCAGCACCGGGAATCTTTTTGGAGGTTAATATCTCTCTCAGTGATTCTATATAAAGATCAACGGCCGAGATGACTATTTCATACAAAAGCTCCTCTTTGCTTTTTATGTGATGATAGAGGCTACCCTTCTGTAAGCCGACTTCCCTGGCTATCTCAGAGATATTTGCATGGTGATATCCCTTTTCTCTGAAGATCTTTGCCGCTGCATCCAAAATGGATTGATAACGAGGGTTATCTATTTTTTTGCTTGAACGTTTTTTATTTGTCATGTTTGTACACTATGGATGCAATTTATGATAATAACAGATTCAGGAATCAGAAAAGAAAAGCGAGGTGAAATTACCTACCAACCGGTTGTTTGGTTCGCCAAGTGAGCGCTATTTAGCATTTTAAATATCTTCTTGTCAAGAAAAATTAAATCCCCCAAAATCCGCGATTGGTTTTGTGTGGGCTGCTGGTTTGGTGGCTGATGGCAACGGAAAGTTTACTCCCGGAGCTTTGTTCCTCTCAGCGGGGGCTATTTGGGCTGCGGTGTAACCAGCATTGACAATGAATGGCGTTCATCGCCAACTCAGGGCATACCTCTCCTGTTCTGCCTCAATCCGCTCGGAAACGGCCTGACGCCGTAAGATCACCTGACGAAGTCATGTCCGGGCGCACGGTGCTTCGGTGATCCACCCACGCCGTGCCCCGGCCTCCATGGGGCCCGGCAGGCCTTTCAATCCTTGATGGGTTTGGCCTCATCGATCAGCATCACGGGGATATCGTCGCGTATCTCGTAAAGCAGTTTACAGGCATTACAAATAAGTCCGTCTCCCTTTTCATTCAGGTGGATTTCTCCTTTGCATTTGGGACATGCCAGGATATCCAGCAGTTCTTTGCTCAACGCCATATCTTCCTCCGTAAGCCGTCTCTCTACGGCCTGCTCATGAAATGGGTACCCAGGTCGTGACGGATCCCGGACGGACACCTCCGCCCCTCCCAAGCCGCGAATCTCCACGGAACCCGCAGTTTGTCCCATGGAAGCCTGAGGGGAAAGGACTTCCGCCTCAAATCTCTCCTTCCAGCCGGTTCGTTGAGTCCGTTGCCCCGGCCTCCAAAACACTTTCCACAGCCTCCACCACCGCATCCACGGTAATGGATCTCATGCACGTCAAATGCTCACATGCCTTTTTGAAACAGGGCGCGCATTCGATATCCACCCGCACCACCCGGTGCCCGGCGCCATAAGGCCCCGTACGCCACGGCGCTGTAGGACCGAAAAGCGCCACCACCGGGCATCCCATAGCCGCAGCGATGTGCATGGGCCCCGTGTCGGTGGTGAGCAGGACCGCACACCGCGAATATAGATAGGCCAGTTCCTTGAGCGTGGTGCGGCCGGCAAGGTTCAGGGCAGGCCGCTTCAATCGCGAATTGAGATCCTCAAGCATCCGGCGGTCCAGGCCGCTTCCCGTGAAGACCACCCGGCACTGCATCTCCTCCTGGAGCCTCCGGGCGACCTCCACAAACCCGTTGGGATCCCAGAGCTTCGTGTCCCAGCGAGCCATGGGGTTCACCGCCACCAGCGGCCGCTCCCTCGACTCCGCCTCGATGAGCGGTTCCACTGCGGCACCCACACCATCGGGCAAGGGGATGCGCCCCGACCATTGCGCCACCCGGCAGCCGAGGTATTCCGCCACCTGGAGATACCGCTCTATGGCGTGCTGTTCGTAATCCACCGGAACCGGTCGCTCGGTCAGGAAAGCCCGGGCCCCCTCGCGGCTTCCGCTCATACCCACCTTACGCCTCCCCCGACAGATGCCTGCCAGGATACCGCTCTTGAGAAGCCCTTGCAGGTCCACTACGAGATCATATGTCCGGGCCCTGAGTTCCCTGACGAATCGCACCGCTTCCGCCGCCAACCCCGCACTGCCCCTGCGCCAGGGACGTGCCGTCAGCCAGTATTTTCTATGGGAGACCAGGATCCGGCGGAGCCTGGGATGGCCCTCCACAATGGGGTACGCAGCATCCTCCACGATCCAATCGATGTGGGCTTCGGGGAATCGGCGTCCCAGAACATCCAGGAAGGGAAGCGCATGGACTACGTCGCCGATGGCGCTCAGCTTGATGATGAGGATTTCTCGAGGTCCCGTCATTTTCCTTGTTTCCGGCAGTTCCGCCTCATTTCCCCGCCCCGGCCTTGCCGTGGTTCAGGATCCAGTCCACAGCACCCTTCAGGTCGTCGGCCACGAAATCGGGTCCGTTAGCCATGGTGGGTACCACGTACCGCAGGTCCCCCCTGCCGTAGCCCGTCTTCACCATGACGCTCGGCAGCCCCAACCTGTGGCCCATTTCCACGTCCGAGTACCGATCGCCCACCATGAACGAACACGCCATATCGATTTCGAAATCCTTGCACGCGCGCTTCACCAGGCCGGTACCGGGCTTCCGGCATTCACAGGTTTTCCTGTACCCTTCCACCTTGCCCCTGGGATGATGGGGGCAGTAATAGATGCCGTCCACGTGGGCTCCGCGCCGGCCGAGCATTTGTTTCAGCATTGCATGGACCTCAACCACCAATTCCTCGGGGAAATAGCCGCGCGCAACCCCCGACTGATTCGTGACCACTATGACCAGGTACCCTGCATGGTTGAGCCGGGCGATGGCCTCCGCCGCGCCCGGCAGCATGACGAACCGGGAGGGGTGGTTGATGTACCCCATCTGTTCGTTGACCGTGCCGTCCCGGTCAAGAAAAACCGCGGGTTTCATTGTATCTCCTTCTTCAATCGTTCCATGGCCTCCCACACATCGTCCTCGGTGACCGAGAGCATGCAGGAAAAGTCCGTTGGACAGGACCGCCTGAGGCACGGGGCGCAGGCCACTTCGCGTCGCACCACCGCGGTCCGGGGCCCCCGGGGACCCGTGGCCTCGGGGTCCGTGGACCCGAAAACAGCCACCGTAGGCACCCCAAGTGCCGCCGCCATATGCATGAGTCCCGAGTCATTGGTCACGAAGAGCCCGCAGCGCGCCATCAGGGCCATTGCCTCGGTCAGGGAGGTGCTCCCGCAGAAATCGACGGGGGGATTCTCCATCCTCTCTTTCAACTCCCGGCAGATGGGCGCCTCCTTGGGACTGCCGAAGAGCAGAACCCTGGCACCCCACCTCGTGGCCGCCCGGTCGGCCACGCCCGCGAACCGGTCCGCAGGCCAGCGCTTGGCCTCGCCGAAGGCTGCGCCCGGGCCCAGCCCCACAAGAAACACCCCGGGCCCTACCCCTGCGCTGGACAGGGCACGTTCCGCCCAGGCGGCCTCCTCCGCCGGCACGCGGAGACACGGGTCTCCGCCACGGGCGCGCCAGCCCACCCCATGCAACAGGGACAGGTAATACTCCACCTGATGCACACCCAGGACCGAGGCGTCTCTCGGGACCGGGTGCGTCAGCAGGAATCCTCGAGCGTCCGTATTGTATCCCACGCGCACGGGGACACGGCCTAAGAAAGCAATGAGGGCGGCCTCGAAGGCATTCTGAAAAAGCACGGCCAGGTCGAAACGCCTCCGCCGCACAGCCCGGATAATCCGCGCCATGCGCAGGAGATTGCCCACGAGGCCCTCTCCCTTCTCCAGGATCATCACATCGTCCACGACCGGGTGATTCATGAAGAGGGGCGCCACCCAGGGCGTCGCCAGCACGGTGATCAGACTGCGAGGGAAGTTCTCCCGCAGGGCTTCCAGGGCGGGAAGCGTCATGACCGCATCCCCCACCCAGTTGGTGGCACGGACCAGGATTCGCTCCACCCCTTCAAGCCCCGGGCCCTCCGGACCCTTGCTCATGAAATCCTACCTCCCCGCCTTACCGGGAGGCGGAACAATCGCTTCGAGCCATTCAAAAAATCCATCATCCTCTTTCGACATTTCAAACCGGATCCTCAGGTACCCGATCCGCTCCCGGGCCCAGGACAGATGAAAAAGCCTGATCCAATCTTTTTCCGTGGTGAGAACAAGTTCCGCCCCCAGGGCCCGAGCCCGGTCCAGGAGGGCTCGAATCTCACGGGCCCTGAATTCATGGTGATCCCGGAACGACTCGAACAGCACCGTCTGTGCGCCGCACGCATCCAGTGTCCGCATGAAAGACGCGGGCCTGCCGATCCCCGCAAACGCGGCGACCCGCATTCCTTTCAATATCCCCGGGACGGCATGTTTTTCACCCCCCGGCAATACCACGCGCCGCGCCACGTGTCTTCCCAGGAAGACCGGACGCGGGGCCCATTCCCGTCTCAACCGGGCGGCGTTTTTGAAAGCCCTTTCACCCTCCTCCGCCCGGGTCAGAATCAACGCGTGCGCCCGACTCACCGCCGAGGTAGGCTCCCTGAGCGGACCTGCCGGCAAGAGTCTTCCGTTCCCGAAAGGCAGGGTCGCATCCAGGAGCAGCAGGTTCAGGTCACGCGCAAGCCCATGGTGTTGAAACCCATCGTCCAGCACAAAAAAATCGGACCCAAAGATCTTTCGGGCCTTGACTCCGGCATCATACCGTTTCCTGCCCACCACCACCGGGACCTCTTCCAGGCGTCGCGCCATAAGACAAGGCTCATCGCCCGCCTGGTCAGGACCCGCCAGCACCCTGGTCCCATCCGAGACCACCAGGGTGCGCTGCCTGGTGGCGCCGCCATAACCCCTGGAAAGCACGGCCACCCTGTGTCCACGGTCCCTGGCCCAGCGGGCTATCATGACCGCAGCAGGCGTTTTCCCCGTCCCTCCCACGGTCAGATTCCCGACACTCAACACGAACCCCGGCAGGTTCTTCGTCTTCAAGAGCCCCTTGCGCCTCGCGGTGAACGCCGCCCGGACCCCGATGCCGTAAAGGAAGGAGAGCAGATCCAGGAACCCTGATGAAAACGCCCGCCCCTGGGAGGGCTTTTCATCGTACCAGTCCCTTTCCCTCACGCCCCGCAGCGTCATGAGGCCCCTCCGGTGGAGGTCCCCTCCGCATTCTCGAGGACTTGCGCCACCACGTCGAGCACCCTGGCCAGGGCCCCGCGGTTCTCCTCCACGAAACCCCTGGCCCTGGCGCCCATGGCTCGGGCCGCATCAGGTTCCCTGAAAATGTCTCTCAATGCGGCAGCCATTTCTTCTTCATCCCGGACCCGCCTGCCCCCGCCCGCGCGAAGAAGCGCTTCGGCCATTTCCTCGAAATTGTGGGTGTAGGGCCCGAACAGGACCGGAGATCCAAAGGATGCGGGCTCCAGGAGATTGTGCCCCCCAAAGGGAACGAGGCTCCCGCCTACAAAGGCAGCGTGACCCAGCCCGTACACTCTGCCCAGTTCACCGATGGTGTCGAGGATCAATACGTCCCAAGGAGGCCCCCGCCGGGGCCCGGCACTTCGCATGGCGGTCCTAAACCCGCGGGCACCGGCCGCGCGAGCCACCTCCTCGGCCCGCTCCACCCTCCTCGGCGCGATGATCAGGCAGAAGTCCCCGGCAACCCTTCGGGCCCTTTCACAGGCTTCGAGCACCATCTCTTCTTCCCCCGGGTGCGTGCTCCCCGCCACCAAGACCGGCCGCTCCGGCTCCAGGCCAAGGGTCCGAAACCATCCCGACCGCTCCTCGGGGCTCAGGGGCTCCCACGCCCGGTCGAACTTGAGATTCCCGGCGGTGACCACCCGCCCCTGATCCAGGCCCAGACGCAAGAGCCGGTCTCGATCCAGGTCGGTCTGCATCAGACACCGGTGAAATCCTTTATATATATGGCGGAATACCGGCTTGAACCTGGCATAGGAACGCATGGTTCGGGGAGACACCCTGCCGTTCACCAGGATGGCGGAAACGCCTTTGTTTTTGAGATGGGCCAGCAGACCCGGCCAGATATCAGTTTCCACCAGCAGAAAAACCGACGGGTTCGTGCGCCGGACAAAGCGCCTCACGCTCCACCAGAAGTCCAGGGGCATGGGCCGCAGGGCCCATACGGTCCCGCCCAGTTCTTTTTCGGCCGTCTCCATTCCCTGGGCCGTGGTGGCGGTAAAGAGGATCTTCCTTTGCGGGAACCCTTCCCCCAGGGCCCGAACCAGTGGAACGGCCGAAACCACCTCCCCGAGAGACAGGGCGTGCACCCATATCACTCCACCCACCTCAGGTCCCGGTCGTGGGTCCTGGAAGAGTCGCGCCAGGAGTCTCCCCTTCCGCACGAAGGGAAGGACGGGCATGGAAAGGAGGACGGCGACGGTCCAGAGCGCTTGATAGCACCAGAACAGGATCTTCATGGCCGTGGCTCACACCCTGACGGGGAGTTCGATGATGAACTTCGTCCCCTTGGGCTCGTTGTCGTGGACCCTGATGAACCCGTTGTGGTCCGTTATGATCGTGTTCACAATGGCCAGGCCCAGCCCCGTTCCCTGCTTCTTTGTGGAAAAGTAGGGCTCGAAGAGGCGCATCTTGTTTTCCGGAGGAATGCCCTTGCCCGAATCGGCCACCTCGATTTTTACCATCTGAAGCCCCGCGTTGTAAGACAGATCTATGACCACTTCCCCCTTGCCGTCCATGGCCGCAATGGCGTTGTCAAGGAGGTTGATCATGACCCGCTTGATCTGCTCCCGATCCAGATTGAATTGCGGCACGTCCTTGGAATCATGAAGGCGGATGGTGACATCCCTGTGAGCCTCCTTGTAAAGGTCCAGCGCCTCCCGGATGATCTTGCTGATGTCCTCGAGAGCAAAATTTGCCGCCGGCATCCTGGCGAAGCTCGAAAACTCGTTCACCAGACGCTTCAATTCGTCCACCTGGCGGATGATCATCTCCGTGCAGTCGTTGAAGACCTTGCCGTCATCCTGGCCCAGCACCTCCCCGTAACGTTTCTTCAAACGCTGAGCGGACAACTGGATGGGTGTCAGCGGATTTTTCACCTCGTGGGCGATACGTCGGGCCACTTCGCGCCAGGCCGCCATACGCTGGGCCTTCTCAATCTCGCTGAGGTCCTCCAGAACGGCAACGAGGCCCAGATAATTTCCTCCATCGTCCCTCAGTACATTGAGGGAAATGAGTACGGTCAGCACCTTTTGCTTGAGGTGGATCCGCACCTGCTTCTTGAGGGAACCCTTCTGGAACAGGTTCTTGTCGCGGAGGAACCCATCCACGGTTTCCACGTAATCGGGAGAAAGGACATCCCTATAATTCTTGCCGATGATTTCTCCGGCCTGGATATCCAGCATGTCCTCGGCCGATTTGTTCATGGTCAGGATCTTGCCCCGGCTGTCCGCAGATATCACGCCCGCGGCCACATTGGCGAGAACGATTTCCATATACAGCCTTCTCTGTTCCAGTTCGATGTTGCTTTTTCTCAGCTCCAGGTTGGCCGCTTCCAGTTGGTTCTTGCTGGTCTTCAAATCCATGGTCATGCGGTTGAAGGAATTGACCAGGATCCCGATCTCGTCCTTGGACTCCATATCGATGAAGAAGTCGTAATCTCCGGAAGCGATGCGATTGGTGCCTTCGGCCAGTTCCTTGATGGGAACGGTAATGCCCTGGGACACATAAAACCCGAACCAGACCGAGGAGAAAATGATGAGAAGGGTTACGATGGACAGCATGATCAGGTGACTGATCTTCATGGGCTTCTTGAGCATCTTGAGCTGCCTGTATTCCTGAAGCCCCCTGGAGATGGCCCGCAGGCGGTTTACAAAGGCGCCCGGGATGAATCTGCTGGCGGCCACGAGACCCACCACCGCCTTTGTTTCGGTCCTCGAAAACACCGGCACGATCCCGTAGACCAGATCCCCGTGGGCCGAGGACTCCACGAATTGGCTGTCCGTACCCATGCCGAAGCTCTTCTTCAGGACATCGACACCGGGCCCCTTGAAAGAGCTCAAATCCACCCGATGGTCCTTCTGGACGGCCCTTTCCACCAGTTTCTTGGAGTACACACAGACCGTGCTCAGACGGTACTCTCTGCGCTTTTCCATCAGAAATTTCTCGAGCAGGTCTTTCCGGCTCACGAGCATGTATCCCTCGTAAGTTATGACCCGGCTCAAGTTGTTGCCCAAGGAAAGCATTTCTTCCCCGATCCGGTTGTAGTAGTCCTGCCCCACTTCCAGGGAGTTCTTGAGGGATTTTTCGATCTGAAGGTCGAACCAGTACTCAATGGACGTAGCGATAAACTGCACCGAGACGAAAAACAGGATGATGGTCGGTAGCAGGGACAGAATCATGAAGGCCAGGACCAGTTTGGTCCTCAGCCTGACACCCATGATGTTCTTTTTTCGCTCGAACAGGAGTTTGACAAGATTACGTACCGTGAGAAAGAGCAGAAGGAGCAGCAGGATCACGTTGATGTTGATGAGAGCGAAAATCAGGATACTGCTGGAAAAGGGCAAGTCCAGACCCAGGTCAAAGACCTTGGTACCCAGGTAGGTCAAGAAAGAGATCACCAGAAAAAGGAGGATGATAAGGTATCGTTCCCGCCTCCTCCTTCGCTGGTCCCGAATTTGCGCCTCTTGGTAATCGGTCATCTGTCAGAAAAATCCCGGGGCTCCCCCCAATCAGTACCGGAAATCCACCGTATACCAGTCGGTCTCAAAGTCCCAAAGGGAAAGAAAGAAAAGCACGTAATGGAGGTAAAATGGAAGGCGAATCTTGTCCAGCTCGGCCATCATTTTGATCCGGTAATGGAATCCCCGCTGGAGTTTCTTGAGGTCCGTGACTCGTAGTCCGACGATTTCCGCCATGAGCCGTTTGGCTTCCTGGAAGTCTTCCACTTCCACCGGCTTGGTGCTTTTTTCATGAAGGTGGACGCGGTAGACCCTCTTCAGGTTGTCATACTGGATGTCATGGCTAACCTTGAGGTCCGCGATCTGACGATCCCACCAGAATCTGCGCACCTGATAGAGCTTCACAAAAAACGTGAAACGCGTCAGAATGCCGTTGTCGATGGCCTGCCTCATCTCTTGGTTGAAGCACTCGGCCACGGTGAAATAGACCAGGAGATCCTCTTTCGTGTTCGTTACCACCACATCGGTGAGCCTGGCCTCCTGCGCCCAGCCCGTGCAGGGCCCCAGGCAAACCAGGATCAAGATGACCGCCACCCATTTCATTTTCCACTGTTTGCGCATCTGTGGCCCGATCCTTCCGGTCTCCGGGTCCGGGGCGGCCCAACCCGCAGGGCGCCCTCGCGGAACAAGAGACGATTCGTCACAAAACCCCAAAAATTCTGAGCAGATATAATAGTGAAGCAGCGGTTGAAATGCAAGGACTTAGGAGGAGTACGCATGGGCCCCCTCCTGGAAGGCGTCACGCATTTGCGGCCCGAAAAACGGGAGGCCCTGCGAAATGGATTCGCAGGGCCTCCCGCGGTCGACAAAGATTCCTGATGTTCTCCTGGATCCGCCTTAGCCCACCGCCGCCTCCAGGGTCCCGAAGGCCGGGATGTTCACGTTGGTCTCGCAACAGGCCTCGGGCGTTTCAAAGACAAGTTCCTGCCAGCACTTCTTCTCTCTCACCAGTTTCTTGAGCATGTACTGGTTGAGGAAGTGTCCGGACTTCTTCACAATGAAATGGCCGATCACCGGGGCACCGATTATGGACAAATCGCCGAGAAAGTCGAGGATCTTGTGCTTGACGAACTCGTCCCGGTAACGCAGTCCGTCCTCGTTCAGGATTCGAAAATCGTCCAGTACGATGGCATTGTCCAGGGACCCTCCACGGGCCAGGCCGTTCTCCTTCAAGGTTTCGATGTCTTTCAGGAACCCGAAGGTCCTCGCCTTGCTGATCTCCCGGACGAAATCCTTGCCCGAAAATCCCAGTTCATAGGTCTGGTTCTTGAGGAGAGGATGAGGAAAATCAATGGTATAGGTAATCTTGAGTTCTTTGGAAGGCTGGATACATACGGACCGGTCGCCGTCCTTGAGTTCAAAGCGCCTGCGGATCACGATGAACCGCTTGGGCTCTCGCTGCTCCTGGATCCCGGCTCCCTGGATCAGGAACACGAAAGGCGCGGCACTGCCGTCCATTATGGGCACTTCCGGGCCGTCCACCTCCACCACTGCATTGTCGATTCCCAGGCCGAAAAGCGCGGCCATCAGGTGTTCCACAGTGGACACCGTGCATCCGTTGAAACCAATGGTGGTGGCCAGGGTGGTGTCAACCACGTTCTCGAATCCGGCCTCGATCATGGGATGTCCGTCAACGTCCGTGCGCACGAATCGAATGCCGGTGTTGGGGGGGGCAGGTCTAAGATTCAGATGGATCTTTTCACCGGAGTGAAGCCCGATGCCGGTACAACCCGTCTCCCTGCTCAACGTCCTTTGTCTGTAATCCAAGTTCGAATCCTCTCTTTCCTGACCGGCTCGTACCGTTCGGCTCTTTTCGGTGCAAAGATCTTGCCAATTCCTGCGAACATACCGACCGCCCGGTCCAAAAAAGAGGATCTGTTCGATATCACTGAGTTTATTATATGTTGGATTCTATTTCCAGGACTCCTGCTTCCATGTAAACCCGGGCAGGATTGTGTTGCAAACGCCACATGCGTCCCCTTTGGGGAACACATGCCACCCCGGGAGAGCGGGCCCGCGGGAGCAGTGGCCCTTGAAAATTGCAATGGAGTGGTTTACAAAATGCCGAATCGACCCCAACGCCCATTTGCCCCCCGAGGGGGGGAGGAACGAGGACGATTGCGCTACGAGCGAGCTGGAAAGATGAAAAGACGTTGCCGGAGATTCCTGCGGGGCTTCCTGCTCCTGGCGCTCGCAGCTCTTTCCGGCTGCTATCCGGCCCTGCGCTACGAGCCCCGCGCCCCGCGGGAGGCGCTCGAAAGAATCCGCTTTTTCTACCCCGTTTTCCGCGACGATCTTGATCGGGAATCCCTGATTCGGGCGGTTAATATGAGCCTGCGTTACCTGGAGCGGGCCAACCCTGATACGACATTTGAATACGGATCCCTTCGCCTCACAAGGGATCAGGTGACCCGCAGCCTCGAAACGTTCCTGGAGATCCTCCGGTCCAGCTCGGACCCGCAGGAACTCGACAGGATGATCAGGGACCGCTTCCTGGTATTTCGTGCCAAGGGCCGTGTGGGAAACCGAAAGGTCCTTTTCACCGGCTATTATGAACCAGTGTTCCAAGGGAGTCTACAGCCCGACGAAACCTACCGCTTCCCCATCTACCGCCGACCCCCCGACCTGCTCAAGATCGATCTGTCCCGTTTTCACCCCCGGTTCTCCGGGCAGAGCATCGTGGCCAGGATAGCAGACGGAGATGTGGTGCCTTATTACTCCCGAACTCAGATCGATCTGGATAAGGCCCTGGCGGGCCGTGGCCTTGAGATCGCCTGGTTGAAGGACCCGCTGGACGTCACCTTCCTGCAGATCCAGGGCTCGGGCCGGATCCTGCTCCCTGACGGCAGCAGTCTCTCGGTGGGTTACGCCGCCTCCAACGGCCGCCCCTACCGGAGCATCGGGCGGTACCTCGTGGAAAACGACCTGATGCGCCTGGAGGACATGTCCATGCAGAACATCCGCCGGTTCCTCCGGGAGCATCCCGAACTCCTGCACGAGGTGCTCAACCACAACCCATCTTACGTCTTTTTCAGGAAGATCGAAAACGGACCCTTTGGCAACATCAACGTTCCATTGACGCCCGGAAGGTCCATTGCGCTGGACAGGAGGCTGTTTCCGGCGGGGGCCCTTGCGTTCATCCGGTCGAGGAAACCCAGAGTGGACCGAACGGGCCGTATCACGGGGTGGGAGCCCTTTTCCCGGTTTGTCCTGAACCAGGACACGGGAGGGGCTATCAGGGGGGCGGGCAGGGCCGACCTGTTCTGGGGAAGCGGAACCGTTGCGGAAGTCTCCGCCGGGCATATGAAAGAGGAGGGGGATCTTTACATACTGGTCCGTAAGCCCTGACGCCGCGGGATGCTCAAGACCGCGATTGCTAAAGGGCGAACTTGGAGAAATCGGCCACGCTCATGAAAAGCCCCTGGAGGGATTGGAGAACGGCCACGCGGTTGTTCCGGAGGGCCTCGCTCTCTTTGGTGAGGATTTCGACTCCCTCGAAAAAATCGTCCACCGGTTTCTGAAGCCCCGAGAGTTTCATCAGTGCTTCGCCGTAGGAGCCCTGTTCCATGAGGTCCGCCACCTGCCCCTGCAACTTCAGGTAGGCCTGCCATAGCACCGTCTCGCAGGGTTCGCGGAATAGATCCTCGTCCACTTTCAGGGGTTGCACTTGCTTTTTGAGGATGTTGTTGACCCGCTTGGCCGTGAGGGCCAGGGGCTCGAAAACCGCCGAGTCCTCCTTGAATCGCTTGAGCTGCTCGATGCGGGAGCGGAGTGAGTCCACCCGGTCAAAACCAGCGGAGATCACGGCCTCCACCAATTCGGTCTCATAGCCCCCCCGGAGCATCATCTGCTTATACCGTTCCCGGAAAAAGGCCAGCACGGCCGTGGCCGTATTTTCCATGTCCACGGTGAGTTTCGCGGATAGCAGTTCCAGTGACTTGTGGATGAAGCCCACCAGCCCCACGGTCCAGGCACGATCTTCCAGGATCCGCAGCACGGCCAGGGCGTTCCTGCGCAGGGCGTAAGGGTCGGCCGTCCCTGTGGGCTCCTGCCCGATGGCAAAGCACCCGGCGATGGTGTCCATGCGGTCGGCCAGGCCTACGACGGCCCCCAGGTCGGATGCAGGCAAGGCGTCTTCCGCCCTGGCGGGCCGGTAATGGTCCCTGATGCCGTCGCAGATCGCCCCGGGGTATCCTTCCAGGAGTGCGTATTCCCGCCCGATGGCGCCCTGGAGCGACGGAAATTCATCCACCATCTGGGTCACCAGGTCGCACTTGCAGAGCCTTGCCACCTGCCCGACCTCCTCCACCCGCTCCGGCAGAATCTCTCGGGCCAGCCATTCGGCCAGGGCCGTGAACCGCTCAACCTTGTCAAATGAAGTCCCCAGCTCCGCCTGGTAGATAACCTCCTTTAGGTCCTCCAGCCGGTCGGCCAGGGCCCGCTTCCGATCCTCCTTGAAAAAGAATTCCGCATCCGACAACCTCGCCCGGAGGACCCGCTCGTGCCCCCTCCGGACCACCTGCTCATTGCGCGCTTCGGTGTTGTTGACGGCCACGAAATGGGGCATCAGGCGCCCTTCCTGGTCGTAGACCGCAAAATATTTCTGGTGTTCCCGCATGGCGGTGATCAGGACCACATCAGGCAGGTCCAGGAAGCGATCCTCGAATCCCCCGCAAACAGCCGAAGGCTTTTCCACCAGGTTGGCCACGGTGGAGACCAGCCCCGGGTCTTCCGACGGGACCCCGCCCACGCTCTTTGCCGCTTGCCGGGCGATTTCCCAAACGGTTCGCTCACGTTGGGCCGGGTCCACCTGCACGTGCAGTTCACGCATGGCTTGCAGGTAATCTTCCGTGTCTTTGACACGCCGAGGCTCCGGTGCCATGAAACGATGCCCGCGGGTCTCGTCTCCGCTCCGAACACCGGCCGTTTCAAAGGGCACCACCTTCCCGCCGAACAGGGCCACGATCCAGTGGATGGGCCTGGCAAAGGCAAAATCCAGCGATCCCCACCTCATGGACTTGGGCCAGGGAATGGAGGAGATGATCCCGGGCAGTATCTCGGAAAGAATTTCCAGCGTAGGTCTTCCCGGCACCACACGGCGGCAAAAGAGGTATTCACCCTTGGGGGTTTCGATGAAACCGATCTCCTCCACCGTGATCCCTTGTTTCGCCGCAAAACCCAGGGCCGCCTTGGTGGGGTTGCCTTCCGCATCGAAGGCCACTTTCTTGGGCGGACCTGTCACCTCCAGGACCTGATCATCCTGGTTTTCCGCGATTCCACTGCCCATGAGGACCAATCTTCTGGGTGTGCCGCACGTAGAGAATTTGCCCTCCACCCTTACCCTCGCCTCTTTTAGAGCCGATTCCGCCAATCCGGCGAAGGCCTCCAGGGCCCCCTGCAGGTATCCTGAAGGGATCTCTTCCGTGCCGATTTCCAGAAGCAAGTCTGATGCCATGTTCCGTCCTTTGGGTACCTTTGGTTTGTTTGGTCTGTCTGGTCTGTTTGGTCTGTCTGGTCTGTTTGGTCTGTTTGGTCTGTCTGGTCCGTTTGGTCTATCTGGTCTGTTTGGTCTATCTGGTCTGTCTGGTCTGTTTGGTCTATCTGGTCTGTCTGGTCTGTCTGGTCTGTTTGGTCTGTCTGGTCTGTTTGGTCTATCTGGTCTGTCTGGTCCGTCTGGTCTGTTTGGTCTATCTGGTTTGTTTGGTCTGTGGAGTCAGCGGCCAGGCGGCGCATCCTCTTGCCTTCAGCCCTTTTACCTCTGTGCCTCTGCCCCTTTGCCCCTCTGTCCCTCTGCCCCTTTGTGCCTTTGTGCCTTTGTGCCTCTGTCCCTTTGTGCCTCTGTGCCTCTGCCCCTCTGTCCCTCTGTCCCTCTGTCCCTCTGTCCCTTTGTGCCTCTGCCCCTTTGTGCCTCTGTGCCTCTGCCCCTCTGTCCCTCTGTCCCTCTGTCCCTCTGTCCCTTTGTGCCTCTGCCCCTTTGTGCCTCTATCCCTCCCCTTTACTCCTTCAAGAGGGGAAAGCCCATCTCCTCCCGCTGGGCAAGGTAGTTCTTGGACACGGTCCGAGCCAGATTCCGGATCCGGTCGATGTAGTGAGACCTTTCCGTGACGCTGATCGCTCCCCGCGCATCGAGGATGTTGAACGTGTGTGAGCACTTAAGGCAGTAGTCATAGGCCGGCAGCACCAGGCCCTCGCGGCTCACCCTCAGGCACTCAGCCTCGTACATGTCGAAGGCCTTGAGCAGCATCTCCAGATCCGCCAGTTCAAAGTTGTAAACGGACAGCTCCCATTCCCCTTTCTTGTGCACATCGCCGTAAGTCACGCGGTCGTTCCACATCAGTTCATAGACGTTTTCCTTTTCCTGCAGATACATGGCGATACGCTCAAGCCCATAGGTGATCTCCACTGAAATGGGCTCCAGCCTGATGCCGCCGGCCTGCTGGAAGTAGGTGAACTGCGTGATCTCCATGCCGTCCAGCCAGACCTCCCAGCCCAGTCCGGATGCTCCAAGTGTCGGAGACTCCCAATCGTCCTCCACGAACCTGATATCGTGGTCCAGGGGATCGATCCCGAGCTGTTTCAGACTCCCCAGGTAGAGTTCCTGCACATCCAGGGGCGAGGGCTTGATAATAACCTGGTATTGATAATAGTGTCCAAGCCGGTTGGGATTTTCCCCGTACCTGCCGTCGGTGGGGCGTCTGGAGGGCTCCACATAGGCCACGGACCAGGGCTCAGGCCCCAGAACGCGCAGAAGCGTGGCGGGGTTGAAGGTGCCCGCCCCTACTTCAACGTCATAAGGTTGCTGGATCACGCACCCATAATCAGCCCAGTATTTCTCCAGCGCCAGTATCAGTTCTTGAAATGTCATGGGTTCCTCCCGGGATCACACGGATCCCGGAAATCAAGGCCCGGGACCCGAAAATCACCCCGGCGCTAGACCCGCTAGGGTCGCACCACAAACCTGAAAGGAGGGAAACTTAGCACCCGGACGGGCGGATTGTCAAGGACGGCAGACCGGGGCTGAAAACCCCGGGACAGGAAGGCATGTTCGGACCTCTCCAAAACCCCGTTTTTTGGGGCGGTCCGATTTGCAGTTCAAGGGGAGGTATGCTAGCATAAAATTTGTCGTATCATCTCCGGCACAGGGGTGAGACCTTTGAAAAACTCCCCTTATCGCCCAATTTCGTCGTCCCAGCGGCGCTGGGGACAAGATTGAATATTTTTCAAAGGTCTCGGGGTATGTATACCGGCCGGGAAGTCCGGAACATTCAGGACCAGAACCGGTCTTTCGAAGGAGTCCGCCCGTGAACAACCACGACTACAGGCTGGCCAGGGAACGCATGGTACGGACCCAGCTCATACCGCGCGGGATCAAGGACAAAGGGGTCCTCGCCGCAATGGAGAAGATCCCCAGGCACCGCTTCGTGGAAGAAGCCCTGGTGGGCGAGGCCTACAACGATCACCCCCTGCCCATCGGGCACAAGCAAACCATCTCACAGCCCTACATCGTGGCGCTCATGACCGAGGCCCTTGAACTGACAGGCCGGGAAAAAACCCTGGAGATCGGAACGGGCAGCGGCTACCAGACCGCCATCCTGGCGGAACTCTCCGGAAAGGTATGCACGGTGGAGCGCATCCGGGCGCTCATGCTTCAGGCCAGGAAAATTCTAGCTGAACTGGGTTACACCAACATCCTTTTCAAGGCCTTCGACGGCACCCTGGGGTGGGAAGAACACGCACCTTACGACGCCATCATAGTCACGGCCGGGGCCCCCAAGATCCCCGAGCCCCTCATCGAACAGCTCGCCGAACGGGGCAGACTGGTCATCCCCACCGGTAACCGCTTCAGCCAGGAACTGATCAAGATCACCAAGATCAAGGGCAAGCTCGTACAGAAGAGCCTCGGCGGGTGCCGGTTCGTAAACCTGGTGGGCATCCACGGCTGGAAGGACTGATGCGCTCCCCGCGGATTAACCCAACAAACCCAATGAACCCAAGTAACCCAACAAACCCAAGCAACCCAACCAACCCAATGGACCCACTGACCCAACAGACCCACAGACCCAACAGACCCACTGACCCACAGACCCAACGACCCAACAGACCCACTGACCCAACGACCCAACAGACCCACTGACCCAACGACCCAACAGACCCACAGACCCACTGACCCCACAGACCCAACGACCCAACGACCCAACGACCCAACAGACCCAACGACCCAATGGACCCACTGACCCAACAGACCCAATGGACCCACTGACCCAACGACCCACTGACCCAACGACCCAACAGACCCACTGACCCAACGACCCAATGACCCAACAGACCCAATGACCCAACAGACCCAACAGACCCACTGACCCAACGACCCAACAGACCCAATGACTCAACAGACCCACAGACCCAACAAACCCAACCAACCCAAAAACCCCTTAGGTGAGTTGCTTGTAAGCCTTCTCCGCCTCCTTGCGGCCCGGGTAACGATCCTTTCCTTTGAGCGCCCTGCTCAAGTATTTCCTGGCCAGCGCCTTGCGATCCAGCCGGAGGTAGATCATTCCCAGGTGGTAATTGATCACCGGGATATTCTTGCTCTTCTCCTCCATTCCCGCCATGAGATCCCTGGCCTTTTTGAATTCCCCCTGGCGGTAGGCGATCCATGCGGCCGTATCCATCACGTTGGGGTTGTCCTTGTGCCGGTCCAGCAGGGGACCCACCAGGGCCTTGGCACGCATCAGGTTTTGGGTCGTAGGCTCATATTCTGCATAGTAGAAGGCCAGGTTGTTGGCGGCCGCCGAAACGTTGGGGTTCCGGTCCAGGATCTTCTCATATAGGGCTTTGGCCTCCCTCGGCCTTCCCTGCTGCTCAAGCAAGGTGGCGATCAGCATGGCCACCCCAAGGTTTGCGGGGTTTTTCGCCCACACCTCCCGGTACTTTTTCAGGGCCTTTTCCACGGAACCCTGGGTCTGCTCGAGCTGCGCCAGGCTGAAGAGGGCCTCCTGGCTGTCCGGGTTGAGGGCCAGGGCCTTTTCGAACTGCTTGCGGGCCGCGGAAAAATTCCGGTTCCGCAGGTATAGCCTGCCCAACAGCACACGGAAGGAGTCGTTCTTGGGCCTCGCGGCCACCTGCTTCTTGCACCGCGCGATGGCCCGTTTTTCTTTCTTTTCCGCCACCAGGGTATTGGCCAATTGCCTGAGAGCCGGCACATAGTCCGGGTCCTTTTTCAAGGCCTCCTCGAAAAACTGCTTGGCCGTGGCTGGCCGTCGCTCCAGGAGGTCCACCACGCCCATCTTGGTAATGACGGCGGGAGACTCGGGGGCCAGCCTGGCCAGTCGAGTCAGATATTTCTTGGCCTTACGAACGTCGCGGCGAGCAAGGTAGAGATCTCCCAGTGCCGTGAGGGCGGCCTTGTCCTTGGGGTCCTGTTTGACCATCTCTTCGAGCTGGTCCCGGGCGAGGTCCACCTTGCCCTTGCGCCTATAAATGTCCACAAGAGCCAGCCGAGCCTCCTTGACACGGGGGTTCGCCTCCAGAAGACGTTTGTAGGTCTCCTCCGCCAGGGCCTGCTCACCGTTCATGAAATGGGCCCTTGCCAGGTTCAGGGCCGCGCGCACATTGCGGGGCTCTTCGTGGAGAACCGTGCGATATTCGGCGACGGCACCAACGAAATCCCGTTTGGTGGCCAGGATATCGCCCTTGAGGGCGTGGGCCGCCACGTCGCCCGGGTTCTCCTTGAGGACGACCTCCACCAGTTCAAGCGCCTTGTCCCTGTCTCCCTCCTGGAAATGGATTCGGGCCTTGAGCAGGCGCGCCTGAAGAAAAAGCGGCCCGGTTTTGACCCGATCCGCAAACCGGTCCAGGACCTTCATGGCCTCCGGCGCCTTTTTCCTGGACAGGTAATAGGCTGCGAGCATCCTCACGGGGCCGTATTTGTCGGGAAGATCTGAAATAGCCTGCTTGAGCACCGCTTCCATCCGCTCCGGACGGCGGGTTTCAGCGTAAAACTGGGCCAGGGCAAGGCGATAGTTTTCTTCCTCGGGCGCCCTTTTCACCAGGTCCTTCAGGATGGACTCGGCCTTTTCAGGTTTTCCCGTTCGCCCGTAGAAGCGCGCCAGGGCCAGCCTGAGGGCGGGCTTTTCCGGTTCCTGCTCTATGAGGGTTTGGTACTGGGCCTCCGCCGCTTTGAAGTCTTTGGACTTTTCGAGGATCTCGGCCAGGAGTATTCGTCCGATCTTGTTAGCTTCGTCCTGTTGTAAAAGATCCTCGAGGACCTTCCGGGCCCCCTTGAGGTCCTTCTGTTTCACTCGCAGGCGGGCCATCATCAGGTAGGGTTCCTGGTTTTGGGGGCTCTTTTGGATAACCGAACGAATAATCTTTTCCGCCTCGGCATCCTTGTTCCCGGCCAGGAGGCATGCCGCCTTGAGAAGCAGGCCTTCTATGTTCTCCGGATCTTTGGCCAGTACGAGGTCAGCCTTTTCACGGGCCTTTTCCTTTTCCTTGGCCGCGAGCAAGAGCTTCCCCATGGCCGCCTGGGCGTCCAACATGTCAGGGTCCAGTTCGACGGCCTTGGCCAGGGCCCCGTAAGCGTTCTTCCACCGTTTCTGCCTGAGCTCCACCAGACCAAGCATGTAATAGGCCCTGGCGAAATGCGGATCGATCTGAAGGGCGTTCTTGAACTCCAGGCGCGCCTTGACATATTCGCCCTTCTCATAGAGGGCCTTTCCCTTTTGGAAGAACTTGGCCTTCTTCTCCTCGGGCCCGCCGCAGCCGGCCAAAAAGGCCGCAGTGAGCATGAACACCACGATGATCCCCATGAACGCGATTCTTTTCTTCTGAAACATCACCCTTACCTCTCCACCTGGTCTGTTTGGTCTGTCTGGTCTGTCTGGTCTGTCTGGTCTGTTTGGTCTGTTTGGTCTGTCTGGTCTGTCTGGTCTATCTGGTCTGTCTGGTCTGTTTGGTCTGTCTGGTCTATCTGGTCTGTCTGGTCTGTTTGGTCTGTCTGGTCTATCTGGTCTGTCTGGTCTGTCTGGTGTGGACGATAAATGGAGGCTTCCCGAGAAACGGAGGCCATGGGGTTTGATATCCCGGCGGCCTGACGGCCGGTGAGTTCCGCACTTGTCCAAAAATGGAGCGGTTTTCGCGCCTGCGCCGGATCTGCCCGCGGCAGACGCGTTCCGGGCCCGCGAGGTTTCAGGTGATCCCGCAGGGCGGGAAACGACTGGATCCGCAGCGTACCAGAACAAATTGCGCAGCATCCCCAAAATCCTCGGAATTCCAGTCTTTCACAGCCAAGCACCCACCAGGCCCTTGGCCGCGGCCACCGCCAAGGCCGACATGGTCCACACCGCCACCTTTCTGAATTCGCCCCGTAGTTCTCCCAGGAGCACCTCGTAGCTGAAGAAAAACACGATGATCTTGGCCGCGATCAGTCCCATGTGAAAACTCCTGATCCGCTCGTCCGGCAGGTACGGGACCACAAGCGCGATGAACAGGATCAGGAAATCCATCGGGGTGGTCTTGAAACCCTTTTCCCTTCGTGTGTACTTGAGTGTCAAGATGACAAAAAAGACAAGGATCCCGAACGA
This sequence comes from Deltaproteobacteria bacterium, assembly GCA_019307945.1. GTDB lineage: Bacteria > Desulfobacterota > DSM-4660 > Desulfatiglandales > Desulfatiglandaceae > B17-G16. The sequence continues at coordinate 18,612 of JAFDIS010000024.1, read as the reverse complement.
GAGGTTGTAGATCGCTTCAGTGCGGCCCACCAGCCACGGGGCCATGTCCGCCTCGCTGAGATACACCAGCAAGGGGATGACGAGATAGAGGGCAAGCCTTAGGGAACCTCCCAGCCACTTGTCGCGAAACACCAGCGTCAGCAGGATCAGCAAAATCAGTGTGAAGCCGAGATAGGATAAAACCACGGGAGGATGGTCGGGTACTGCACAGGTGAAGAGGAGGAGGAGTGGAACGCCGTACTCCACGATTCTGAACGAGAACCGGATCAGGACCTGTCGCTCTTTGAGGGCCCTGAGCCTTCCCTTGATCAGGCTGTCCACCAGATCGTACCGCTTGAAACGCCATCCGGTCTTTTCGGCCACCAGGAATCCGGTAATGACGGCGCCGGAAAACAGGAGATAGGACAGTAGCAGGAACCACTCCGAATGAAACCGAAACACGAATGCCCACGTCACGAGCCAGGCCTGGATTGCATAGATGGCCAGGACCGCATCCCGGTGGAACAGCCCGAGGTTCATGAGCTTGTGATGGAAATGCTTCTTGTCCGCCACAAACGGGGAACGGCCCTCGCGAATCCTCTCCAGCATGACCGTCAGCGTGTCCAGGACCGGGAAACCCAGGATGATCAGAGGCAGAAGGGGACTCAGGGGGGTATTCCTCTGGGTGAGCGCCAGGGACAGGGTGATGGCCAGGAACCCCAGGAGTTGACTTCCTCCGTCTCCCATGAACAGCGAGGCAGGATACGTGTTGAAGCGCAGGAATCCGAAGATTGCTCCCACAGTCGCCACAGAGATGATCGCGATTGGAAGCTGGCCCGTCGAATAGGCAAGGTATCCGATACAGAGGAAACTCAGCAGGGAAATCCCACCGGCGAGTCCGTCCAGCCCGTCTGCCAGATTGATGGCGTTGGTCACCCCGACGATCACCACCACCGTAAGGGGGATTGCCATCCAGTCAGGAAGGCACACATCATCGGGCAGCAGCATGCCCAGGTTTGTGATCTTCAGCCCCCCGTAAAAGACCACCAGCAGGGCCGCCGCAAGCTGTCCCGCGAACTTGGCCTTGTACCCCAGGTTGCGGAAATCGTCCAGGATGCCAAGCGCCACCACTATGCCGGACCCTGCTAGAATGGCTCGCATGAGATCCCCCCTGGGCGCCCAGACCAGCACTGGAATCAGGGCACCTATGGTCATGGCGATGCCGCCGCTTTTGGGCATGGGCCGGGGATGCACTTTCCGGGGGTCCGGGATGTCCATGGCGTGCAGCTTCACGGCCAGGGTGCGGAAAACAGGCATCACCGCAATGGTGATGAACATGGAGATAAGAAGGGTGGTGAAAAAAATCATAAAAGGTTGGCGTCGCACCTAACGAGTGAATCAGCCGACTTCAAGACGAAAAATCCATTAGATGGGCAGCATAAAGGGGCAGAAACCTGACCTCCTTTCCGGCATGCTGCCGTCTTCCCGACTTACCCCCGTAAAGGAGATAGGCAAGGGGGGGATCATATTTCCGGATGAAGATTTTTTTAACCCTGCCGTTTTTCATTTAATTTTTATTTTAGCAGATTTAACAGATAACATCAAGACTTTATTAGCCATTTTCAATGACCGGGTTCCGAGTTCTCAGTCGGCAAATTGCGGACCCGCGCTCTGCGCCCCCGCTTAGCGGATCCCATTCTTCAGCGTGATTTCAGGAATACGGGAGATCAACAGGGCTCGAACGTAGAGGGTGAAGGCCTTGGTGTCAGCTCTTCTTCTCAGACTTTTTCTGGGCGGGATACTTCCTTGCGGCCTCGAAAAGCCGCCTGAAAGTCGACTTGGTGTCCAGACTCTCGAAAAGCATCTTGGATTCTTCCAGGAGCGTTCTCGCCTTTTCCAGCGCCGCCTGGATGTCCTCCGCGGGCGCGTGTGATATCTTTCCGTGTCCGGGGTACATCTCCTCCACGTTCAGGGTCCTCAACCGTTCGAGGGAGTTCACATAGTCGCTGAGACTTCCCGAGGGACAAACGTCGGACAGCAGGCCCCCGGCCAGGACGGTATCGCCGGTGAATAGGAGTTTATGCTCAGGCTCGTAGAGGCTGATGCAACCCGAGCAATGCCCGGGCGTATGGATGATGCTGAGGCTGTAGTTGCCCAGCTCGATGCGCGTGTTTCCCTCGAGCCAGATATCCGCGTGAAAGGGCTTTGCAGGGAGGTCAAAGTACTTGTTCATCATCACGAATTCGTCCTGGAGCTGGATCTTGTTTGCCGCGAAACGGTGTGCGGCAACCACGGCCGAATCAAAGGAGACGGCGGTCGCTCCGATGTGGTCGAAGTGCTCGTGGGTCAGGATGATCAAATGGATATCTTCGGGGGTGAGGCCCACTTCCGAAAGAGACTCTTTGACGTTGGGAAACCCGGCGCCCAGGCCGGTGTCGATCAACACGTTTTTCCAGCGTCCCTGAATCAGATAGACGTGGCTCCCGGGTCTAACCGCCCGAATCTGGTATATCCCGGGCCTCAATTCCGTGATCTTGGATTCTTGTGAAGACACAATTTCTACCTGTAAGAGGGGGGCGTACGACCCTACTCGCACCGTATGGTTTTGGATACCTTTGAATACAGATCCCAACGGTCCCTGATTCGCCGGCAGAGTCCCTGCATGATCGTCATGGCGAAAGGCAGTTGTTGACCCGCCAGGTAAAGGAACCGCTCTTCGTCCAGGACCACCAGCTTTGTATCGTCCTCGTCCGCGGTTGCCGTGGCGGTGCGGGGCGATCTGTCTACCAGGGCCATTTCCCCGAAAAATTCTCCGGGCCCAACGATCCCCAAGTCCACCTCGGAGCCGGGTTGGTTCGTCGTGAGCCTCACCTTCCCGGACTGAACCACGAACATCTCGGTTCCAAGGCTGTTTTCCTCAAAAATAACCTGGCCTTTCTGGTACACCCGGGTGAACTTTTCCGTGCCCTTCCATTCGACCATGGCAATTCCTCCTCGGGACTTGGCAACAAGGCATATCGTCCGGCGTCAACCTCCTCGCACCTCAGGCGACCCCGTCTGCGCAACCGTTCTGTCGGCCTTCCACTGGGCCGGACGTCAACGGCGGTGAAGGACCTCTGGATTTATCATGCCTTTTTGGCGGCCAGGGCATGAGCGCAATATAACACAGAAGAACGAAGAAAAGGAATGAAGAAGGAAAATTTCGCCTAAATTCTTCAGCCCGGAAGGAATTGCGAAAGCACGGGCAGGATTTCTCGCGTGAAGGCCTGGAGGCGCCTTTCCGCATCCGCCGGTTCCTCCCTGTCGTAGACCGGCGTGATAAGCCGCACAAGTGCTCCGTCGGTACGCTGCCGGGTCAGCGCGTCCCAGAAGTTGTAGATCTTGAGCTGATACGCGTTGGTCAGGATCCTTCCCCGCTGGGGGAACCAGTAGTAGGAAAGCTGTCGGTAGGCTCCCTTCTGCATGTAGGCCCGTCTTACCGGGATGCTCCCCTTTCCATAGCCCGGGGTGGGTACTCTGATTTCCCCGGCCTCGTTGAACACCCATCCACTCCCCGGAAGGCAAGTGCTGGGCGAGTGGATCGACTCGCCCTTGCGCTGGCTTTCGTAATAGGCAACATACAGGTTTACGTGCTTGTTCTCGCGGTTCTCAAAATCCACGATCACGTAATCGCTCAAATCAAGGGCATCAATGAACTGCTTTCCCAGGGTCTCCCTGGTGCCCCGCCACTCGCCCACGGCCATGGGAAACCGGCTGAAAGGCTTGTTCATAGGAATCTTTTCCCGAAACTCCACTCCGTAGGAAAGTCCGAAGGTAAGCAGGAGCAGGCCGCTTGCCACCACGAACTGGGGGGGATAAAACAAGGCCTTCCAACCGCGAAGGGAGCTTCCAGCGTCAGGTGCAGGCACCTGCTCCCCATAATCTTCAGCCGGGGTCGCATCCGGCTCTGTTCCCGGCGAAGGCCTGGCGGATCGGAGTCGAAACCCAAGGACATACATCTCCCCGAGGAGAATCAGTAGGGTGACCATGAAGATGAACCACCCGGAAAACCCGTGAAAAAACCCCTCGGCCACAGCCGGCCCCCACACCTCGTAAAGAATTCCGGTAAGCGCGATCCGTAGGCTGTTGGTCACCACCGTCAGGGGAACGGTGGAAACAACGATGATCGCCCTTTTCCAGAAGGATGTCTTGTAGAAATAGGCCAGAATCAGGCCCATGACGATCATGGGGAAAAGAAATCTCAGCCCGCTGCACGCATCAACCACCTGGAGCTGGGTGAAGCCCAGGTCGATGATGTTCCCCTCCCTGTATGCGGACATTCCGTATGCCTGCATCATCCACACGCCCAGCTTGGAGGATAGGAGTTTGAGATTCAGGGAAAGCCTAAAGTAAATAAAATTGGGGGGCGGGAACATGGTCAAGATCATGATCAGGGGGAAGGCTATCGTTTTTATCTTCTTCCACCCCAAATTCATCCAGCAAACGCCCACCAGGACGAGCCATGACGACAGGTAGAGAGTATAAAACTCGCCGCCGAGCTCACCAAGCCAATAGAAACTTATTCCCAGAAGCAATGGAATGAGGCCAAACCAGGAAGCATAGGAAGGTACAAGCCGGAATTCGTCCCTTTTTTCCCACAACAGGTACAAAACAATAAAGGGAATCAGGTAGCAATAATTATAGTCGCCTCCCTTCCACCAGGCCACCATGATTCGGTGAGAAGGATAGTAAAGGATTACCAGAACTACGGCCAAAATCAACGCCTGGGCGAAGTTGAAAAAGTAAGTCCTTCGTATCATACTCAAACCACTTCCTCTCTTCCGTCGCTCCTCTTCCCCGATATAACTTCCTCAATCAGCGACAAGTACCGCCTGGCGAGTATATCCCTGCTATAATTCCTTTCAACAAATCGCCTTCCTCTTTGACCCATTTCCCGACACCTTTCGCGGTCACGATAAAGGGTGAGAACAGCATCGGCCAGTTCTCGGTCATTTTCCGGTTCAATGCAAATTCCAGCCCCGCTCTCAAGCATAATCTCTTTGCTTTCGCCATCAACCCCCAAAATGATCGGCCTCTCCATAGCCATGGCCTCGAAAATCTTAGAGGGGATAACCGTCCTGAAAAGCCGATTCTTCCTCAGGAGAACCAGGGAGACGTCGGCAGAGGCCAGCAGTTTCACTGCTCTGTCCTTTGACTGCTGGGGGAGCATGAGCACGTTGTCGAGCTGGAGACGCTCCTTTTGCCGCAAGATATTCTCACGTTCAGCCCCATCGCCCACAAGAAGGAACAGGATATTATTCTCCTTCCGCAGTCTTTCAGCAGCCAGCAAGACGGTCTCCAGACCGTGGGCCATTCCGTGGGTACCGATAAACGCTGCTACGAACCTATCGGCCAGACCTAGTTCGCGGGCAACCGGATTGTCTTTGGGCAGGGGATCAAACCGACGCAAATCTGCGCCGTTCGTAACAACAGAGACCTTCTCCCTCTCAACACCTCTCGACACAATATGATCAACAAACGACCGTGTTACCGATACGATCCCGTCGGCCTTACGATACATGAACGATTCAATTCCCTCCAATAGGCTGATTATTGACCGGCTCTTTAGGGCACCCACCGCAACAATGGATTCCGGCCACAGGTCCCTGATCTCGAGCAACCAAGGAACATTGAGCCTTTTAGATACCGCATATCCCGCCAAACCACAAAAAAACTGGGGCGATGTAGACACAACAATATCGACATCCTTTACCGAACGACAGAACAAAGTCGCTGCCAAGAGATAGGATACGTAGTTTGCAATTCTTCTGAAAAAACCTGCGTTCGGACCAAGATATGTCTTCACACGAAGGACATGTATGCCCTCCATCAGTTCCCACTGACGCCATCGGTTTTGATAACCGTCATAAACCACCCCCTTAGGATGATGCGGTACGCAAGTTATCACTGAAACCTGCTGCCCTTCTCCCACCCAACGTATGGCGTTTTCATAGGTGCGAGAAGCAGGAGCGTTCACTTCCGGGGGGAAGTAGTGAGTCAGAAAAAGGATGTGCATTAAAGCAATAGGCGTTTCAATGCGAGTGAAGCGACAGAATCCAACTCCCTCTGAAGGGCAGATCGCAACGATGGGTCACACAAAGTACAACGCACTTGAATTTCATTCCGAATTCCGGACAATACCAACCGTAGATTTTCTCCATACACCCCTCACCCAACCACGAGACGCTCAATAAACGTTGCCCATTTGCGGTAACCGTCGCGGTCTTGCCATCGAAATCCACGTCTAGAGACGGATTGAAGTGAAGGCGAGATTCGATTCCATGGTAGCCCGAACCTTCGACCCGGTCCTCAATCTGAATGCGCTCCGGGTACCACTCCACTCTCCGATGATGCACAGGCGAGCCGCTCAGTCTTCGGTACCCGTCATGCGCACCTTCGAAACACAGAACTTTGTTACCGTTTGACCGCATTCTGGCATATATCGGTTTTGCTCTTCTAGCACACCTGTGGCTTCCCCATACCTCCGATTGATTTTCTCCATCCACTGTAACCGTGTTATGGCCTGGGTTCCCTCGATTGTATTGACGAATAGGCGTATCTTCGTATTCGTAACACCCCGAATCGACGACAACGCGAATACCCCGCAATGAAAGCTCAAAACTGAGCGTGTCACAGTGGGAATGACCGGGCTGATAGTCAGGGCCAATGGGTCCTGCATCCACGATGAGGCGATCTTCCGATCCTTTCGCCATAATGAAATAACCGGAATCAGGGAAGGCCGTGGTTCCTATTGGAATTTTCGGTAAAGCATTTCCCGTCACGCGCTGAGAATAGGCTTCGAGATGCTCAAAATCAGGCTCGATCCCATGGGCCGCATCATTGAAAAGAGCGATTTTTCCGTCCGGATGGGTCATGCCAGCAAGGAAAAAGCCCATTTCCGGCACGATTCGCCTCAGATGCTCTTTGAGCCCTATGCAACTGGCTAAAATCTCTTTATCGAAACCTTCCCGAGGTCTTTTCAATCCATTAAAAAGATCAAGGCAGTCCTTGAGGATCATGGCGTGGTACATAGGGCTCCTTTCGAAATGCCCCCCGTCCGACAGAACCTGCTCTTCAAGTTGCTCATGGAGGATTTTCAAACCCGACTTCAGCCAACGATGCGCATCCCCTCCCGAAAAGAAAAGCCCGGCGAAAACAAGGGCCTTTGCATTTTTGAAAAGGTGGTTGGCAAGAAGGTGCCATTCCAGCCATCTTTCCAACCAAAGGCACTGCTGGTAGAGCGACCGCATCACGACAGGCTGCACCTCGAGGCCGATAGGAGATGAAGAAAAGGCTTGTATCCAGTTTACGATTCTCAAGGATAAGGGGTAAGAATCCCACGCATCCGAGGTCCCGGGCGGATTGTGGGCGATCCATCTCTCCAAAAGCTGCCAGGCACCCTCCAGGTTCACTTCGATTAGATTTTGTAAATAGTCAAAGTAATGAAGATTGTAGATCCAAAGCCTTCCCGCGTTCTTCGGACACCATTGAATGTCCTCCCCCAGATCCTTTGTTTCGTTGAGAAAGGTAAACCGTCCTTCTTCGATGCTGGCGATGACCGTGTACGGATTGGATGGAAAAGGCACAGCATGGAGGATGGGTTCCCATGACAGTTGCATCGGAACACGTGTCACCTTCGGTCCTGGAATCCGTGGGAACCTGGACCTCAGCGTGAACCAGACTTTGAATAAGAGTTGCTCAGCCCTGTAATAGCGAAGAGACCGAACGATTCGAGCGGCCGTTTGAAGCCGGGGAGTCATAAAACGCATGGTGCTCAGAGATCAGCTCCGCACCTGAAGGTCCAGGTCCAAACACACCTGCATGACCTCCTCAAGTTCTTCAAACGGTATTGGGCTAGGGCTTCCTTTGCGGATGGCATCGATAAAGGCATCAACCCCCGCCTGATGACCTTTGTCCTCGCGCCACAGGTTCATCTACTTGAATCGGGGCCAACCGAAGGCGTGAAGTTTAAAGGATACTGCATCGGCTTGAGAATTCGCAAACGGATGGAGGAAGTCTTCGGCTGGCTCAAGACCATCGGATGCCTTGTAAAGCTCCATCATCGGCGTCGCAAACGGGTCGATGCAGTCTATACAACACTGGCAACAGCCCTCCCTGCCTACAACCTGCTCCGGATATAAATGTAAATGGCAATCGAAAAATGACCCACTGTGGCAACCACTTCATCTTCAATAGGCCTCAGAGCAGGCCAAAACTTAAAATTCGATGGTTTGATTGACCTCAACAACGATTCAATCTCTCTTATCAAAGAACGATTCCCCTTTTTCGAAAAAGAGGCAAAACAAATTAACCCAGTTTTTCAACAGTCTGCTAAATAAAAAGCATTTCCGATTGGGTGATTGTGAAATAGGCGCAAAAAAAGAGTATTTATTCAGTCATTAGTTAGAAAGAGGCAAAGCCACTGGAGCTAAAAGCTTGTCTGGCAAACCTTGCAACATCTCTTTCCGCAAGCCATTTAAAATATCAAAGGAGACTTCTTGTTTTTCCAATAAGTTCTTAACTCTGGCTTTCAGAATCCCGTCCATTTTAGAACTAGATGGGATATCTCCTTTTGCCACTGTTTCAAGTAATTGAAAGTCCTCAACACCTTCACGAAAAGCCTCCCACCTGCGACTACTAATAGGTGTCTCCGAGCTGTCTCTACCTTCATATACAACCGCATAATCAGGACGTCGGCCATCGAGATCGTCCCAAGCACTGGTTCCCGAAGTATCGCTATAGGACCAAAATCCGACGCCTGATGCCCCGGCTTCCCAGGCCCTCCAGGCCATCAGCCTGTAATAATACCACGGCGATGCCGACTTGGCAGGTCGGGGTATGCCGACATAGACCCACCATAGGTGTTTGAGGCCGGCAAAGAATGGCGCTCCATCATTGGTCGCAAATCTTAAACTCGGCTGCCAGAAGTCCACCAGCCCCTTTAAAGATATTAAATCTTCGGGGCTTGTGTGGGCAGATGATGACGTAATCGGGTTGGCATAAAGCTGGATAGCAGGATCCTCTTCCTTCACCCAAGCCGCTATCTCCCGCAGAAAATGCAAGTTCTCTCCGCACGGCTCATCGATCGGGTACAGGGCCCACTCTGAATGTGAAATGCCCAGGGACTCAAGAACTTGCCGGATCCTCCTTACCCAGCGCTGAACTGCAACCTTCTGCCTCTCTAAATCTTTCCCGTACAGTGGGTCAAGCCAAGCTGGCCCCCGCCCGCGCCCCCACTCCAGATACAACAGGATTAGTCCTTTTCCTTGAAATAGTGATAGATCCTTGACAAACCTCTGTGCTGCCCGATTATCCCAATCATCCTTAATAGATGGCATTGGAATAGCGGAAGGGTGAACGACAAAGACATTAATCCCATGTTTTATTAAGTCTTTAAGGATTAACTTCCGGTTACGCCAAATGGGACGATCCGAGGTGTACGCCCAGTTGGTAGCAGCCGGGCGATGTTTAGTCTTAAGCTTAACCGGTGCAACGTTTATGGAGACTGGCACAATTACATTCCACGCTTTCGCATTTTCACGCAACTTGATGGCCACCCCGTGATGGCCGGGCGGAATATTGTGGAAATCCACTTGAACCCAAATATAAACAGCACACCTTCCAGGAATATCTATCTGATCCCCGGAGACCAATGGAATCAGTGGATCAAACACGAGTTGCCCCTCCGCACTCAAAATGCCCTGCACGCGGCTGAGGCTTATCGAGTTAACAATGTCCGCATAACCTTCCACCGCTACCTCTATCTTTCTTTTGTCTTTCCCGTTTGTTAACATCCCAATGCACCCGCACTCCAACTCGCTTTTGGATCCCCAGAGCTCAATTTTGTTTCCACAACGGTGAATATTCTCCACGGGCGGGAAAGCAGGAAAGGAATCGAAAGGGTTTTCTACGACCCATGTTGCGATACCGAACTTCCCAAACGCCCCTACCCAAGACTTCACGACTTCTTTCTCAGGTCGAATTTTGCCAAGAAGGCTATGGCGGTGCCTCTTCACACTGTCCAGCTCGCAAGCGTGAGCATCTCCAATCACCTCCAAGTCTCTGGGTCTGCTATTGCTTATGTTTTTCCACCGCAACTCATCGATAAACAGATAGCGTCCACTAGGACGCACGATTACCATCATCCGAGGACTGACGGAGTCAACGCTGACGTTCAGCCAATGCGATTCTCGGTCCTGAAAAGCCTGTTCTTCTATTTCCAAATCCCCAGCATGATGGTATTTCCCATTCCCAAGGTCCCCGTACACGTCAACTCTAAGAGGGATCTTCACCCCTGCAAAAGAGCCCTTGGCCGTATGAATGCTCAGCACTCCCGAAACTTTTTTGAGGCAGTTCTTGACCTTGATAAAGATTTTGACAGGGCCCTGGTCTGTCCACCCCACACATTCGGAATGCACCCACATAGGATAATGCGAGAGCACCCCATCGGTAAGGTCGAGGAGGTCCCTCTTACCGGTACAAAGGGGGTAATTAGGATGCGGCATTAATCTATAAACCTCAAGACGTCCCTCCGCGGCAGATTTTTCGGGCACAAATGGGATGACAATGCTCATTGCGAGCAGGCAAATTGCAAGGGCACTGAGTTTCATAGATAGCATCATCCCGACTCAATGCAAGGCGTAGTCGACTCTGTTACAAGTTTTTCATAGTACTTTTCTGCCACCGGCATTGATAAGTATCGCAAGAAAAACTCTTTATTATTATTAGACATTTTAGTCCATAGGCCTTCATCTTCAAGCAAATTCCCGATAGCCTGAGCCAAAGCAACGAAGTCTCCGACTGGCACCAGAAAGCCGTTTTGGTTATGCTTAATCAAATCAGACACTGCCCCAGTAGGACAGGCGATAATCGGAAGACCAGCCCGCATCGCCTCAATGATAACATAGGGAAAAGCCTCGGACCGGGAGGGCAGAAGCAGAGCAATTGCTTTCGTGTAAACCTCATCAAGTCCTTTTTTTCGAAGGTGTCCGAATAACCGAATAGTTCCGGGTGTTCTCCGCAAAGATTCTTCTTTCAGGTATGCCGACTCGGGTCCTCCTCCGGCAAACCAGAACTCAAGTCCTCCAACACCACCTACCCTTAAACCCATATGAGAGAGATGATCAATGGCGGCGACGACCTCGCGAATTCCCTTTTCCCTGACAAGCCTCCCAACAAAAAGGAACGCCTTCACCCCAGGCGGATTTCTATCAAGAAGCGTAGCGCTCGACGAAAAATTGCGAAACAGTTCCCAGCGTCTCTGACCACACACCTTTTGAAAGCCCTCGCCCTGCTCCCGACTCAAGAAATGAAAAACGTCTGCTCGCTCAAGGGCTTTCAACACAAACCTTTTCATCAATCCATAACGCAGCCACTTTAGTCTGTCAAACCTCCCCCCATGGAAAAAAACTCGAACCAGGGGGGCACGATACTTACGCAAGGAAAATAACAAAATTCCAAGCTTAACAATGGCCGTATCATAAATAGAGCTATTAATCCAAACCTGTGTTACATTTTTCTTCCTGGCAAGACTACCGAGTCTCGCGCACCGCACTGCCGAGGAAACCGCCAGAAGATCATGCCGACCGTTGCTTGAGCCCGGATCAAAAAAGGAAGCTCCCCTTGTGGCGTTTAAGGCCTTCAAGAAATGCATATGGTTAGTAACTCCCCCAACAATGCCGGAGTCAGAATCAGGCCCCACTATGAGGATGGAAGTCGGTAATTTCCGTCTCATGAAGCCTGCCCCATCAACACTTTTCCCGATTTTTCAAAACCTTAGCGGGCACACCACCTACTACTTGATGCGGCAAAACGTCCGAGATCACCACAGCATTCGCCCCAACCACCGCGTCATCGCCTACCCTGATCGGCCCAAGAACCTTAGCTCCTACCCCTATCTGCACTCTATCGCCGATCACCGGAACCCCCACTTCGGAGCCGTTTCCGCCAATGGTAACGTGCTGAGAAATCACACACCCTGATCCGATGATAGCCCTTTCATGGATTACAACACCAAGGCCGCCGTATCCAACCCGGGTACCCAATCCGATCGTGGCCGTATGTGGAATGAATGCACCCCAGAAAAATCTAATCCAATAGGTGATGAGACGTGGAAAGATTGGTACCCGTCTTAGATAAAGCCATCTAGCCATTCTATAAGAAATAAGTGGATCTTTCAGAACCTTTAACACAGCCCGAACTCTCGGTATACCTGCATCGTGTTTTGAACCATCTTGTCAATCGAATACTCCGATACCACCTTTTTCCAGGCCCGCTCGCAGATAGCCCTCCGCTCGTCTTCATTAAGTGTGATGACCGTGAGGATTACATAGGCCAAGCTCTCAACGTTATTTGGTTCAACGAGGAAACCGTCCTTTCCATTCAAGATGATTTGGGAATTATCTACAATGTCAGATGCAATCACCGGACGTCTGGCGCTCATTCCCTCCAAGACAACATTTGGGAATCCCTCCCAGAGGGATGGAAGAACTAAGACATCACATGCCTGGTAAACGCTTGCCATATCTTTCTCCACCCCCAAAAAAAATACCTTTTCATTCAAACGGAGCTCACTCACCGCATGTCTGACTTTCTGCGCATAAATCGGATCCGCTTCTGCTCCGCAAAACCCAACTCGGATATCCAGATCGGCCCTTATGTCGAGGATACGCCTCATGGCCACAAGAAGCGCAAGATGGTTCTTCTGAGGGGCTACCCTCCCTACAAGGCCAATCAACAAAGTCCCCTTCTTATTGGCTCGGCATCTTTTCCGTATCTCGGCGACCTTTTCTCGATCCGCCATCGAGAATCGCTCCGCCTGAACGCCGTTATAGACCACCCTGATTCTTGATGGTGGAACACCTATTCTATTGATAAGAACATCCCTTACGGCATGGGCGTTCGTGATGATAACGTCAGATAGCCTCCAGGTCATTTTTTCTCCCAATGTCAGGCCAAATCGCTGGGTAAGGGATATATTCCGATCGCTTGTCACCACACCCTTCACCCCTCCGAAAAGTTTAGCGACTCTGGCATATATATTGGGAACATTCAGGAAACTGTGAATGAAATCCGGAGGATTCCGCTTCAACGCCACAAGAAATTGGCGAAAAAATGAAATCCCAAGTTTGTCCTTTTTCTCAATCAAAGAAAAGGGGATATCAGCATCTAGCAATTCTTTCCTGAAGAATGGTATGTCGTGGTAAGCTACTACAGTAGGACTCACTGTTTTCTTGTCGAGGCCTTTAACTAGTTCAACTAACTGGCGCTGAGCACCCCCCGATGTCAGCGAGTCGATGAGATAAACACCCTTTTTAATTGTGTTTATTTCTCTCGCCAAGCGCTTTCTCGATACAAAATTTCAATACAATTTCACGCACACCATCAGTCCGGTAGACGCCTGTCCTTCGCAGCGTGAAGGGGTTCGCTCCCGGGTAGTTAGCGCCGCGAATGGTTGTGACGGCGGATCGGTACCCCGTTTTCTTTACGGTTTCAATGACTATGCTGGTCAAGTCATCCCTCGTCCCGTTAGGGTAAGCAAAGTGGGCGATGTTCTTGTCAAGCTTCTCTTCAATTCCCCTCTTTGAGTGCCCGATCTCTTTCTGGAGTTCCCCAATACCCAAGTTGCGAAGAATGGGATGACTAACAGTATGAGATCCGATGATCATCCCATGTCCTGCCATCTCCCGGAGATCATTCCAGTTCATCATTTCAAAGCCCTTCAGTTTATCTAAGTTCAATCCTCGAGTTTGGGCGGCAGCACTGATCCATTCCCACTTTTTCTTCTCGTCAACCTTCTTAAGGCGCGCAATGTCGCGCTTCGCCTCGGCGATGCGCTTCCATAATCTGAATTCGTAGTGTTTAGGATGTCCTGGCTTGGTCTCGTTGGAGGGACATGCAGTCAGCTGGGCTCCGTAACTGATATAGCGAACCGCGTCCGCCCATAGCAGCTTATTTGAACCTATCAATCCGGTGGTAACATAAAAAACGCCTGGAATCTTGTGTCGAGTCAAAAGTGGAAATGCGTAATCGTAGTTGTCACTATACCCGTCATCGAAAGTGATAACAACGTAATTTTCCTTTAATTGTTCAGCTCGGGCCAACAAATCCACTGCGGTATTAAGGGAAATAACACGGAAATTGGCCTTTAGAAATACTAGGTGCTTCTCGAATTCTTTCGGATCCACTGATATATAAGGAAGCACTGACTGCTTGCCATCCGGTAGGATTCTGTGGTAGACGACAATAAATATAGCCTTTCGCCCCAAACGTGAAAGAAATGACCGCCATGGGAAAAAGTAATAGAATACAGCTGCCACAAGTCTTTTCAGGCCAACCTTAAGATACTCGGCAACCGTCAACTCAACCATCTGCTATTTCTATCCCTTTCATGTCAATCATCTCTACACGAGCCCCTCTAGAAAGGCGGTTTCCTTGATTGAGAGTAGTGGGCCACGCTATCACACAGCACGCTCATTTCCGCAAATAACAGTAATCGTCATTTGTGGATGATCACTATATAACTTCATACCTTCCTATTAACGCTGTTTAAACGTTATCACCTACTTTACATCAGTTTGTGAAACTGGAAATCGTTTAAAACTGCCAACAGCGTTATTAACCCGTCTGTGCTCGATTTGGCCTCTGGCCAAAACAATCGCGCACAATATGAGGGTTAAAGCAAACCAGTATCCCTTAGTATAGTAAGTAACAGAAAAAAGATCATAAATCACCACTATAATCCCAATCAGAAAACTCAAATGCAAGTACCTTCTTGCTGGGCCAAAAGGACATTTCTTCCGGAGATATAAGAGTTTTAGCAGGATTATGACATATGCGCTATAGTAAATAGCAAAACCAATAAAACCTGTATCGGCCAATACTTCGATTACATTCGAATGAGAATATGACTGATCAATGCTTGTTAACGATAAGCTATTATTGTAATATCTAAATTGATCGAGCCCAACACCAAAAAACGGATTTTTGAGCGCAAGCTCCGTCCCCCTTTTTATCATTTCGGCTCTCCCTGGCAGGCTTCTTTCTTGCTTAACCAACCTCTCGCCTTTTACAAATCTCTCTATGTTCTGAATGCGACCGAAATATGGGCTCTCCTCAAGCCGAGATATAAAAAGCCCCAAAGCCAAAATGACGGCCAATCCAGCGCACATCATTGATAGCAAACGTTTTCCTCTGTTTCGAATGGTGCCAGTGAGCATCCAAGATATTCCAACAATCAAAAAGAAGCCAAGGATGCCTTTTCTAGAACCTGTTGCCAAAAGAAAAGGGTAAGAGAATGCTATATTAGCCAAAAATATCCCCTTTAAAATCATGTTCCGATATTGCCATAGTAAATCTAGCGAGATTACACAGTTTAACAGAAGAATAAATGCTAGAACATTTGGGTTCCCTTCCGTACCGGAAATACGTTCTGAGCCTAAATGACCGCCAGTTGTTACGATCAGCCATAGCAAGCTCACGAACACCCCCAATAAAAAACTCCACTCAAGCCATTTGAGGGACTTCATCTCAACTGCCAGAGAATAAAGTAGGTACGATACACCAATAAGCTGTACCATAGTCCAAAGCCTTGCAAACAAAGAGGAAAGATTAAGCGTTTCGTACCCACCTATAACACCGACCACGCTCCAAATAATAATAAGAACGTGTACAGCGTTCGGCTTAACCATTCGAATACGCCTGGCCAAGAAACATAATAAATGGATAATGGCATAAACGGCAGCGATTACACGAACTGCCACATTCCAACCAGGCATTTGAGATACCGCGACGGCCGAAATTACATATGCTGAGGCCATGAAAACCAAAACTCCCGGTATCTCTCCTGAAAAGGCTCTATTGCTCATGGGAAACGGCTCATCACTTTCAGACTCGATGAATTCAATAGCTGCGTATGCCGACTAATGCCCGTCGTGGCAAGGAAAGCCGGAACCAATGTTGTTGAACGCACCCAAACGACCTGGCATCTTGTTCCTGGAGCAAAGAACGGTCGAACGTTTAACAGCTCACCCTTTCCTTGGCCGCATTTCAAATACTGCACAAAAGTGTTCCTGGCAATGCAATCCACTTTACCTCGTCAAGCAGAACGTATTCTTTTAGATGCTAGGAGGATATCTCATTCAACAAATCCTCTATGATAGCATCTTCCGGCCACATGTGACCTTCATGCCAGTTCAATTCATGATCCCAATACCCCGGACAGTCGTAAACCGCCTTGTTTTGATAGCAATAACTTATTTCAACGATTATCGGATTCTTCTCTTCGTCAAAAAGAAAATCAAACGCAAGGCTTTGAGCTTTTATTGTCTTAGCCGCATTAAAAGCTACTTTAACAAATCTTTCGTCAATTTTGTCCAAATTGTAATCAATATCACCACTTCCAGACGCACGAAAATCATTTGGCCTGGTATTTCGCGTAAAACCAAATGCCCTATCTCCAATTATAGTGATTCTTGTGTCAAACTTGTTACCAGGCACAAAATCCTGGAAATAGATGTACCCGTTTTGTTTCGGAAAAAGACGCCTTGCAGCTATGACATTAGCAAGAGAACTCGGCATACGTTTGACCTTTTCCATAAATTGAGCCCTGGTTCTGATTCTCCTGGACTTTGTCTTTACGTCTGCGAAATAACCGCTTATAGGAGTAAATCCACTCCCAAAACTCTTTCTGCACAGTTTCCTCGCCTCTCTCTTAGTCTTAATCAGCATTACGTTTTGGGAACCAGCTCCTGAGCGTAACTTAAAAACCTTGGGAAATTCTGTCTTATCTATCCATTCCATCGCCTTAAACTTATCAAAAAAAACATAAGACGGGGCAAGCGGAGCTCCAATGGATTCTAACAGGTATTTTTGCCCGACTTTATCATCATAATGCCAGCAGGTAGATATATTAGGAAAAACCTTTATACCCATCTTTTCTAAGGATTGTATTATCTGTCTGGCTACAAGCTGCGCGGCATACTCGTAGTGTGACCAATGCCATAAGAGAACCTTAACGCCCTTGACCTGCGCCACTATATCAGAGTCATAGCAATTTACAACTTTGTAAGATAACTTATGTTCGGAACAGTATTCTATCCAACGATCAGAAAAGCTTCCTGGTCGGTTATGAATCGCAATTCTAAAATTCATCCTTGCCCCGTCCTGTCCTCAAGTCTTGTTTATCAGAGGAATTATTCTTAACGGCCTTGTAAAGACTCTGTTTCGGGCAATTATACGCCAAATACCCCGTTGAAATCATAAGATAGCTTATGAGAATCTCGCAATTTTTGGGAGGTCATCAACTATCACTATCCGGATGCTTGAGAATCGTATATACTGCCGCGGCGGTATATGTCCCAATTTCATATGAATCCACCACCACCTCTTTTGATAAATCGATCTGAAAGATGGTGCTAGGGATTTTGCCCTCGCTTTTTGGATCAGTGATCCATTTCAAATATCTTTTGAATCTTGAATGGCGTAGAGCTGTTGTAGCAACAAAGGCCTGATTGCCTACGACTTCCAGACCCCTTGTCCAGCCAAGCGGCCCTTTCACGAGGTTGCCGATATCGATATCTTGGACTACTTCCCGTTTTTCCATATCAACCTTCAGTATGTGTCCATTTACTGAGGTAAAGTAAATGGAACCACCTTGCACAATTCCGTCGTGACAGCCTGCATCTGATCTAAGCGAGATCTTTTCGCTGGGATCCAAAGCATTGGCTGCATCGAATTTATGTAGCCTCGTGACCCAAAGGTTATCGTGAATCATAAATGCATGATTAACATGGATTTCGTGGGGTTTAGTCGTGGCTAATTTTCTGTAATCCGTATCCTTGTCAAAACGAGTCCAGGTGGGTTTAGATGCAAGATTTATCTCCTCGATAATTTCAAAGTCATGATTCAGAACCTGAATCATCTCAAGACCCGTATTGCAAAGGTAGATCGAGTCGTCAGTGACCATTAGGCCGTGCAAATCATTAAATGTCTTATCAGATGCAACTCTTTCGAGGGTCCAGGTCGCCAAGTCATATTCGATGATTTCGGTGTTGGTAACTACATAGTATTCATCATTGAAAATTGTTGCCCCTTTGAACTGCATACTCAATCCTTCACCAAGATGCTCAGGAGGGGAGGTGTATGAAATTTCCTTGACAATCTTTTTCCTTTCCCAGTCTATGATCTGTATAATTGCGCCACTGTAGCGAAATCCTTCTTTGGCGGTACGATAATTGCTCGCAGGAATGCCCATGGAAACAATCAGTAACATGTTTAACCACCTCCATTCACAGACAGCAGAATAATATGTAAAAGGGCACCGTAGTTACCTTAGCATGCTACAAGTTTCTTGTCAGGACTAGCAAGAAGTGGCGACAAGAGATTTGTTATTGCTCGGAATTAACAGGCGGTTAAAAACTGGATTAAATGAATACCACCAGCTACTCTTTGCTTTGGTTATGGGCCGTAGTGCTCTTGGACAAGCTCTGCTTTTTCTTGGTTTCTGATGTATTCTCGGATCGTTTCTTCATCAAGGCCCACAGTGCTTACGCAGTAGCCACGCGCCCAAAACGTCCGCCCACGCACCATGCGACT
>JAFDIS010000122.1 GCA_019307945.1 Deltaproteobacteria bacterium | reverse complement strand
CAAGTCCGGTTTTACGCAGCGTGCCCAGGACTGCTGCTACATGGCCATAGGGACGGGATCGCACCACCTCAAAACTTTTTTCCAGGCGCTCAACAACGGTTCCTCCTCTGAGCAGAGCGCGAAAGTTTTCAACCAGTTCGGGAGGCCACTTGGACAGATTGGCAATGGTTCGTTTTTTAACCTTTCCCCCCTCGCGATAGGATTCAAAGAATATAACCCCGAAGCATCCACTGCATTAACCGGATCATTCCCCACATATGCATAGAGGTTCATCCCACCTGCCAATCCTATCGGATCCGGGGTGAGATACCTCCCCGTCTGTGGGTCATAATACCTGTGGTAGTTGTAGTGGAATCCTGTCTCCTGGTCGTAGTACTGGCCGGGGAAGCGGATGTTATTAACCGCGGTGGAGTGGATGTTCACTCTGGCCCTGCCAAAAGGCTCAAACTCCCCCTCCCACACCACGGTGTTGGTCCCATCGACCATGATCCAAGCACCCTGCCTTCCCGGTCCCGTTTCTCCGTGGGGTTGTGGGCATCGTGGGGGTCTTGGTATTCATAGTCCACAGCAAAAAGGCGAGACAGATCACCTTCCTGTTTCCAACTGCCCGGAAGGGGAGGAGTCCATGCTTGCGCCCTTCACTTTCACAGTCACCGGCACATTTTTTCCTCGGCCTCGGCGCTCATGTTCGTGGCGGTTCTGCTCTTCACCTGGTCCAGGATGATCAGGTGAAACCCTGCGCAGACAAAAAAGTCAATCTTTCGTCTCCGGCCCGGGGCGTGCGCGGAGACGAAAGGGAAGAGGCGATGCCTCGGCGGCCATGCGTTCCAGAGCCTCTTCCTCCTGGCGCAGGATGTCCAGAAACATCAGGGCCTCAGCCGCCGTGAGTTCCAGGGTGGCACCCCCATGCTCCCGGATCAACACGCCTGTTTCGGAAAATGTGACTGTGAATTTTTCTTTCATAGGCCGGATACCCGTTTCTCATTCCTGAGTTCGCCACGCCCCCGCGCTCCGCTCTGGTCATGTCCCTCAAGCGGATTGATGGGTGGTTCGATGCGCTGGGCGAGTGCGGTCCCCTCAGGGCGTTCCTGCTAAAAACTTACCACGCCTGGTAGGCCCTTGGTCAAACAAGAAATAGCCAGCCTTACTTTTCTGCGTTCTGCATCCTCAAAACCCGTTGACAAGGCCGGGGCCGGGATTATAAAGTTCTGCATGAATGAAATATGTCCAATAATATAGAACATAACCACTGCAATGGTTTCCCGCTCACTAGACCGATGACCATTCAATCCCTGGATCGAGCACTCAACATCCTATCGCTTTTTTCAACGGCCCGCCCCTGGCTCGGGGTCACGGAGATCGGAAAAGCCCTGCGCCTTTCCAAGACCACGGTACACAACCTGGCCAAGACCCTTAAGAAACACGGGTACCTGGAGCAGGACCCGGCCACCCGAAAATACGGGCTGGGTCTCAGACTGCACGAACTGGGGAGTACCCTGGCGGGCAGTCTTCCCATCAACCGTTTCGGCATCTCCCCTGCCAGGACGCTCGCCCGAAAGACCGGGCTCACGGCCCGCCTGGCCCTATGGGATCGGGGCTCGGCCCTGGTCACCTTGAACATCTTTCCCGGCTCCAACGCCCCCTTCATGCCGCAACTGGGCCCCCGCGTGCCTGCCTACTGCAGCAGTCTTGGAAAGGCGATCCTGGCCTTTTTGTCGGAAGATGACTTGGACCGTTACCTCAAAGAGACGCAAATGCGGGCCTACACCCCAAACACCATCACGGACCGGGAGAACTTGCTCTCGGATCTCCGGATCTGCCGTGAACGTGGCTGGGCCATGGACCGGGAAGAATACCTGCAGGGGATGGTGTGTGCGGGCGCGCCCGTCCTGGGGACCGAGGGAGAGCCGCTGGGAGCGGTGAGCATGTCCGGCGGACCGGAGAAGATGAAGACGTCCTTGAAACGCGGGGCGGCCCAGGAACTTGCGGCCTGTGCCCTGGAAATCTCCCTACAGCTCGGCTATGAACCGGGATGCAGGGAAATGAACGCCGCGGCCACGGGTTCTGCGGGTTTGTGAGAGGAGGTGACGGTTATGTCCGGCTTGGCCAGGGATCTTACTGCGCTCCTGGACTCGGGGAAGGTTCTGACGGATCCCGAAGATTGCCACGCTTATGCATGCGATGCAGTCTATTATTTTGCGCGGCGGGCCCCCGAGGCCGTGGTGTTGCCGGAGACTCCGCAAGAAATTTCAGGGATCCTCCGGTACGCATCGGACCAAAAAATCCCGGTCACGCCGCGGGGGGCGGGGACGGGGCTTTCGGCCGGGTGCACCCCTGTTCAAGGGGGAATCGTCCTGGACATGAAACGTATGAACCGGGTCCTGGAGATCAACCGCGGAAACATGACGGCGCGTGTGGAGAGCGGCGCGGTCCTGGGGCCCTTCCAGCAACAGGTGGAGGCCATGGGGCTTTTCTATCCCCCCGATCCCCAGAGCCAGGAAGTGAGTACCATCGGCGGGAATGTCTCCACCCGCGCGGGCGGGCCCCGGGGTGTGAAGTACGGCACCACCGCCCATTACGTCCTGGGTCTCGAAGTGGTCCTCCCCGACGGGGAGATGATTCGCACAGGGGGCACCTGCGTGAAGCAGTCGGTGGGCTACGACCTCACCCACTTGATGACGGGGGCGGAAGGCACCCTGGGGGTCATCACCAAGGTCAATCTGAGGCTTCTTCCACTGCCGCCCGCACACCGGACCGCCGTAATCGTCTGCGAGACCCTGGATCAGGCCGCCATGCTGGTCTCGGAGATCATCGCTGAGGGGACGATTCCGGCGAGACTGGAGTACGTGACGAGCGGTGCGGTTCAGTTGATGAACGCAACGCTCACACCGCCGCTCAGCACGGATGGGGAGGCATACCTGTTCACGGAACTGGACGGTTCCCCGGCCCAGGTGGAGGAAGACACCCAGAGGCTCAGGTCCGTGTGTGACAGGCTCGAGGCCATGGAACTGCGGATCATAGGTGATGAGCGGGAGGCCGAAACCTACTGGCGGGCCCGCAGGAACCTTGCGCCCACCCTGCTTCGGTTGTTCAAGAAGATGATCGTGGAGGACGTTACCGTGCCGCGTGATCGGATTCCCGATTTCGTAAGGGCCCTTCAGAGCATCTCCGCATCCCTGGGGCTGATCATCGGCATCGGGGGCCATGCGGGCGACGGAAATATCCACCCCTCCATCATGTTCCCCGAAATAAACGATGACCTGGAAGCCAAGGCCAAGGAGGCGGTCCGGCGGATCGTGCGCACGGGCCTCGAAATGGGGGGTACCATTTCCGGCGAGCACGGGATTGGCCTCCACAAAGCGGAATTTCTAGTCTGGGAGCTGGGCGAGGCGCAGATCGCGCTCCTCAAACGCATCAAGAAGGCCTTTGATCCCCGGGGCATAATGAACCCGGGCAAGATCTGGCAGGAAGGGGGTGAGGCCTGATGCGACACCTTGAGGATTATGAGGATGCCATTTCTCGCTGCTTCCACTGCCAGATCTGCCAGGCCGCCTGCCCCGTGTACCTCCAGGACCTGCTCGAGACCTACTGCGCCAGGGCCAGGCTCGGACTCGTTCAGGCCGTATTTTTGGAACAGACCCTGAATGTCACCCCAAGGTTACGGGAGGTCATGGACCGGTGCCTGTTCTGTACCCGGTGTACCCGGCATTGCCCTGCGGGCGTGCCCCTGGATGACGTTTTCGCCCTGGCGCGTGAGAACCTCGGAAAGCAATTGGGAGAGCAGGGGAGAGATGGGGGTGCCTGGACCGCACCCGATGCCGGCGTTCCGGGCCCCGTGGCGGGTCCACTGAAAAGCGGACTGGGAGAAATCCCTGCGGTCAAGGGCCCCGTGCGGGCCCGTGTGGCCTACTACCCGGGTTGCGCCACGAGTCGTTTGTTCCAGGACACGGGACAGGCGGTACTCCGGGTCATGTCGGAAAACGGCGTTCAGGTCATGATACCGGAAGGGCTTTCCTGCTGTGGCTTTCCGGCATATGTGGCGGGAGACCTTCACACTTTCCGCAGAGCCATGCAGGAAAACCTCTCCATCCTCTCGGGCCTTGATGTGGATGCGATCCTGGTGGACTGCGCCTCCTGCGGCATGGCGTTCAAGGTCAAGGCCGGGGAAGTAGCGAAGGGGGATGGTGCCATGGAGGATCAGGCCGCGAGGGTGGCGGAGAAGACGTGGGAGGCCACCGATTACCTCAACCACCTGGGGCCGGTGGCCGAGCCCGGGGCCGTGGCGGGCGTCTGGACCTACCATGCCCCCTGCAGGATAGGCTGGACGCCCACGGCTGAAGAGGCCCCCGAGGCGCTCCTTCAGGACATCCCCGGCGCGCAGTACGAAGCGCTGGAGACGACAGGAGCCTGTTGCGGGGCGGGGGATCTCTTTCACCTTCGACATGGGGAGCTTTCGCGCAGTATCAGAACTAAGAGGTTGAAGGAGATCCGGCGAAACGGGGCGCACACAGTGGTGACCCAGTGCCCCTTTTGCCGGTACTACCTCCAGCAGGGCGGGAGTGATCTTGAGGTGATGCACCCTCTGGCCTTCCTTGCCCGCGCCTATGGAGAGATGCGGGAAGCGTGAGCGGAAGAGCGTTTCCTGAAAATGCAGCGAGATGGGGCCGGCAGGAAAAAATCAAGAACGGAAGGGAGTATAACTCATGCGGATTTTTGGACCGAACGAACTCAAGGCGGATGTACAGGACAAGGGCCTGTGCGTGGGGTGCGGCGCATGCGTGAACCTTTGCCCCTATTTCAAGAACCACCAGGGAAAGACCGTCATGCTATTTCCCTGCACACTCGAAAAGGGTCGTTGCCATGCCTATTGTCCCAAGACCGAGGTGGATTACACCGAGCTTTCCCAGGCACGGTGGAAGAGACCCTACGACGCAAGCCCCCTGGGGACCCACGACGGGGTGGTGATGGCAAGGGCAGGGGAGGGGCGCGTAGAAGGCAGGGTTCAGGCCGGGGGGACCGTTTCGGCCCTGACGGCTTTCGCCCTGCGGGAAGGCATGATAGAGGAGGCGGTCCTAACAAACCGTGAGGGCCTCGTGCCGGTGCCGCAAATGGTTGGGGACGAGACGGGCATCTATGGATGCGCTACGTCCAAGTACACCGCGGCCCCCACGCTTTCAGAGGTCAACCGCGCGGCCCGGGAAGGCATTCGCAACGTGGGAGTGGTGGCCACGCCGTGCCAGGCCACGGCCCTGGCCCTGATGCGTGAAAATCCCCTGGACCGGGAAGACTTCGTGGATCCCGTCTCCCTCGTGATCGGGCTTTTCTGCACATGGGCGCTGGATACGCGCAAACTGATCCCGTTCCTGGAGAGCAGGGTTGACGTTTCTCGGATTCAGTGGATGGACATTCCGCCCCCCCCTGCCGAGGTCTTCGTGCTGGACCTGGGGAACGAAGAGATTCAAATTCCCCTGGATGAGATCCGGGCCCTGGTGCCACGGGGATGTCTCCTGTGCCCGGACATGACATCCGAGTGGGCGGATGTGTCCGTGGGGGTCCTGGAGGGTGAGCCCGAGTGGAACACTCTCATTGTGCGCACGGAAAAGGGCCGAGCGTTGGTGGACAAGGCGGTGGAAGCGGGGAGCATTGTGGTCAAGGAGATGCCTGCGGCCAACCTGGAGCATTTACGGACTGCGGCCCTCAACAAGAAGAAAAGGGCCGTTGCCAGGGCAAGGGAAGAAAACCTCTTGAACAACACGGATGAAGGGGAGCGCGCCGCATTCAGGATGGACCCTTCCGTGGTTGAAGAACTCACGGGATCGTAACAGGAGGAACCGAACCATGTCTCATCTTCTCACAGACGAGCCCGGCAGTAGAATCCTGCTTATGGGAAACGAGGCCATCGCCCGCGGGGCCCTGGAGGCCGGCGTCAACGTGGCAGCGGGATATCCCGGGACCCCTTCCTCTGAAATCATCGAGACGCTCAGCAAGGTAGCCCGGGACCGGGGCCTTTATGTGGAATGGTCGGCCAACGAGAAAGTGGCCATGGAAGTGGCGGCGGCCGCCTCCTTCGCAGGCCTGCGTTCCCTGTGCGTCATGAAGCAAAACGGTGTAAACGTAGGCTCGGACTTTCTCCTTCACCTGGGCCTCACCGGGACGCGGGGTGGAATGGTCCTGGTCCCGTGCGACGATCCGGGCGCCCTTTCCAGCATCAATGAGGGTGAGTCGCGACAGTTCGCAAGACTCCTGGAATTGCCCTTGTTGGAGCCCGGGGATTTCCAGGAACTAAAGGACATGATCGTGTGGGCCTTCCAACTGTCCGAGGAAATCAGGAACCTGGTTTTTGTACGGAGCGTCACCCGCCTTTCCCATGCAAGCGGAAACGTCGTGCTGGGGCCGCTGCCGGGCGAGACGCGCAAGGCACGCTTCAAGCACCGGGGTTTCATCCTGGACGAGATGGAGGGCGTGGTGGCCAGCATGCCCATGGAGTATCGTCACCGACGGCAGCAGGAAAAGCTGAAACAGGCCGTGGAACGCTTCGAGTCCTCGCCCTTCAATACCTATACGGGCCCCGAGCACCCGGAACTCGTGGTGATCACCAGTTCCGCATGTCACCTTTACAGCCGAGAGGCCATCCACCTCCTGGGCGTGGAGGACCGCGTGGGCCTTCTGAAACTGGGCACCACCTTTCCCCTGCCCCCCGTTTTCATGGAGAAACACCTGGGCCTCACGGACCGCTTCCTGGTGGTGGAGGAGGTCATCCCCTTTCTGGAGGAAAACGTCAAGATCCTGGCCCAGGAACTTGCCCCCCGCATCGGTCCCAAGACCATCATGGGTAAGAGGGACGGGCGGCTTCCCACGGTGGGGGAACTAAACCCCGACCTGGTGGTGGAGGCCCTGGCCTCACTGGTGGAAGTGCCGTACGAATCTGCGCCCGAGGCATATGTGAAGCGGGGCCAGGAACTGATGTTCTTCGGGGCCCCCAACAGGGAACTCACCTTTTGCCCGGGCTGCCCTCACAGGGCCTCTTTCTGGTCCATTCACAACGCCCTGGAACTGGATGGAAGGGACGGTTTCGTGTGCGGCGATATAGGTTGCTACACCCTTGCAGTCCTGCCCACCGGCTTTTCCACCCTCAAGACGCTTCACGCCATGGGCTCGGGTACCGGCGTTGCGAGCGGGTTCGGAAAACTCGGCCGGTTCGGAATGGATCAGCCCGTGGTTTCCGTTTGCGGGGATTCTACCTTTTTCCACGCGGCCATGCCCGCCCTCATCAATGCCATCCACCACGGATCGGACATCACCATGGTGGTGCTGGACAACAGCGGGACCGCCATGACCGGATTTCAGCCACACCCCGGCCTGGATGTGGACGCTCTGGGGCACAAGGCCCCGGCCATAAGCATCGAAGATGTGTGCCGCTCCCTGGGCGCCCAGGTCCGGGTCTGCGATCCCTTCGACCTGGAGACCACCCAGGCCACACTTCTGGAACTCCTGGACCGGGCGGGGGTCAAGGTCCTGATCCTGCGACAGATCTGTGGCCTGAGCCCTGAAAAGAAAAGGCACAAGAAATACGAAGTGGCCGTCAACCCGGAGGTCTGCCTGGGCGAGGCCTGCGGGTGCAACAGACTTTGTACGCGGATCTTCCGATGCCCGGGCCTGATCTGGGACAAGAGAGCGGGAAAGGCGCGTGTGGACGAGGTCATCTGCACAGGCTGCGGGGTGTGCGCGTCCATCTGCCCGGAAGGCGCCATCGAGAAGGTGGAGAACAGGGAGGTGACGGGGTGATGAAAGAGATGAAACTGTCGTTTGACCCATACAATCTGATCATTGCGGGCGTGGGGGGGCAGGGCAACGTGCTGGCCTCCCGCGTGGTGGGAAACATGCTTTCGCGCAAGGGGTTCACGGTGACCATCGGTGAGACCTTCGGCGGGTCCCAGCGCGGGGGCTCCGTCATGAGTCACCTCCGCGTCTCTTCGGAATCCTCCTTTTCCCCCCAGATTCCCAAAGGCAGGGCTCACCTGGTGCTGGGGCTGGAGCCTGCCGAGACCATACGGGTCCTGGCCGCATACGGGAACCCCGACGTACTGGCCCTCTGCAACCTGCGTCCCATCCACCCGGTCCAGGTGATTTCAGGCGAGCTGGACTACCCGGACCTGGAAGACGCCAAGGGATGGGTGAAAGAGTTGAGCCGGAAGGCATGGTTTTTGAACGCCACGGACACCGCCCTGGAGATGGGCCTTCCCATCCTGGGAAATATCATCATGATCGGTGCAATGGCGGCCCTGGGGGAACTGCCTCTGGAACGAGAGGATTTCGAAAGGGCGGTCTCCCTCACCATGCCCACGGATCGGATTTCCATCAACCTTGAGGCCTTTGACCGGGGTAGGGAGATGGTCGAAGCCGCCTGATTCCAGTGGACCTCCGGGGGGAGCCCTCTTGTCGTGTGCACGGATCCCTTAAACCGCAACAAACAAGGATTACCATGGCCTTCCGATTACTGACCATCGAAAAGGCGTCCCATGTCGCCATCGTGACGCTGAACCGGCCGGAGACGTACAATGCCCTTAACCGAGAGCTCATGATGGAAATTACCGCCGTGGCCCAGTCCTTCGTGGATGATACGGAAACGCGTGTGGTGATTTTCACGGGCGCGGGGCGTCATTTCAGCGCGGGAGTGGATCTCAAGGATCCCCGGGACGCAAGACATGCCGGCAAGACCTTACTCGAAAGACAGCGTCTGTCCCGTCTCGGCCCCCGAATGATCCGGGCCCTCACGGAGATCCCTCAGATCACCATTGCCGCGATAAACGGCGTGGCCCTGGGTGGAGGGGCCTGTATCACCACTGCTCTCGATTTTCGCATCGGCGCGGACGACTGCGCCGTGGGATATCCGGAAGTGAACCTGGGGATCCCCTTGAGCTGGGTCAGCCTGCCCCTCTGCGTGCATCTGATCGGACCGGCCCGGGCCAAGCGTATGGTCATCCTGGGAGGCAAGGAAGACGCCCGCACGCTGCTTGAATGGGGATTCCTGGACGAGGTGGTTCCGCAAGACGAACTCCTCAAACGGGCCGGGGCTTTGGCCGCCCGTTATGCGGCCCAACCCCCTATCGCAGCCCAGATGATCAAGCGGAGCATCAACGCGATCCAGTCGGTCCTGGACCAGGCCCTCATGCACATGGACGGGGACCAGGTCCTCCTGACTTACACCACCGAAGACTGCCGTGAGGGTGTGACCGCATTCCTGGAGAAGCGGGCTCCCCGCTTCAAGGGGACTTGAAGGAGGTCCCTGCGGACCGCTTGCTTTCCGGAACGGCACGAATCAGGGGGACGTGTTCCCCCTGGGCCACCGGGAAAAGAAATCTTTCTATTCCCCCATCTTGGTTGGTAGTAGGTGGGCCGGCCTGGCAAAAAAGATCACCACGATGGCGACGAACATGAGGAGGCCGGTGAAAAGAAAACTCGTGCGATAGGTCCCGGTGGTGTCGAATAGGTGGCCCGCCAGGATGGGGCCGGCCGCTCCTGCGATCATCATCACCGGGTTCATGAATCCTTGGATCTTCCCGATGGCCCTGCGGCCGAAATACTCCGTGCGGATTGCGGGCATCAGGGGGACCATTCCGCCGAATCCCACACCGAAGAGGGCAACAAAGAAGTAAACGGCTGCCATGTCTCCGGCGTGCATCAAGACGAGCAAGCCGGATCCCATCAGGCCGTAAGAGACCATGAAGAGATATCGTTTGGTCACATAGTCCCCCAGGTATCCAAAACCCAACCTCCCCACGATGCTCACCAGTGTAAGGAAGCCCATGCAAAAGGCCGCCTTTTCCATGGATATGCCCGCATCCGTCAGGGCGGGCACCGTGTGAACCGTGACAACGGAATGGGCCACGCCCTGGCAGAAAAAGGCTGCGGCCAACAGCCAGAAGGCGGAAGTGGAAAGGGCCTGTCTCAGGGTGAAGTCCACGGCCCCCTGGCGTTCCGGGGCCTGTTTTTCATGCGGGGCCGATCCCGAAGGTTGCGCTTCGGGCGAGGGGGCCGCGGGAAGGCCGTAAGGGGAAAGCCCCTTGTCCTCGGGACGGTCCCGGACCACCAGGGCCAGCGGAATCACCACCACCCATACAGTGACGCCCAGGACCACGAACGCCGCCCGCCACCCGTAGTTGATGATAAGCCAAGCCACCGCCGGTGCGCAGACCAGGCCTCCCAGGCCGGCGCCCACGGCAAGGACCCCTAGGGCCAGGGAGAGCCTCCGGCTGAACCATTTGGCGATCACGGTCCATGCGGGGATGTAGAGCATGGCGCTCATCCCGATGGAGAGCACCACGCCGTAGACCACATAAAAACCCAGCAGCGACTCCACAAAAAACATCAGGGCAAACCCGAGCCCGGAAATCACCGCTCCTATGATAATAACGACCCTGGCGCCGTACCGGTCCACGGCCCAGCCCACAACCGGTGAAGCCACGCCGCCCTCGATGCTCCTGAGGCTGTAGGCCCCTGCCGTCATGGCCCTTGTCCACCCGAATTCCCCACACATTGGTTTGAGAAACACGCCGAAGCTGTAAAGCCAGGTGCCGAATCCTAAAAGACAAATGATGCTGGTGGAGAGCACGATCCACCAGCCGTAAAAGATTCGGG
>JAFDIS010000121.1 GCA_019307945.1 Deltaproteobacteria bacterium | reverse complement strand
GAAGCGAAAGGCGCGCGGGTGGTGCGCTGTCCGGTGCGGGCTGGAAAGATTGACTTGGAGGCCCTGTTGGGTATATTAGGTTCCATGGATGTGACCAGCGTCCTGGTGGAAGGGGGGGCCTCCGTGCTGGGGTCCATGATCCGGCACAGGCTCGTGGATAAGTTTTATCTGTTCATGTCACCCAAGCTCTTGGGGGGTGACGACGGAATCCCGATGGCGGCGGGCCCGGGTCCGGGCAAGATGGACGGTGCCCTGCGCCTCAGGGATGTTCGCTATCGGCGCTACGGGGAGGACATCCTGGTCACGGCGTATCCCCGTTACGGGACCGACGCCGGAGACGCCGTCGGAAGCGGATGAGGCGAGGCCCTGGGATGTTTACCGGTTTGGTGGAAGGGGTGGGTGAGGTCTCGGAGGTTCTCCGGGCGCACGGGGACATGCGGATCGGGGTGAGGCCCCTTTTCGAGATGTCCGACTGTAGCGTGGGTGACAGCGTTGCGGTCAACGGCGTGTGCCTGACGGTTACCCAGGTGCTGCCCGGCGCCTTCAGAATGGACGTCTCGCGCGAAAGCGTCTCCCGCAGCACCTTGGGGGATATGGCTTCGGGGCGCCGGGTGAATCTGGAGCGAGCGCTCCGCCTGGGAGATCGTCTGGGGGGACACCTGGTTTCCGGCCACGTGGACGGGGTGGGCAAGGTCCTGCGGAAAGTGCCTGTAGTGGGATCCTGGTGTTTCCGCATCGGGCTTGCCCGGCAGTGGATGAGATACGTTATCGAGAAGGGCTCCGTGGCCCTCGACGGTATCAGCCTCACGGTGAACAGATGCGGGGAGGACTGGTTCGAGGTCAACGTGATTCCTGAGACGGGACGTCAGACCACGATTCTTGAGCTCAAGACCGGGGATCGGGTCAACATCGAGACTGATCTCATCGGAAAGTACGTGGAAAAACTAATGAAAGGGAAGGAAATCGACCGGAAAGGCACGGGAGGTGAGTCGGTCATCGACCAAGAACTGCTTGCCCGGTACGGATTCTAGGATCGTGATATGCCCATAGCCAAGATCGACGAGGTCTTGGAAGACCTCAGGCAAGGAAAGATGATAATCCTCGTGGATGACGAGGACCGCGAAAACGAGGGAGACCTGACCATCGCGGCGGAGAAAGTGACGCCCGAGGCCATCAATTTCATGGCCAAGTACGGAAGGGGGCTCATCTGCCTGGCCTTGAGTCCTGAAATCGTGGAGCAGCTTAAACTGCCCCTCATGGTCCATGACAATCGTTCCCCTTTCAACACAGCCTTCACCGTGTCCATCGAGGCCAGGTGCGGGGTGACAACGGGGATTTCGGCTGCGGACCGGGCGCACACCATCCTGACCGCGGTGGCCCGGGAGGCAAAGCCGGAAGACCTGGTCCAGCCCGGGCACGTATTTCCGCTTCGCGCCCGTCGGGGCGGAGTTCTGTTTCGGACGGGTCAGACGGAAGGCTCCGTGGACCTGGCGCGTCTGGCGGGTCTGAGGCCGGCGGCGGTGATCTGTGAGATCATGAACGATGACGGGACCATGGCGAGAATGCCCGAGCTGGAAAAATTCGCGGATCGCCATGGGCTCAAGATAGTCACCGTGGCCGATATCATCTCTTATCGCATGCGCACGGAATCCTTCGTGCACAAAGCTGCAGAGACCGTTCTGCCCACACCCTACGGAGAGTTTCGCGCAGTGGCGTTCGTGAACGACATCGATGACCACGAGCATCTGGCCCTCGTCAGGGGCGAAATCGATCCGGAAAAGGAAGTCCTGGTGCGCGTTCATTCGGAATGCCTTACGGGGGACGTGTTCGGGTCTTATCGCTGTGATTGCGGCGAGCAACTTCGACGGGCCATGGAAATGGTGCAGAAAGAGGGGCTGGGAGTGATCCTCTACCTACACCAGGAGGGACGGGGTATCGGGCTGGCAAACAAACTGCGGGCGTATGCCCTGCAGGATCAGGGGCTCGATACGGTGGAGGCCAACATGAAACTGGGATTCGACGCGGACCTGCGGGATTACGGGGTCGGGGCGCAGATCCTGGTGGCGCTGGGTGTCAGGCGCATGCGGTTGATGACCAACAATCCGAAGAAGATGGTGGGTCTGGAAGGTTACGACCTGGAAATCACCGAGCGGGTTCCCATTGAGATCGAACCCAGGCCTGAGAACGTGAAGTATTTGATCACGAAGTGCCAGAAGCTCGGCCACATGATGAAAATAGCGGAGCGGTAACGGGACCGCGGGGGGAGGGCGCATTTCCCGGGGTTCCGGGGGGAGGAGCAATATGTCCCGGATTCTGGAAGGGGAACTTTCGGCGGAAGATCTCAGTTTTGCCGTTGTCGTGAGCCGTTTCAACGACTTCATCAGTTCAAGGCTTCTGGACGGGGCCATGGACGCCCTGGTCCGCCACGGCGCCGACGAGACAAAGGTCACCGTGGTCAAGGTGCCGGGCGCCTTCGAGATCCCTCTGGCGGCAAAGAAACTGGCCGCCGGCGGCAATGCGGACGCCGTCATTTGCCTGGGCGCGGTCATCCGCGGGGCCACGGGCCATTACGAGTATGTGGCTGCGGAGGTTTCAAAGGGAATTGCGGCGGTCTCCCTGCAGAGCGATGTGCCGGTGATCTTCGGGGTGCTCACTACCGATACTCTTGAACAGGCCATTGAACGGGCCGGTTCCAAGGCGGGGAACAAGGGCTGGGAGGCCGCAGTAGCGGCCATCGAAATGGCTAACCTGCTCCGGCGACTGGGCTGAGGATTTCCACAGTCCCCCGGTCAAAAGCGGATATTTGAAGATATCCGCTTTTGTTCTTCAAGAGGGCCCGGGGGATGACGGGGGCCTTGTTCAAGTCAGTGGAAGAGAGGGGGCGGAGGCCTCTTCCGGGAAACCATGGGTAAGAGAAGAAAGGCCCGAGAACTGGCGATTCGGGTGTTGTTTCACTTGGAGTTCAGCCCCGGCGAGCCTGGAGAAGTCTTCGACCTGGTGTCGGAAAACTTCGGCTGTGAGGAGGCCGCAGTGCCTTTCAGCCGGGATCTGGTCATGGGGGTCTGGGAGAACAGGGAGATCCTGGACCGGCTCATCGGCGAGGCGTCCCGGCACTGGCGGGTGGAAAGGATGTCCCGCCTGGATCGATCCATTCTGCGGATCGCCGCCTACGAAATACGTTTCGTGGAAGATATTCCCCCCCGGGTATCCATTGACGAGGCCGTGGAACTGGCCAAGATCTACGGGGGTGACGCGTCGTGGCGCTTCGTCAACGGAGTGCTGGATCATATCTATAACGCACACATGGAAGACGCCTCCACATCGGATGGATAGAACGGGGGCCTTTCTGGGCGAAATGAAACTGGACCTGCGATTTACCGCCCGGCCCCTTCGGGCCCTTTACTGCGAGGCCGTTGCAACGCTGGTGTTCGACCAAGACACCCAGGCCTGGGCGACGGATGAGGGTCTCGATCGAAAGACGAGAGATATCCTGCTGGGGCTGAGATCCCGGGGTTTCTGGAAAGCATGCCCCGGTGAGACATTGCTTCTGGCCTCCGAGGACAGGATCAAGGCGCGGAAGATACTGCTCAAAGGTCTTGGGCCGCCGGAGGGATGCGGCATGGACGATCTGCTGCGGGGTGTGTATGAGATGGGGAGGACCCTGAAAAGGTTGCGTGTCCATGATTTCGGGATTCGGGTGCCCTTATTGCCGGGGTCCGAGGATTCATACCCGCGGCTGGTTCGGGACTCATGTCTCGGACTGGCTGATATCTTTTCGGATCCGTCGACGCCCGATTTCCTCCTGAAGATATTGTTTTCCGTGGACGAGTCCTTGATGGGCGGTCTGAGAAACTCGCTCGCGTCGATGGGAGAAGACCTTTCGCCGCCGTGGACGTGCACGGTGATCATGGACTAAGGCCCCAGGGGGGCGTGGGGGGGCCGAGCGGGCCTTTGTGGAACAGGGGCGGTGCCCCCGGGACGGTGCGTGCCGAAGGGGGAACGCCCCAGGCCTAACGTTAAGGAAGGACGACGCACAATGAAGTATGAACCTGGGCAAGTGGAAGCGAAGTGGCAGGCACGTTGGGATGACGAGGGTCTGTTTCGGGTGACGGAGGATTCCCCGAAGGAGAAGTACTATCTGCTGGAGATGTTTCCGTATCCATCTGGCAAGATACACATGGGGCATGTGCGGAACTATACCATCGGCGACGTGGTGGCCCGGTATAAGAGGATGAAGGGTTACAATGTACTGCATCCCATGGGATGGGATGCCTTCGGCATGCCGGCCGAGAATGCGGCCATCGAAAACAACACCCATCCGGCTCGTTGGACCATGGACAACATTTCCGCCATGAAGGTCCAATTGAAAAGAATGGGGTTCAGCTACGACTGGGACAGGGAACTGGCCACCTGTGATCCGGAATATTACCGCTGGGAACAGCTCATCTTTCTGAAAATGTATGAGCGGGGCCTGGCCTACAAGAAGAAGACACATGTGAACTGGTGTGAAAAATGCCAAAGTGTCCTGGCCAACGAGCAGGTGGAGAACGGCTGTTGCTGGCGCCACACCGACCAGGAGGTGTCCATAAGGGAAATGGACAGCTGGTTTCTGAAGATCACGGATTACGCCGAGGAAATCCTTGACCATTGTGACAAGTTGCCCGGATGGCCCCAACGGGTGCTGACCATGCAGCGGAACTGGATCGGAAAAAGCCATGGAGCCATAATTCGGTTTCCCGTGGTGGACTCCGACGAGGTGATCGAGGTCTTCACCACCAGACAAGATACGCTCTATGGGGCCACTTTCCTGTGCTTTGCGCCCGAGCACCCCATGGTTCGAGACCTGGTGAGAGGCCTGCCGGAGGAAGAGGAGGTTCTGGGTTTCATAGAACGTACGTTACGTATGGAAACTCACTTGAGGACCGCCGATTTTACCGTCAAGGAAGGGGTCTTCACGGGCCGCTATTGCCTCAACCCGGTGACCCGGGAAGAAATACCCATCTATGTGGCCAATTTCGTGCTCTTTGATTACGGTACCGGGGCGATTATGGCGGTACCCACCCACGATCAGCGGGACTTCGAGTTTGCCAAGAAATACGATCTTCCCCTGCGGGTGGTCATCAAGCCCGAGGACCGGGACCTGAATGAAGAGACCATGACCGAGGCTTACCTGGAGGAGGGCATCCTGGTCAATTCAGGGCCTTTCAATGGAAGGCCCAACCTGGAGGCGCTCCAGGACATCGCCGAATATCTCGAGGCCGAAGGAATGGGCCGGCGGACCGTGAATTACCGCATCCGGGACTGGGGGATCTCCCGGCAGAGGTACTGGGGCGCGCCCATCCCGATCATCTATTGCGATCATTGCGGAACTGTGCCCGTGCCCGAGTCGGATCTGCCCGTGGTGCTCCCTCTGGATCTGGACCTCCGACCGAACGGTGGCTCTCCTTTGCCCTACGAGTCGAGTTTTTATGAATGCGATTGCCCCCGGTGCGGGAGGAAGGCCAGGCGGGAGACGGACACCATGGATACCTTTGTGGAATCTTCCTGGTATTTTGATCGTTACGCGTGTCCCGACTACCACCAGGGCCCCTTGGACGTGAAGAGAGTGGAATACTGGATGCCCGTGGACCAGTATATCGGGGGGATCGAACACGCCATATTACACTTGCTCTACTCCCGTTTCTACACACGGGTGCTTAGGGATCTGGGGTACCTGAAAGTGAGCGAGCCTTTCACGAACCTCCTCACCCAGGGGATGGTCTGCAAGGAAACCCAGGAGTGTCCCGAGCATGGGTATCTGTTCCCGGAAGAGGTCAGGAAAGGCCGATGCGCCCTTTGCGGGAAAGAGATCGTGACGGGGAATACAGTCAAGATGTCCAAGTCCAAGAGGAACGTGGTGGATCCCCAGGCCCTCGTAGACCGATACGGTGCGGATACGGTGCGGATGTTTTGTCTGTTCGCCGCTCCCCCGGAAAGAGATCTGGAATGGAGCGACCGCGGTGTGGAGGGATCGTACCGCTTTCTGAACCGCGTCTGGCGCCTGGTCATGGACCACCTTGAGGAGCTGAGGGGCGCGGTGACTTACCAGGGAGATGAGGATCTGCCTCCCGCTCTCAGGAGTCTTCACCGCAAGACCCATCAGACCATCAAGAAGGTCACCGAGGATATCGAGGCCCGATTCCACTTCAACACGGCCGTGTCCGCCGTAATGGAATTGGTCAATGAGATCGGTCAGGTCTTGGCGGAGCCCGCCCAAGAGGAAGGCAAGACATGGTCCGTCGCGCGAGAGGCGGTGGAAACGGCGGTGGTTTTGCTTTCGCCGGTGGTTCCTCACCTGTGCGACGAATTGTGGGAAAAATTGGGGCACAATGACTGCCTCATCGATTTTCCATGGCCCGAACATAGAGAAGAGGCCCTGAAGGCGGAGACGCGACTCGTGGTGCTTCAGGTCAACGGTAAGGTACGAAGCCGGATCGAGGTCCCCGTTTCTTTAGGGGAAAAGGAAATCGAGGCGGCCGCTCTGGCCGACGAGCGTCTGGCGCGCTGGATCGCCGACAAGCCGATCAAGAAGATTATCGTGGTTCGCAAGAAACTGGTGAACGTGGTGGTCTGAAGTGAAAAGATTGCTTCTCGCCGGAACGGCCCTTTGTCTTTTGGGACAGGTGATGGTCGGTTGCGGCTACCACCTGCGAAGGGTGGGTCGGCCGGTGGGGGTATCCATCCGCAGCATTGCCATCCCCCTTGTGAAGGCACCCTCCACCACTTTGGGTTTCGAGGCCGATTTTACGCGGGCGGTGCGGGAGGAGTTCCTTGTCCAGAGCAGGCTTCCCCTGGTTTCACGGGACCGCGCCGATGCGGTGTTTCAGGCAAGGGTGAGGGAAATTAAGGTCAAGCCCCAGAGTTCCCATCTGACGGAGACCGAGGTGGCGGGCCGCTCCAGCACGTACGAGACCACGAGGAGCCGTTGGCTGGAAATCGTGCTGGACGCCCGCGTGATCGATCGGGGTACGGGTGAGATCCTCTGGAGGGAGAAGCGCATGAAGGAGCGGGCGGCTTTCGTGGTTGAGTCTGATCCTCTCTTGACCCGCTACAACCGCAGAGAGGCGCTGCGGTCCATCGCCCGGAGTCTCGCGGGCAAGATATACTCGAGGACCATGGAAAGATTTTGATGAAGGCGGATCTGAGTCCCGAAAAGGTCCTGGGCCGGTTGGAGTCGGGCCGCACAGCCCCGGTCTATCTGTTTTACGGCCCCGACGAGTTTCGCCTGGAGCGGCTCCTGGACAGGATGAAAAGGGAGCTCGTTCCGGAAGGGGTCCGAGACTTCAACCTGGAGATCTTTTACGGCGGCGACACGGCGCCTGGAGCGGTCATGGACGCGGCCCGCTCCCTCCCTTTCATGGCCGAGCGTCGTCTTGTGATCGTGCGCCGCACGGATGCATATACCTCTTCAGAGCTTGAACGGTTCTTACCGTACCTGGACGATCCCCCCGCCACTACCTGCCTCGTCTTCCTGGCGGCCAAGACGGATTTCAGGCACCGATTCTACAAGAGGATTCGTCAAGCCGGGGGTGCGGTTTTTTTCCAGCGGCTGGGCGACAGCCAGGTGATCCCCTGGATAAAGAGGACGGCCAAGGAGCTGGGACTCCGGATCGAGGGACAGGCCGCCGCCTACCTGTACCGGATAGCCGGCAACAGGACGAGGGACCTTTACGGGGAGCTGGAAAAACTCCAGCTCAGACACGGAGAGCGAACCGTGGGTGTTGAAGAGGTCAAGGAACTAGCCTCCACCAGCCGGATATACACCATCTTCGAACTGATGGATCTGGTCTCTCTCAGAAAGGGGGGCGAAGCCCTCGCCGTATTGAACCGCTACCTGGAAGAGGAGCGGGAGGGGGCGCTTAGGATCATAGGGATGTTGGGGCGGCAGCTTCGGATTCTGGTACTATTCAAGGCCTCAATGGCCGAAGGAAAAAGACCGACGGAGGCCCTCAAGAAACTTGGGCTCCCCGGGTTCATGGCCAGGACCCTCTCCTCACAGGTGAAAGTATGGGAATACCGGGATCTGGAGGATGCCCTCGGAAAACTGCGCCGGGCCGACGATCTCGTCAAGTCCGGCGCGGACGAACGTTTGATCCTGGAAAACCTGGTGGTGGAAATCTGTTTCTGAAAGGCCTAGGCGGCCGTGGCGCGGTTGACGCGGCGATAGAGCCGGGATATCTTTCGTGCAGCGGCATTCCTGTGGATCACGCCCTTTGATGCGGCTTTCTGTATGGTGGAGACGGCCTCGGCCAGTCGCGCGCGTGCCTCTTCCGTCTCGTTGTTGTCCGCCGCTGACCGGACTTGTTTGATGACGTTTTTCGCACGGGTCTTGTAGCCTTTGTTCCTGAGCCTTCTGATTTCGTTTTGTCTGGCCCTTTTCAAGGCGGATTTATGGTTTGCCAACTCAACCTCCTTTTTCGTATCACTCAGTCTGAATCGAAATAGAAAGTCTATTAAACAGAGGGGCTTGTGTCAAGCGTTTTGTCCGAAGAAAACAGACGGCTGAGCCGCGCGGCGGGCGTTGTGAGCTTTTTCACCTTCTTGAGTCGCGTCCTGGGTCTGGTCCGGGACATGGTGATCGCCGGCTTGTTTGGCGCCGGTATGGCCGCAGACGCCTTTTTCGTCGCATTTCGCATTCCAAATCTCCTCCGCAGGCTCTTTGCGGAAGGTTCAATGACCATCGCTTTTATTCCGGTGTTCAGCGAATACCTCATCCGCAAGGGCCGCAAGGACGCCTTTCAAATGGCCAGGGCCGTGTTGACCGTCCTGTGCCTCCTGCTGATTTTCACGGTGCTCCTGGGGATCATTTTCGCGCCCTGGATCGTGAGGCTTGTGGCCTTCGGTTTCGGGGGGCAGGGCGAAAAGTACCAACTCACTGTTTGGCTCACCCGAATCACCTTTCCCTACGTGGCGGCCATAAGTCTCGTGGCCTTTTTTATGGGAGTGCTCAATTCCCTGAAACGATTCACCGCACCCGCTGCGGCGCCCATCTTTTTGAACATCGGAATGATTGCGGGTGCGCTCTATTTCTCTCGCCGGGTCGACCCGCCCATCGTCGGGGTTGCTCTGGGCGTGTTGCTGGGAGGTTTCCTGCAGGTCATCCTTCAGCTGCCCTGGGCGCTCGGCGAGGGTTTTAGGCCGGTTCCGACCTGGCGGCCACGCCACCCGGCCGTGGCCCGGATCGGCAGGCTGATGCTCCCGGCCCTGTTCGGTTCAGCCGTATACCAGGTCAATCAACTCGTGGGTACCCTCCTGGCCTCCTTTCTGAAGGAAGGGAGTATATCATGGCTCTATTATGCGGACCGGCTCGTACAGTTCCCCCTGGGTGTGTTCGCCATCGCAGTGAGCACGGCCGCACTGCCGTCCCTTTCCGACCAGGCGGCCAGGGGCGAGGATGGCGCGTTTTTCGAAACCCTTTCCCACGGTTTGAGGCTCGTGCTGTTTATCGCTTTGCCTTCCATGGCGGGGCTCATCATCCTTCGGGAGCCCATCGTGTCGGTGCTTTTCGAGCGAGGACAATTCGACGCTATGGCCACCCGAATGACCTGCCAAGCCCTGCTGTACTATACCCTGGGCCTCTGGGCGTTTTCAGGCATCCGGGTCGTGGTTTCGGCCTTTTATGCGCTGCAGGATACCAGGACGCCTGTCAAGGTGGCCACCTGGTGCCTGGCCGCAAATGCCTTGTTCAGCGTGGCCCTGATGGGACCCATGGGACACGGGGGGTTGGCCCTGTCCCTGTCGCTGGCCTCGGCTCTTCAGCTCTTTCTCTTATTGCGGCTGTTACCTGCCGATGGAAGCGGAAGGTTTCTCCGACCGGTGTGGTCCTCCGCGCTGCGCAACTCCGTTTGCGCAATCATCATGACGGCCGGACTCTTGCCGGCAAGGCAATGGCTGATTCACCAGGCGGCCGGCGGAGTGGGGGTCGAGGCGTTGCGGCTAGGGATCCTTGTGGGGCTGGGCGCGGCCCTTTATATCGGAGCAGCTTGGGTATCGGGGTCGGCGGAACTGGCAGAAATCGTCCGCGGACTCCGCGGCGGAATGAAGAGCGGGGCTGAGCGTGGGTGATCAACTCCCTCGCCCCTACGGAGTATTAATCGTCTCGATGAACGTTTCCGGGCCCACGGCCCGGATCAGGCCGGCTTCTTGAGCTGGTAGTAAACCGATCGGAGATGTCGCTTGGGCTCGAAACGGTCGGTGATGCCTGTCAGGGATTCCGTGGAGCCTATGATGAGGTATCCTTCCGGGTGAAGCGCCGAAGCGATGTTCTCGAAAAGTCTCTTCCGGTCATCGACGCTGAAGTAAATCGCCACGTTTCTGCAAAAGATGACGTCGAACCGTCCCAGACCGTTGAGACCGGTCAGGAGGTTCTGTTTTCTGAAGGAGACCATGGCGCGGAGTTCGTCACAGACCTTCCAGTGGTCCGCCTCGGGCGTGAAGTATTTGCGCAGGATCGATTTTGGTAGACCCCTTTCGATTTCGAATCGATTGTATTTTCCGGCGCTGGCCCTGGCAATGGCCGAATCGGAGATGTCCGAGCCCACCAGGCGGGGCAGGAGATTGATCTTCTGGCGCTCAAACTCCGGCATGAGGTCCTTGATGACGATGGCTATGCTGTAGAGTTCCTGTCCGGTTGAACACGCCGCACTCCAGATATGCATGGGCACGGAGGCGGAGATGTTTGAACGGGC
>JAFDIS010000023.1 GCA_019307945.1 Deltaproteobacteria bacterium | reverse complement strand
CGGGCCAAAGCCACATGCCCGGCGGGCAG
Organism: Deltaproteobacteria bacterium; assembly: GCA_019307945.1. Taxonomy (GTDB): domain Bacteria; phylum Desulfobacterota; class DSM-4660; order Desulfatiglandales; family Desulfatiglandaceae; genus B17-G16. The sequence continues at coordinate 39,895 of JAFDIS010000023.1, read as the reverse complement.
AAAACGGGCTCCCCGGATGGAGATGTAGTCCTTTTTAATGAGGACCTGCTTGTAGATATACCACAGCAGGTAGGGATAGCAGGTTTTGCCAACCCGGTTTTTCTCGATCAAATACGCCAGGTTGTGCGCCTTGCTGTAAACTGTATCGGCGTCAAAGCGGCTTCGACTGCCACAGCCTCCTTCCCGCGCATTCAGATGATGCAGGTGAGCGCCCGGGTGATAGCGGATTCGAAGACCCCTTCTTCGTACCCGCAAGGAAAAGTCATACTCTTCCCCCCAGGCCGTTCCAATGAAGTGCTCATCAAACAGCCCCACCTCTAGCATCGCATCCTTCCGTCCCGAAAAATTTCCCCCTGCCAGCCGGTAGGCTTCCCCGGGTTCCCTGCCCTGAAAATTCGTGGAAGAAAACCATTTCAGAAATTCGCTACGGAAGAAGAACGGAACCCTGTTCACGTACCTGGCATCCTGGGTAATCCTTCCGGTGACGAAGGCTATTTCAGGATCCCCATAGCATCGGACATGCTCCGAGACAAAGTCCCTGTCCATGACCACGTCGTCGTCGATCATGATAATGATGTCGCCTTTCGCCTCCCGGATCCCCCGGTTTCTGGCTCCGGGAAGAGAAGGCGGCTTGTGCAGGATCACTCTTGCGCGCCGGGGAAGAGAACAGAGGAATTCCGTGGTGTCCCTGTCGTGCCTTTCACTCTGGTCCACCAGCAGGATTTCGTAGTTCGAAAAATCCTGCTGGAGGGCGCACAGCACCGTTTGGCAGAGGATGTGGTTGCGGTTGTAAGTGGGAATAACGAGGGAGGCCCTCATGATTCTAGCTCCTGCTCCTGTCCCGTCTCTTCACCCGAGACCTTGCAGACACCACGCAATTGGCGTATCCGCCGCACGCCCTGGTACAGGATGCCACCCGCAGCCATAGCGGCCACCAGCAATATCTGGATCTTGATCCAGCCCAGGGGTGTCAGGATGACAAAGCCGTAGATAACCGGCTCCATGATTCCCCACTTGATATGAACGCCTCTGGCCTCTAGCCCGCCGAGCGCCTGGGTCGGGGAGGAGATCCCCAGGGCCAGGCCCATGTCCACCAGATAGTAGTACAGAGCCAGAAGCAAGGCCGAAAAAAGCGTTGCGCACGTCCAGGCCAGGGACCCCTCGCCTTGCAGGAAATAGAGGGCGGCACCCAGGAAGACAAAGGTCTCTCCCAGGCGATCACCTACCGCGTCCAACCATTTTCCCAAAGGGCTGAAGAGTCGCTTGGCCCTCGCCAGATTTCCGTCGGTGCAGTCCAGGACATGAGACAGGAAAAGCAGCGCGGACCCTATTACAAAGTATCCCATCCCATAGGCGACACCACACAGGAAGGCACATAGGATTGACGTGATGGTGACCTGGTTGGGTGTGACCCGCGTTCGGACCAGGAACCATGTCAAAATGAGAGACAACTCATTCGTCAAGAAAAGTGTGATGAGGTAATCACTCCTTCTCCTGCAAACATTCCTTAGTTCCCGCCAGGTCATTTTCCTCCAAGTATCTCGCCGGCCGGCTGCATCCGCCGCCTCTCTCACTTCTTTTTCCAGCCCAAAACATAAAAAAGATGGCTCATGGGAAGCTTCCAGGGACCTTTTCGAAAAGCCATGTCCCACCGGCCCAGGGCCCTCATCCACAAGGGAAATCGCCTCGTTTTTATGTAGTGCACCATGGGAACCTCCCACCGGGGCTTTTCTTCAGGGGCTCCAAAGCGCCGGTGGAGCCGGATATCCCGGGGTCCGCTGGGATCAGGCCATCCGGGGGTGTCGATAGCGCCCCACTCCGTTACCCGCAAGCCTGCGTCGCGAAACATTTTTTTAACCCTGGACACCCTGTTGTACCGCACCTCACCGTGCGTCCAGGGAAACCCGTATATTCGGTGGATGAGCCGGTGCCACGGGTAGCCGGGCTGAAAGTTGTTGCATGTCACCAGCAGGACATACCTTTTTGAGATTCGTTTCATCTCCTCAAGATAAACCGGAGGATCCGCCAGTTCCGTCCACGTGACGAAATTCCACGAAAGGTCGAATCGCCCCTCCTCGAAGCCGGTCCGGTAGACGTCCACATCTTCCACGACCCGGACCCGGTCCGCTATGCCCAGTTCGTCCCATCCCTTCATCATCTCCATCTCGGGGTTGACCAGCGTGACGTTCGCGCCGCAAAGGCCGAAGCCGATGGAATAGAGGGACCCTGCGGCCTTGGCCCCGTGGCTCGGCATTTCCACAACCTCATGCAACCCCAGGCGCCGCACCAAGATCTTGTGCAGTTGCAGGAGTACGTACCGGTCGTACGTCACGCCGAAGACCTCGACCTCTTTTCTCACTGCTCCCACCATCCCTTCTTCTAAACCCACCCCTGCTCCTTATACCATCGCACGGTCTCAGCCAGCCCTTGCCTGACGTCGATGCGGGGCGCGAATCCCAGATCCCGCTTTGCCTTTCGTATGGAAAAAACCCGGTCGGCCAGGGTGGACTCGATGTTCTTGCGGGTCACCGGGGGTGCCTTTCCCAGGAGTCCAAATGCCCACTCCACAAAGGACGCACCCCACAGGGCGGCCCGTTCCGGCACATATAGCGGGGGTCTTCGGACACCCAGGGCCCCTTGCAGGATCTTTCGGATTTCGTCAAAGGGCTCGGACCTTTCGTTTGTCAGGAGATACACCTGGCCCGGCCTGCCCTTTTCCATAGCCAGGATCAGGCCCCTCACCGCATCCTGCACATGGATGAGGGGGGTCAGTTTCGGTCGGCTTCCCACCTTGGGGAAGAGCCCCTTTTTCGCCAGACGGGTGAGCCTCAAGAGGTCCCGCGGATCGCCGGGACCATATACCATGGAAAACCGAACAATCAGTGCGGGAAGACCTCGCTCCGACACCATTCGAAGGACTTCCTGCTCGGCCCGCAGTTTACTTCGGCCGTAGGGGTGATGAGGACGGCAAGGCGTTTCCTCGTCTGCCGGGGACTCCGGGCAAATGCCCATGGCAGCCACACTGCTGCAGTGCACCACGCGCCCGACGCGCGCTCGAAGGGCCTCCTCCATTACGTTCAAGGTCCCCCGCACATTCACCGCTTCGAACGCATCCTCCGCCACGGCAAAATTACTCATGTGGCCAAGCGTGGCCAAATGAAATACCCCATCCAATCCCCGGGCTACGCCCCTCAAAGTCTGAGCCCGGGTGACATCACCTTCCACGAATTCCACACCCGGTCCATCCAGCATATCTTTTCGGCTCGTAGGCCTGACAAGGCAGCGACATGTGTGTCCTGCCGAGCGCAACTCTCGGACGAGATAGGGGCCCATGAAGCCTGTGGGGCCGGTGACGAGGTACTTCATGCTGCGCCCTCCCCCCTCAAGTCCCCGCGCCATGATTTCCACCAGAGGTAAAGCCACGCACCATACTCGGCCAGCACCCACCGGACCTGGCGTCCGTCACGCCACCAAGCCGAGGAATCGAAGGGATCTTTCGTGGCGGCCACCGCTCCCACTGAAAGACGACCTTCATGCATCCTGCGCCAAACGAATCCGGCCCGCCTCGTGTGAAACTTGCTCGTGGTAATGACAATCCTCTTCATGCCCCTTCGAACCAGTTCATCGCCCACGGCCCTTGCCTCGCTGATGGTGTCGTAGGCGTCTTCCACGCTCAGGGGGATGACCCGGTCCCTCGGCACCCCGTTGAGGGACAGGATGCGCAAGGAATCTTCGTACCACGGACAGCAACGCTCAAAACCTTTCCCCTCCAGTTCCCTGAGAACGTCGGTCTTCCGATTGCCGTTGATCACCACCCACTTGGCCCTGCCTTTCTTGAAAAGGGCCGCCGCCTCCAGGAGCCTGGGGTAGTATTCCACGCCGGTGTTCAACACCACCACCGCCTCCGAGGAAACCTGAGGATCCTCCCGAATCAGCCATCGCCCCAGGGCCGTAAGCCAGGACGCTGAAAACAGATAAAGGACCGCAGCGAACGCAAGAAAGCCTACGACCCAATAGAGCGATCTCCTTTTCAGCCCCCGTTTGCTGCGAGTCATGATCCTGACCTTTCCCGGAAGACCGTGACCTTTCCGTGAGGGACCGCCCTCTCCGGGTCCCCCGGAATACCTTTTCAGCTTCGCGCCACCTCCCGCAGGACCATCAAAAGGGAGGGGCCGTGCAGCAGGATATTGGAATAGGCCTGGTTGGCCAGGGGACAATGGCACCGTCCCTGCCGAATCTCGGACCGCACCTGGCGCGCCTCCGGGCTTTTCCAGAGGGCCCTGAAGTCGTAATCATATGCACGGAGACTTCCCATGGACCGCTCGTATCCCAGCGTGCAGCATGCCCATATCTCCCCGTAGGGATTCATGTGGGCGTTGGAGATCCCCGCGTAACAGGGGATCGGCTGCCGCTGTTCCCGCAGGGCACGCACCGCCAGATCGTAATAGACAAGCCTGAAAGCGTTCGTGATGCGCTGAAACGGGGGCCTGCCCCGGTTGTGCGCCCTGAGTTCCCGGACGAAATGACGGATCGCCCTTTCGTATTGACCGGGGGTGGGCGTGATGGGGTCTTCCTCGTTGAACATTTCGGACCGCCTCTCGGCGACCTCGTTTCGATAACTGTCCGGTGAAGCCTCCCGCACAAACCGTGCGATCTCCGGGATGTCATCCACGTTCCAGGCTGAAATCACGGTCCCCAACTCCGCGTGCAGATTGGGATAATGGGTTTTTAGAGTTTTAAGATGTCTGAAAACCGCCATGACCTTTTCAAAGTTTCCCGGGACCCCCCGAAGTTCGTCATGCTTTTCCCCCACGTGGTCCAGGCTAGGCTTGACCGTCAGTTGAATGCCCGAATCCTTACGCCTGATAACCTCCAGGATCTCCCCGGTCATCCTTTTGATTCTTTCCACGGCCAGGGCATTCGTGGGTATGTGGATTACGGACGGCGCCAGGTGGGTGCAGGCCAGGGAGACGATCTCCGCAAGATCCTCCCGCAAAAAAGGCTCCCCCCCGCTGATGTTGAAAATCTCCACGCGCCCCATGGAGCGGAAGATGCGCTCGATCTCCTGGAGGTCTAGTTCCTCCTGCGCCTTGGCCGGATCTTTTCGGTAGAGTTCCCAGATCCTGCAGGTTTTGCACCTGGACTGGCATCGGTTGGTGACCGAATAGGTGAGGTTGAAAGGCATCCCCGGCCCTCCGATGCCCAGCCTGAAAAGGCGATAACGGATCATTTTGGGTAGGATCCTCCGGGCAGGGATCATATCCGGACCCTCGCTCCCGGTTCCGCCTCTCGTGCGAGAACCCGGTCGTAAACCATCCACGTTTGTCTTGCGATGGCCGACCAGTTCATTTCCGATGCAATATCCTTGCCGGCCGCGCGCATCTCTCTCAAAACCCCGGGCGTGCCCAGCGCCAGGGACATGGCACGGGCCAGGGAAGCGGGATCGTCCGGCGGGACCACGAAGCGGGGGTCCCGAACCAGTTCGGGCAATCCTCCCACGCGGGTTACGATCAGGGGCTTACCAAAAGAGAGCGCAGCGGCGCCCACCCCACTCTGGGACTCGAAGCGTCGATAAGGGAGGACCACCAGGTCGGCCGCCAGAAAGAAACGATGAACCTCCTCGGCGGGGATGAACCGCAGGTGCGTGGTAACCCGGTCCCCGATACCCAGTTCCCTGATAATCCGGGCGTAGCGCTCCCAAGGCTCCCAGGGCATCCCCGCGATGAGCAGGCGTGTGCCGGGATGAGTCTCCAGGAGCTTCCAAAACGCCTCAAGGGCGGTATCTACGCCCTTGTAGGGCCTGATCGCGCCGAAAATGAGCACCACCTGGTCACGGGGCCCAAACCCGAAGAGCTCTCGAACCGCTTGACCGTCCCCGCCGCCCCGAACCCGGAACCCCAATGGACCGTGCGGGATACGGCTTACTCTTGCGGGATCGATACCGTAAACACGCGTCATCTGGGCCCGGTTCTGTTGCGAATGGACGATGAAGTGGTCGCCCAGCCTAAACAACTGGCGGGATGCCGCCACGAAAAAAGGCGAGCCATCGTGGGAATGCACGTTGTGAACCGTGAACACCACCGGTTTCCCCCTCGCCTTGAACCCTGCGCACACCGCCAGGTACACCGGCAGAAGCGGAAGACTCCACCACTGCGCGTGAAGCAGGGCCGAACGTGTGAGAAAGCCCTCCCTGAGCCACGTGGCAGGGTTGTACCAGGTCAGACGCCTGTGAATCCGGAGTCCAGGGCATTCCAGCGGGGGAAACGACCTGTCTTCCTGCAGGCCCCCGCCGGGGTAAAGGTAAGCCGGGTAGATCTTCCTGAAAGAGATGAAGGTGACCGGCCCTTGCCGGGCCAGGGCACCCGTCAGGGCCGCGCAATAGGCGCTCAGGGCCCGCAGGGGGGGCAGGGAACCCAGCATGGCGATCCTCCGGGCGTGCCCTCGGATCCCTTGTGCGATCTCAGATGTATCGATCCCCCTCGCTCCTTTCAAACCGCATTTGCGTCACCTGTTCCGAGATGAGCCCCATCATGAAAATCATCACCGAAGTGGAAAACAGGAGCGCACTCATATTGGTAAATCGACCCCACATGAAGTATGTATAAAGATAATATCCAAGGCCCACCACGAAAAAGAAAAAACTGACCGGGAGGAAAATCCTCAGGGGCGAGTAGAGGGCGCAGATCCTGGTGATGATCATGAAAAAGCGCACCCCGTCACGTGTGAGGCGGATCTTGCTTTTTCCCCGGGACCTCCTCCGGGTCTCGATGGGGACGTATCTGACGCTCCGCCCGTTGCGCAGGACGCAAAGAGTCATGGTCGTGGGGTAAGAGTAGGTGTTTGGAAGAAGGTACAGGATGCTGCGAGCGATATCCGCCTTGACGGCTCTAAAGCCCGACGTGAGATCCTCCACGCGAAACTTGGATACATAAGCGGCCAGGCGGTTGAAAACTCGGTTGCCGAAAGCCCTGACCTTCGAGGCCTGCTGGCCTTTGCCGCGGGCCCCGACCACCATGTCAAAGTCTGGGAAATGTGCCAGGAGCCTTTCGATGTCCTCGGGATCATGCTGTCCGTCACCGTCCATGAAGACCAAAACCTTGCCGGAAGCTATTCGGATCCCACTCTTGACCGCCGCCCCATTTCCGATATTGTAAGGATGGCTGTATACAATGGCGCCAGCCTCCCTCGCCACCGCCGCGGTCCCGTCCCGCGAACCGTCGTTCACGACAATGACTTCCGCATCGGGGTAAAGACCTTTGATCCTTTCCACCAGTTTCCCGATGGAATCCGCCTCGTTATAGGCCGGGATGATGACCGAAACATCGCTGAGTTCCATTCCATCCACTCCTCTCGCCAAGGGGATTCCGAACACAAATCCCCTCATCCGTCTGCGGGGCAATTCAGGGCCGCCACGCAGAATCCGTTTCTGCAATATAATCCCCGGACATATCGTTCAAAGAATTTTCTTATCCTTTTCAGTCGATCCCCCCTGAAATTATCAAGGACCCAGCGATTGAGCAGGGGCTCGAAGACGAGAAGGTGGGATACGCCTGCCAGTTGCAGACCCCGGCAGATCTCCCTGGGCGACCCCCCCCTTGTAACGGCGCGTTTGAAAGCGCCCTCAAACAGTACGTAGTCTCTGTCGCAATAGTATCCCCGTTTTCCGACGAAGAGGAAAAGAACCCTGGCATCCCGGGGCAGGGCCTTGCTCATATACCGCATGGCCGCGTATTCGGGCCGACGCTTGTCGATGTATTGATCCCTGCTCACGGAACCCCGTATATAAGTGAAAGGCTCCACGATACGAAATTGGGCATGGACATACGCCGCATTGAGGAAAATCATGGCGGCCGACAGCCCCACCGCAAGCGCGGGGCCTCCCACGCGGCCCCATGATGCGCCCTTCTCCTTTCCCCATGCAGCCAGATTTCTCACGCCCAGGACGGATAAGATCACCAGGGGCGGGATAATGGGGGAGATGTACCTAATTCGAAGAGCGCTCGTAAAAAGCGCAAAACAAAGGAAAAGGACCGAAAAAGCGAGAAAAACCCATTTCTCCTTTGCCATCGGTTTTCGCTCTTCCCCTCTGCGGAGGAATGCAAATACGGGTAGGATCAGGAGAAACGGATTCAGCCTGCCGTCAAAATACCGGGGATCCCCGTCTCGACCCTGGAAAAAAATCCGCAAAGGCAAAAGCGCTATGTCCCAACCGCTTTCCCCGTAGACCACTTTCCGGTAGGTGAAGAACCCGTAACGGGGCCCGCTCGCCCTGATTTGCCCCGCCCCCTCCCGGCCCACACCGGCCCCGGCGCCGGTGAACCATCCCTTGAACAGCGGGTGGAGGGGGTTGCTTTTCAAGGTGTAGTTCCTTATCATCCACGGTGAAAACAGGAGCAGGGCCACCGTGAGATAGAGCACACCCGACCCAGCGGCGCTCAAGAAGCCGCGTCGGCCCGACGGCGCACCGCGTACCCGGAGGACCGAAGCGAGAAAGGTCAAGAGAAGGAGGCAGATCAGGGCATTGTACTTGGTGCCGAGCGCCAGACCGCAGCAGACCGCTGACAGGAGCAGGTACCGTGACCTGAACCTCCGTTCCGCCCATTGCAGGAGCAGGAGGAGGGCCGCCGTGCTGAAAAAGATAACGCCCAAGTCCACATAGACCGTGGTGGAGAGTTTGACGATGACCGGCGTGGAAAGAAAAAACAGGGCCGCCATCAAGCCGTAGGTCCTCCCCAGCCTGGACTTGAGATAGGCATACAGCACCCACGCCGTTAGCAGACCGAAGGAGAAATGGATCAGTTTGGGGGCGATATCGTTTCCGAACCGGAGCGGAATCATGTAAAGGAGATCCAGGTTCATGGGGTAATAGGAATACACCATTGTGGGAAAGTCCGCCAGGATCCCGTGCCGGAGGAACAGTTTGGGGAGTGCCAGGTGATGAACGAGGGCGTCCCGGCTCACTGGGGGGACCCAGGAGAGGAGTACCACGCACGCCCCCAAGAGGAGCAGTGCCGCCGCCGAAACAAATCGAATGAAGGGAATACCCTTTTCTTCCATCGTCAATTCACGAACACGCCGGCCCCTGCCGGGGCCTTCGCTCTCCCGCACCCCCGTCACGGTTCTATCCGTTCCCGCCGGGGGGCGCTCCCCAATAACCTGCCTTTTCCGCTACATACGGACATGGTTTTCCCCTTTTACCCCATGAAGGCCCATCATGCAAGTTCCCTCGGATCGGGCGGCGCGCCAGGAGGTAGCCCCCATCCATGAACGTGACTCCGGCAAGCCAAAAGCTTATCGCCTCCCTCCTGTTGCTCGCCCTGACGCTGATCGTGTTTCGGCAGGTGGGGCATCACGAGTTCATCAATTACGACGACCCACTCCTCATCACCGAAAACCGGCATATCGCCGAAGGGCTTACCTGGGATGGAGTCCGCTGGGCCTTCACCACGCATCATGCCCTGAACTGGCACCCCCTCACATGGATTTCCCATATGCTGGACGTGGAACTCTTCCGCTTTCAGCCGGGAGCCCATCACCTCTCGAGCCTGATCCTTCACATGGCCAACACCCTGCTTCTCTTCCTGGCCCTCCATCGGATGACCGGGACATTGTGGCGGGCGGGCTTCGTAGCGGCCTTTTTCGCCGTTCACCCACTGCACGTGGAATCGGTGGCATGGGCTGCCGAGAGAAAGGACGTCCTGAGCACCTTTTTTTGGATGGCCGCCACCCTGGCATATGCGCGCTACGCTGAAAGGCCCGGGGGGCCCGCATACCTGCTTGTCATGGTCCTTTTCATAATGGGCCTCCTCTCCAAACCCATGGTGGTGACGCTGCCCTTCGTTTTCATGCTTTTGGATTACTGGCCCCTACGACGTTTGAATGGTTCCCATGCCGGCTCAGGGCCAATCTTCCGCCTCATCCTGGAAAAAATTCCGTTACTGGCCCTCTCAGCCGCATCCAGCGTTGTGACTATCTGGGCGCAGCGCTCCTGGGGGGCCATCATCCCCTTTGACACCCTCCCTTTAACGGCCCGTATTCAAAACGCCGTCCTATCCTACGCCACGTATGTCGCAAAAACCCTGTGGCCTTCAGGGCTGGCCGTCTTCTATCCCCACCCCCGGCGGATCCCCTGGACTGATGTAACCACGGCGGCCCTCTTCCTGGCGATGATATCCCTCGGCGTTGCGGCTCTACGAAAAAACCGGGGATACCTTCCGGTGGGCTGGCTCTGGTTCCTGGGAACCCTGGTCCCCGTGATCGGCCTGATTCAGGTGGGCTCGCAGGCCATGGCGGACCGTTATACCTACATCCCGCTGATAGGAATCTTCATAATAGGGGTATGGGGGCTTTACGATCTCACCGGTCTCGCTCTCCGCGGCCGGGTCATACCCAAGGCTGTTCTGGGAGCCGCTGTGGTGGCCCTGGCCGTGACGGCCTCGGTTCAGGTCTCCTACTGGCGTGACAGCGTCACCCTTTACAGACATGCACTGGAGATGACCGAGCAGAACGGGGTGGCACACTACAACCTGGGCGTTGCCCTGGAAAGGCTGGGTGACACGGGGCGTGCGATGGAGCACTACCGCGAGGCCCTTCGCATCAATCCGCGGAATGATATGGCCCTGAACAACCTGGGGCGTGTCCTGGCGGGCCAAGGAAGATACGGGGACGCCGTTTCTTGTCTCAAGAAGGCCTTGGTGCTTCGTCCCGCAAACGTACGGGCTCGTACCAACCTGGGCGTGGTCCTCTCGAGGGTGGGGCAGCTTCGTGAAGCGCTCCGGGAACACGCCGAGGCGGTACGACTGGACCCGCGGTTCGTCACCGCCAGGTATAATTACGGCCTCCTGCTGGGCCGGTTCGAAAGATACGCCGAAGCCGCAACGCAGTTCAGGGAGGCGGTCCGGCTGGCCCCTCAAAGGCCCATCTTTCGTTATTACCTGGGACTCATGTGCCTCAAGACGGGAGATTCGGGCTGCGCCCGCAAGGCCGTGGACACGCTTCGTAGCCAAGCTCCTGATTTGGCCCTGAAACTGGAAGAACAGATCCTCGGACCCGAGGCTCCCTCCTCATGAATCGCCCCTCTCCGATAACCGGGCCTTCTCCTTCCGCTCCTCCGCGAGCCTTCCCAGATAGTGCAACGCCACACGGTTCTTAGGATTCTTTTTCAATGCCCTCCTGAAATAAATTTCGGCCTCCCCGGTTCGTCCCATTTCGAAAAACGCCCTCCCGGTGAGCATCAAGGCCTGATCGTAGTCTCCGGCGGCCCTGGTCATCTTCTCCACCCATTCGCGCCGCAGCCCTTCTTCCCCCCGTAGCCGGTGATACACGGAACGCCGATAGCAATAATCGCAGAGCATGATCCGCTCAAGGGGTGCGCGGGCCAGGGAGAACTGAATGGCCCGGAAACCTTTCCACGGCAGGGATCGTTTCGGAACTTCGCGGGCCCGGGTCACGCGAAACACCAGGCCCTGCGGTACCGAGCGGTACGGTGATCCGATGCGGAGGGGATGGGTTACCCACAGGCGCTCCTTACGAAGCAGGCGGGCGATGTCGTCGCGGCTCCCCAGACCGAGCCGCGGGTTGAGCAGGCTGATATCGGGACGCACCCCCTCCACGTAATGATAGTACAGGAGAGGAAAGAGGTAATTGTCTCCCTCTGCATAAAGAGATGCTCCCCTGGGCACGTGCGCCAGGACCTCCCGGGCGAAGGTCTCCACGATGCGATTCCGGGAACGGTCGTTTACCTCCCAGTGGCGGATAAGACCCGAGGCAGGGGCCACCCAGATCAGGGCGAGCAGTAAAACACGGGCCCCTCTTCCCATGCATCCCATGCCCCACAAAACCCCGAGGGCCGTGGCAGAGAAAAGACCCAGGTAGACGGGAACCATGTATCTTGGAAGATCAAAAAGATCGTTATGAGAACCATGAGCCGCCACAAGAACGAAACTGAGAAGGGCCAGGAGGCATCCCCCCACGGCGACCCCTTGAAAAGTCCCATTTCCCCGCGCTCCCTCCTTTTTCCGTATCCAAGAATACATACCCAGGAACAGGAAGAGGATCACCAACAGGGGCCAGATGATCGTCATTTCTACAAGGAAGGACTTGGCATGGAACCAGGCTGCGGCCAGTAAATCGTGGATGGTGGACACGTAAGTATTCGCGATGTAGTCCTGACGCGTCAAGTAATGCCACAATGCCGGGGGGGTCTGGGGGTTTCCCCAGTCAGGAATGGGATCCGAGGCCGAGCGGATGGGGATATAGAGATAAAAAAGTAGACCCGGGATCAACATGAGAGGTGTTGAAAAGAAAGCCTTGGGACCGATCCTGCGTCTCACCAATAAAGAGACCGCCAGGATTCCCGTCACGCCCAGGGGCGCCAAGGCCAAGACATGGTTTCCAAGAGCGAGGCCAGATACGGCATAGAGGAGGCAAAGGGTGCGCTCCGGTCGCTCTTTCCGCATCAGGTCCTGGGCAATACCCAGCCATATAATCAAGAAAAGGTAGTGAAGGACATAGGAGGAGGCACCGGCGCTCTCGTACCAGAATGTGCGCGAAAAGGCCAGTGTGAGGGCTATGCCTGAGGAGAGGATGACGATTTCTCCCCGCCGAAGGGCTGTGGCCGCGCACAGTCGGCGGAAAAAGAAGGCAAAAAGGCCCACGGCCACCGAACCCAGCACGGCGTTCAGCAGATTCATGCGCCAGGCAACGGAGCCCATGGGAAGGCAGACCTCCCAGGCTTTCATGAGGAGGAGATAGAGGGGCGTGCCGGTGGGGTGGCTGATCCCGAGGAAATGTGCGGCGGTGATCTGTTCCCCGGCGTCAGCCGCCGGGAGCGAGGGAGCAAGGCACAGTCCGTAAACCCCGAAGGCCGCAACGCCGGTGAGGAAGGCCACCCCCCAGCCCGGGTCTAATCCTTTGCGCACGCTCATGATCCTAATCTTTCCCCTTGTCCAATCCTACGTACCAGCGCCGCGCGTGAACCCTGGGGGACAAAAGCCAGATAGACTCCTTCGGTCCCCCCACTACTATTCCTACTTACCCGGATGAACCCGCGGGCAAAACATAACAAAGTGGCCCGTGGATTGCAAATACCCCTAATCACGCCGAATAGGTCTGATTGACAAAAGAGCCGGCCTCTCCTATCCTGACGGCCGATCGCCCCGGAACAGAAGAACGCGAAACGGGCCAGGCCGTCTCCATTTCGAATTCAGTGGTCTGTAGCGGTTGCAGGGGGATACGTGAAGAACCGCAATTGCGCAGTTCCGATGATTGTTCCGGCGGCGGGACTCCCGCCGCTTTTGCTCCTGTATTTCATATGGCGCCAGGCGGTGAACCTGCCATACATGGACCAGTGGGACGGCTTTTTCCTGCAAATCCTCCTTCCCCTGCGGGAAGGATGTCTCAATCTTGGCTCCCTGTGGCACCAGCACAACGAACATCGTCTCTTCTTTCCCAGGCTCATCATGCTGGCCCTCGCCCTTCCCAGCCGCTGGAACGTGGTATGGGAACAATACGCCTCGGTGTGTCTGCAGGGAATTACCTTCGTCTTTGTCGCGGCGACGGCCGGACGCACGTTTACTCCCGGGCGGAGAAGGCCCTTGCAACTCTTCATCGTCCTGGCATCCATCCTCCTTTTTTCCATGGTCCAGCATGAGAACTGGGCCTGGGGCTGGCAACTCCAGGTCTATCTCAACCTCCTGGCCGCGGCCATGGCCTTTTGGGCCTCAGCAGGCGGACCACAGCGGCTCAGGCGCCTCTTGCTCGCCGCGTCCGCCTGCCTCCTGGGCACCTTTTCGTTTGCCAACGGCCTTATTCTCTGGTGGGTCCTCTTCCCCTGGATCCTTAGAGGCCCGAAGGGCCCGGCGCGAACGGCCAGGGCGATCTTTTGGCTTATCCTCTCCCTGGGATCCGCAGGGGCCTATTTTTCAGGCTACCGGCACCCGGTCCACCATCCTAACCTCACCCTGTTCCTTGAAGATCCGGCATCCTTCTGTATGTTTTTCCTGGCCTATCTGGGCGCCCCCTTAGGCAAACCGCTGGGAACCGGAGCGGCTGCACTGCTGGGTCTCCTGGGACTCCTCGCCTCATTTGCGGCTCTTTTCAGGGTGCTCCGGGAGGGACATCGAATTCCCGATCCGGCGAGACCGTGGTTCGCTTCAATCGCCTTCGTGGTCTTAAGCGCGCTGGCCACCGCCCTGGGCCGCATGGGTTTCGGACCCTCACATGCCCTGGCAAGCCGCTACACGGCCTTCAGCACCTTCTTCTGGGTGGGACTTGCGGCGGTCCTTTTTTTGAATGATCATCCTTACGGGGTCTTTACCGGACAGGCCGGCCCGTTGAGAAAATGGGTGATCTCTCTCCTGTTCACAGGATTGATCGTCCTTCATGCCCTGGCCTATGCACAGGGGCTATCGGCTTTTACGGCCCACAACGCAAATCTGAGGGACACCCTGGATCTTCTCCGGTATGATCGCGTCTACGGCGGGGGGGATCGTTTCGGAAGGATTTATCCGGACCTCAAGATCCTGGGCCGGGCGATATTAAGGCTCCGGCAGCAGGGCCTGGGCCCCTTCCACAAGGATATCAAGAAACCACGGGGCCTCTATGCACAATGGCCTCCCCGTCTCGTCAAGGAAGGCCTGTTCCGGCCTTCACGCGAATCCCTGGTGCCGAAGGAGCCTCCCTTTGATCTCATCCTTGAGCAGGACGGCGGTTACGAGGTCTTCCTCGACGTGGGAACTTGTACCTGCCCCGCAATCATCCGCCTGCTCATGGACGGAGAATTGTTGGGGACGGGACGATGCACGGGCCGAAGGCGAGCAGGATCGCCCCGAAGCTCTCTTCTCCCGATCGGCCGCCTGACGGTGGCGCGGGGAAGGCACCGCTTTGAGGTGATGAAAAATGACCCGTCCTGCCACGTCCGGGGCCTTGTGCTCATACCCGCACGGGCCGGAGGTCTGAAGGAATGAGCACCACCCGATCCCCCGATGGAAAACCACTTAAGCTTTCCATCGTTGTCCCGGCCCACGACGAGGAAAGACTGATCGTATCCACCCTTGAGGGCATCCTGACCTCGCTGAAGAAGGAAGGGATTCCCTTTGAGGTAATCGTGGTCAACGATGCGTGCCGTGACAATACAAAGGCCCTTGTGGAAGCGATGCAGCGGGAGGCCCCGGAGGTACGCCTGATCAATCGACGACCCCCGCGGGGCTTCGGCAGGGCCATGCGCAGCGGTCTGGCGCATTGTACGGGGGACGTGATTATACCCGTCATGGCGGACCGGTCCGAGGATCCCCGGGACGTGATACGATATTACCGGAAAATCCAGGAAGGTTACGACTGCGTGTTCGGGTCTAGATTCATCCGGGGGGCCGTGGTGATCGGTTACCCCATGCACAAGCGCATCATCAACCGCCTGGTCAACCGTCTCCTCCAGGTCCTCTTCCTGACCCGGCACAATGACCTGACCAATGCTTTCAAGGCCTACCGAAGCCCTGTGATACGTTCCATGATGCCCCTCGAAGCCTGCCATTTCAACATCACCATCGAGATGTCCCTTTCGGCTCTGGTCCGGAAGTACAGGATTGCCTCCATGCCGATCCACTGGAACGGGCGTACACGGGGAGGTTCCAAGTTGAGACTGGGGACCATGACTCTCCGCTACCTGGCCACACTGATCAAGGTTTGGTTCAAGGGCTTTCTCATCAGAAACGGCATCCCCCGACCGCCGGTGACAGATCATCAGGCTCGAAGGCTGAACCGGCGGAGATGACACCACCGGACCGGTGGATGCAACGACTCACGTAATCCTTTCGTAGTAGTCTTCTTCAGGGGTCCCCCGCAGTGGCTCGAACAGACCGAAACGGACGATCCCCATCCGGTGCAGCCGGAACTTGGCGCTGGTCAGGAGAACGCCCAGGCCGTAGACGAGGCTGGGCCACAGGCCGATGGACGATGCCTCTTCGAAGTAGCGGGTGGGGCAGGATACCTCGCCCACGCGGAAGCCGAAGTGAATGACCTGGGCCAGCATCTCGTTGTCAAAGACGAAATCGTCGGAGTTGCGGTGTAGCGGCAGACTTTCCAGGACTTCCCTCGAAAAGGCCCTGTACCCGGTGTGAAACTCGGAGAGCTTGCTTCCAAGCAGCAGGTTGCCGAGGGCCGTGAGAAACCGGTTGGCCACGTATTTGTAAAAGGGCATTCCTCCCTCAAGAGCGCCCCCTCCGATAATTCTGGATCCCAGAACCACGTCGTAGACGCCGAATGCAATCATGCTGGCCATGGCCGTCAACAATTTCGGCGTGTACTGATAATCGGGATGAAGCATAACGATGATGTCCGCCCCGCGTTTCAGGGCCTCCCTGTAACAGGTCTTCTGATTGCGGCCATAGCCGTAGTTGCGGTCATGCAGGAAACTCTCGATTCCCAGTCGCCTGGCCGTTTCCACGGTCCGGTCCGAGCTGTCGTCGTCCACCAGCAAGACCTGGTCCACGATGTCCCTGGGAATCTCCCGATAGGTCCGCTCCAGGGTCTTTTCAGCGTTGTAGGCCGGAAGAACGACCAGGACCTTCTTTTGGTTGATCATTTCCGGTTCCCCTTTTGTCCTCTTTCCGCGGCTCGGGAATCTCCCGGAGAGAACCCCGGAAGACTCTTTTTCTTTCTTTCGGCCCGGACCTTCCACTTCATGAGGGCGGGTGCCTTTTTCAGGACATTGTGAGGAATCCCTTTCAGGATGGCGAGGGCACGATCTGATTCATTCATACCGATGTAGGTCCGGGCAAGGTTCATGCGGAGATCAATGGAATCAGGATCCAGGAGCAGGCCGCGCATCAGCACCTTTTCCGACTCTTTGTACAGGCGCAATTCGCCCAATGCCCCGCCCAGATTGGACCAGGACTTGGCTTGCCGCGGGAGGTAAAGCACGGCCTTGCGAAAGTGCACCAGGGCCTCCTTGCGCCTTCCCATGCGCTGAAGAGCGATCCCCTTGTTGCCGTGCCATCTTCCGCGTTCCTGCCTGGTTTTGAGCAAGGGCGCCGCTCTCCTGAGAAGTGCAAGGGCCTGCGCCGGTCTCCGTGTCTCCACCAGGAAGGCCGAATAATTGATCAGCGTATCCAGTCGACGCGGGTATTTGTCCACGGCGATTCTGAAATATCTCTCCGCCTGCCGGTAGTCTCCACGACGGAAATAGGTTTCGGCCAGATCGCCTGCCAGGAAGAAGTTTCCAAACTGCTTCACTTCCTGCTCGAAAAAGGTATGATCTTCGCGCCACAGGCCCTGGTTCAGGACAAAAGTGTAGACGCCTAAATAAACTGACGCCACCGTGACGAGGGCGAAAATCATGTGTCCCCTTGTTGCTTGGAGCCCCCGCTTGAGAAGAAATGCCGCCCCGGGGCAGAGAAAAGCCATGGGGAGATAAAGCCAGCGCAGGGCCAGGAGAGTCACGGTCGTGGACGCCGAAGGGACGATGTTCAGTACCGGAAGAAGACAGAGGAAAAAGGCGATCGCTGAGAAGACAACAGGTCCCCTGGCTCTAATCCGCCACAGGAAGGCCCCTGCCGAAATGAACAGCAGTATGCAGATCAGGGCCGGAGGGTAGCTTGGGCTTTCCGGATATTGTACATAGAGATAATGCAGGCCGTGGGGAAGAAATACCAGTTTCAGGTTCAAGAAAACCAGGTAGGGAACGAAGAAGATTCGCACTGCCAGGTCCTGGGCCCCGAAGGGTGACACAAAGGCGCCGATCACGCTCTTCCTGAGAAAAAAATAGATCAGGAGGATCAAAACAAAAGGCAGGTATGAAAGGCACTCTTTGACGCGGTTTCTTTTTTCTTGTGTGAGGAATCTGTGGTATAGGAAAAAAATCGGAAGGGTCATCACTCCAAATTCCTTTGAAAAAAGGGCGCAGGCAAAAGCCCCCAGGGAAACGATGACAAACAGGAACCGCCGGCGAGCCCAGCTCAACATGTAACACCACAGGGAAAGGATCATGAACAGGGTCGCGAGGATGTTGTTTCTGGAAGCGATCCAGGACACCGCCTCGGTGTTGACCGGGTGAAGAGAAAACAGGAGAACCACCCAGAAGGCAGGGACCGGGCTCCCCGTAAGATACACCAAGAGCCCGAAAAGGAGCAGGCAGGTGGCCACGTGCAAGACCAGGTTGGTGGTGCGGAAGCCTTGCGCATTCATTCCCCACAACAGATAGTCCAATCGGTAGGTCAAGGTCACCAGGGGCCTGTAATATCCGGTGTGATGGACCGCACCACCCTCTTTGTCTATCACACCGTCTTCCTGGCCGAGATAGGAGGTTAGGGAGTGGGGTTTGCGAAGGTATTCGTTCCGCTCGATAAGGGGCCGGTCGTCCAGGATGAACCCCCCGTGAAAGGTGGGAAGGTACGCCGTCGTCACAAGGCCGATCAGCAGTGTGGACAACCAGAAAAGACGATATTTTGCCGGTAGGCCGCGCATGAATCGTGCTCCAGGCGCCCGGGAGGTCAAATGAGTTCGCGGATATTTCAGCCTGAAACCGCCTTGTCACCCGCCAGGAAAAACGTTTTCGCGTCCTTGGCCCTTTGTGTGTTGGTTTTCATGGTCTATGCCAACACCTTTGACGCATCCTGGCACTTCGACGATGTGATCAATATCACGGATAACGCATCCGTTCATCTTACCGAATTCAACTGGACGAACCTAAAGAAATCATTTTTCCTGCCAAATGGAAAGCTTTTTCGACCGGCTGCCAATCTGAGCTTCGCATTGAATTACTATGTAGGCGGGCTTGACGTATTTGGATACCATCTCGTCAATACCATCCTGCACGCGATGGCCGCGGTTCTTCTCTTCCTTTTCATCCACCGTACATTGCATCTTCCCACCATCCGGGAAAAAATCCGTGAGCACGCCTACGGCATCTCCCTGCTGGCCACAGCCCTGTGGGCGATCAACCCGGTCCAGACCCAGGCGGTCACTTACATCGTACAGCGAATGGCCGTCATGGCCGCCCTTTTTTCCCTGGCGTCACTCTATTTCTACGCCCGGGCGAGACTTTCCCGGGACGGAGGGGCTGTTTCTTATGGATTATCGCTCGCATGTTTCCTGCTGGCCCTTGCCAGCAAGGAAAACACGATCCTGATTCCCGTCATAGCCTTTCTCTACGACGTAATCCTGATCCAGGGGGAATCACCAGGGGCATGGGTCAGGCGCAACCGTAGGCTCTGCCTCCTCATGTGCGTGCTTTTCGCGGCCCTTTTCATAGGATACCTCCTGGCCCTGCAAAAGGGAGGGCTCACGGCGTTTCTGGCCGGCTTCGACAAGAGGGCCTACGGCCCCCTGGAAAGGCTCATGACCCAGCCCAGAGTCCTTCTTTTCTACCTGGGGCTGCTCCTGTACCCGGACCCTGGAAGGCTTTGCGTCAACCATGATTTTACCGTCTCTCGAGGCCTCCTGGATCCTCTATCCACTCTTCCTGCCATGGCGATCGTGGCGGCGGCCGTACTGGGGGCCCTGATCTTTTCCCGGAAAAGACCTCTCATCTCCTTCTGCATCCTCTTCTTTTTCATCAATCATGCCGTGGAAAGCTCTTTTCTACCCCTTGAAATGGTCTTTGAACACCGAAATTACCTCCCCTCCATGCTCCTTTTCCTCCCTCCCGCCCTGGGCCTGGCACACCTCCTTTTTCACTCCCCCCTCAGCAGAACGGTCCGCACCCTGATCGCCGCTGCCATGGTCCTGTTCCTCGTGGGCCAAGGCCACGCCACTTTCCTTCGGAACTTCTCCTGGAAGACCGAGGAAAGCCTCTGGGTGGACTGCATCGAAAAATATCCGCAGCTCTGGCGACCATACGTCAACCTGGGGAAATATTACTCGGACACCAACAGACCCCTGGAGGCCATCAGGCAATACGAGAAGGCCCTGGGGAAAAGGACCGCAAACGACAAGAAGGAAAACTTCTTCTACAAGACTTATTACAATCTGGGGGTCGAACACTTTCGGCTCGGGCATGAGACGGAAGCCCTTGGCTATTTCAGAAAGGCCCTTGAGATATACGACGGCGACCCAAAGCTTCTCAACAATCTCGGAGCACTCTTTTTCGTCCAGGGGAAACGGGCCCAGGCTGAGACGCTCCTGAGACGGGCCCTGCGCCGCAAGCCGCGCTACCGCCCTGCACTGACCAATCTTGGCGGCCTCTTGCTGGAACGGGGAGATGTGAAGGAGGCCCTGGTCCTGCTTCAACGAGCGCTCAAGGCCAATCCTCGAAACCGCGCCATCTTGTTGAGAACGAGTCTCGCCTATCGCCTCCGGGGGCGCCACGGCCGGGCCTTGATGTACGCGAAAAAGGCGCTTTCAGGAAGGAAGCCCCGATTTCAGGACGTGCTCTTCCTGGCCGAGACCTACGAGGCGGCCGGGCTCACAAGAAAGGCCCGGGGAATCCTGGACCGGGCCTTACTACAAGGAAGCCCCGAGGGGCTCCGACATTTCATGGACGGCCTAGGGAATCCCCAAACCCCCCAGGTCCTCTTCCCCCACCGCGCGCTCACCCTGAAACGGCTCGCGCGGGCCTGTCGCCACCGTGGAGAGCGCTTCCTGGAAGCCGCTCGATATGCGGAAAAAAAGGGAGCAGGTCTCTAACGTCCTGCCCCCTTTTCTTGTTCAACAAACGAGCGGTGGATTGCTGTTTAGTCCTGGATCGTACCTCCCGGTCCCGTCAACGTAAAGGTCTTGCTGCCGGATGGATGGTAAGAAGTGATCGTGTAACGGGTCTGGCTTGCGCTGCTGATGCTGATCACCACATTCTCGGAAGTGTAAAACCCGTAACTGGACCCTGTGATATCCGTGATGTTGTCCGCATAGCTCTGGAAATCCACGTAATAGGCCTCCTGGGCCGTGGCTGCGTTCCGGAGGTCCGCCTGGGCCGCGGAGTTGTACGAGCGCTGCCTGTAGGCGGAAAACTGCGGGATGGCGATGGCCGCAAGGATACCGATGATCGCGATAACGATCATCAACTCGATCAATGTAAAACCTCTTTCATCCTTTCTTTGAATCTTGGAAAACATCTCTTCCCTCCTTCTTGCTTTCTTTGTTCCTTGAATTTTTCCCCGAATCTATTCTGTCGCCGTCCGGCGGACGGCTACCTGCCCATATCTGAAGCGGCCCTCACCCCCTTTCCCCGGTCTGTCCCGTCTCTGTTCCCATCGAATCATTGCCACAAATGCTTTAGCGTTTTTTGCAATACTCATTCAATATGCATGCCACTTGAAGGCAGGATGGACAGCAAAAATAGATTTATCCAGTGAAATAAACTGCTTGAAGAAGGCTTTCCCGGGAGGGAAAAAGGGGAAGGCGGACAGGATGCCGCTGGGCCTTGCAGGGACAACCGACAAATTTTGTACGATCCCTGACAATTTTTGTCAGGATTTGAGTCCGATTTTCAGCCAAGACCCAGCTTGCTCATGCGGTAACGAAGGGAGCGCATGCTGATTCCCAGCAGTTCCGCGGCCCTCTGTTTCTTTCCATGGGCCAGGCGCATGGCCTTGATAATGTATTCCCCTTCCATCTGGCCCAGGACCTTCTCCAGGTCGATGCCCTCCGGTCCCAGGTCCGTCCGGCGCCTGTTCATCCGCTCGCGGTCGCGCTGGAGGTTTGAAAGGGTGAGGCTTTCCGGGAGGACGATATTGGAGGTTTCAAGTGCCACGCTCCGTTCGATGATGTTTTCCAGTTCCCGCACGTTCCCAGGGAATGCGTACTGCTTGAGGATATCCATGGCATAGGCGGAAACCTTCCGGATGTCCTTTCCCAGTTCGCGGGAGTACCTTTCGAGGAAGTGCTGGGCCAGAAGAGGTAGATCCCCTTCTCGTTCCCTCAGGGGCGGCATGTGGATATGGATGACATTCAGCCGAAAATAGAGGTCTTCTCTGAATTTCTTTGCGATCACCTCCTCTTCCAGATCTTTGTTGGTGGCTGAGATGAAACGGACGTCGACCCGTTTTTCCTCCGTACCACCCACGGCCGTGTAGGTGCGCTCCTGGATCACGCGCAGGAGTTTGACCTGGATCGCTGGTGTAAGTTCTCCCACCTCGTCGAGAAAAACGGTTCCGCCGTTCGCCACATCGAATAGGCCTTCCTTGTCCGCCGCCGCCCCGGTGAAGGCCCCTTTCTTGTACCCAAAGAGTTCGCTCTCGATGAGGTTTTCGGGAATGCCCGCGCAATTGATCACCACGAAGGGTTTTTCCTTGCGGTCGCTCAGTCTGTGAACGGCACGGGCCACGAGTTCCTTGCCCGTACCGCTCTCCCCGGAGATGAGGATATTGCTCCTGGTGGCCGCCACCCGTCGGATGAAATCGTAGACCTTGCGCATCTGGGGGCTTTCACCCACCAGGAGGTCGAAGTGCTTCCGTCTTCCGGTCGTTGCATCCTCCGGGGCATCGGGAGAGGGCTGCCGGGAGGCCAGCGCCTCACGCACAATCTTCTTGAACTCGTTTACCTTGAAGGGCTTGGGGATATAGTCGTAGGCGCCTTCCTTCATGGCCTCCACGGCTGTCTCCGCCGTGGCGAAGGCCGAAATGAGGACCACCACGGCATTGGGGTCTACCGCCTTGGCCTTTTTCAGGACGTCCAGACCGTTGACGTCCTTCATCCTTATGTCCGTGACGACCAGGTCAAAGGCCTCCCTGTCGAGGAGGTCACAGGCCTGCCGTCCGTCACCCGCCAGCGTGACCCCGTAACCTTCCTGGGTCAGCATGATCTCCAGGAATTCCCGCATGCTGTGTTCGTCATCGACTATCAGGATGCGTTCCATCGCGCTCCCAGACGATTCGTCCCCCCACCATGGTGAGCACTGCGCGGCCCTTGAGCGTCATCCCGATGAACGGGGAATTCTTGCTCTTTGAGACGAGATCCTCTTCCCTAAGCCGGTATTCCATCTCCGGGTCCACCAGTGTCAGGTCCGCCCTGCTTCCTTCTTCCAGTCCACCCCCTTCGATCCCCAGCAGGACCGACGGATTCAATGTACACTTTCGGACGGCCTCGGGCAGGTCCAGGACCCCATCCCTCACCAGTTGCAGGACCAGAGGCAGAAAGGTATCAAGCCCTATCATGCCGAAGGCCGCCCGGTCGAATTCCAGCTCCTTTTCCAGGGGGCTGTGCGGTGCGTGGTCCGTGGCTATGGCGTCTATGGTCCCGTCGGCCAGACCCTGCCGGATCGCCGCCACGTCTTCCGGGGTTCGCAGGGGCGGATTGACTTTGGTCCGTGTATCGTAGCCCGCCACTGCCTCGTGGTCCAGGGTAAAGTAATGGGGTGCGGTTTCACAGGTGACCGGAACGCCCTCTTCCTTGGCCCGCCTTATCAATGCCACGGCGCCCGCGGTGCTTACATGGGCCACGTGAACAGGGCACCCGGTAAGCCTTGCCAAGGAGATATCCCGGCAGACCATGATCTCCTCGCAGGCGGCGGGGATCCCCGGCAGACCGATCCTCGTGGAGACCACACCCTCGTGCATCACGCCTCCCTCCGAGAGGCTCCTGTCCTCACAGTGAGAAATAACGGTGAGGCCATGAAAGCGCCCGTACTCCAGGGCACGCCGCATGACCTCACTGTCGGCCACGGGCAATCCATCATCCGAAACGCCGACGGCCCCTGCTGCGGCGAGATCCCCGAACTCGGTCAGGGTCTTGCCCTGCTGTCCCGCCGTGATGCATGCTATGGGATAGACCCTCGCCGTCCCCGCCCCGGCCGCCTGCTTCAGGATGAACTCCGTCACGGCACGACAGTCATTGGGGGGAACGGTATTGGGCATGCAGGCCACGGCGGTCACCCCGCCCGCCACCGCCGCGCGGCAACCGGAAGAAACGGTCTCCTTGTATTCCTCCCCTGGTTCGCGCAGATGTACGTGCATGTCCACGAGACCGGGCAGCACGAGTTTTCCGGAGGCGTCTATCACCCTTACGCCCTCACCGCTCCGGCGGAAAGCTCCCCTCGGCAGAATTCCGGCGACCCTGCCCTTCTCAACTATCAAATCGTCATGCCGCACCCCCCGCCGGGGGTCCACCACTTCCCCATCCTTAATCCATACCGTCACGCTTGGATCCTCCGATCAGCAAATAGAGCACCGCCATCCGGACCGCCACGCCGTTGGTCACCTGTTCGAGGATCACCGAAGCAGGTCCGTCGGCTACATCCGAGGCGATCTCCACGCCGCGGTTCATGGGACCGGGGTGCATCACCAGGACCCCTGGTGCCGCCCTGTCGATCATTCCCCGGTCCAGGCCGAAGTAGGTGGAATATTCCCGCAGCGTGGGGAACAGTACGGCCTTTTGCCGCTCCAACTGGATACGCAGGACCATCACCACATCCTTGTCCCTGACCGCTTCCCGAGGATCATGGACCACTTGGACCCCCATCGCCTCGATACCCGGAGGCATCATGGTGGGAGGACCCGACACGGTGACTTCCGCCCCCATCTTGGTCAGACCTATTATGTTGGATCTCGCCACACGGCTATGGGCGATATCCCCCACGATGACAACCCTCAACCCCCGGATTCGCCCCATTTTTTCCCGTATGGTCATGAGGTCCAGCAGGGCCTGGGTGGGATGCTCGTTGATCCCGTCCCCGGCGTTTATCACCCCCGCCTTCACCTCTCTTGCCAAAAGCGCCGGGGCTCCGCTTGAGGAATGGCGAAGGACGATGATGTCAGGGTTCATGGCTTGCAGATTGCGGGCCGTATCGATCAGGGTTTCACCCTTGACGATACTGCTGCCCGCAGCGGACAGACCCGTGGTGTCCGCGCTGAGCCTCTTAGCGGCCATCTCAAAGGAGGTCTTGGTCCTCGTGCTCGGCTCGTAGAAAAAATTGATCACCGTCTTTCCCCGAAGGGTGGGAACCTTCTTGATTTCCCTTGTGGAAATCTCCTTAAAGGACTCGGCCGTATCAAGAATGTAAGTGATTTCGTCAGCCGTGAGCTGACCCATGCCCAGCAAATCCTTGTGTTCGAATCTCGTCACATGCCGCTCCTTGCCAAAAAAAACCTCCTTGTCACGGTAACGACAAGGAGGCTTCGCTTGTTTTCGCAAAATACAATCATAGCCTAGCAGGTATGTTCCGGTTCGTATTGCATCCTCTCACGATCCGCCCAAAGCCCTTCCTACCCCGCACGGAGGCCCCGGGAAACCGCGAGGGCCTCATTGCACCAATTCCCTATGCCTCGGACTTCTTTCCCTCTTCCCCCGTGTCTTCGGAGGTCTGTGAGGCCCGGGCCTCGGCACTCTGTTCACTTTTGACCGACTCGGGCGTCATCTCCTTCCGATCGGTCGTGCGCGTCTTTGGTTTTGCGGCCTTCTTTTTGGCCGCCTTTTTCTTCTGAGATTTGCCCTTCTCATCCAACGGCAGCAACTGCACTATGGATATGGGCGCACCGTCACCCTTTCGAGTGCCTTTCTTGATGATGCGCAGGTAGCCTCCCTGCCGGTCCATGTATCGATCCTTAAGTTCATCGAACAGCCGATGGACCACCGCCTTTTCCTGGATGTAGGCCAGAGCCTGGCGCCTTGCATGAAGGTCACCACGCTTGGCCAATGTGATCATCTTCTCGGCAATGGGCCGCAATTCCTTTGCCTTGGCGTCCGTGGTCTCGATCTGCTCATACTTGAACAGCGAAGTCACCAGGTTCCTCAAAAGGGCCCTGCGGTGCGCCGAGTTGCGACTGAGTTGTCTTCCCGCCTTAGCGTGCCTCATTGATCCTTCCCTTCATCCTTTCCTTCTTCTTCGCCTTCCTCGGGTTTGCGGGCGGGTGGGAAATGATCCAGTTGCATCCCGAGCGAAAGCCCCATTTCATCAAGTATTGCCTTGATTTCATTAAGGGATTTCCGTCCGAAATTCTTGGTCTTCAGCATCTCGGCCTCGGTCTTCTGAACCAGTTCCCCGATCAATGTGATGTTCGCATTCTTCAGACAGTTGGCCGACCTGACCGAAAGTTCCAGTTCCGAAACGGGTCGAAAGAGGTTCTCGTTGAGGATTTCACCCTCTTCTCCCTCCTCCTCATCCAGGGGCTCCGGTTCTTCTTCGAAATTGATAAAAGGCGTCATCTGTTCCTTGAGAATCTTTGCGGCAAAGGCCACCGCGTCCTCAGGAGTGACGCTCCCGTCGGTCCACACCTCTAATGTGAGCTTGTCGTAATCCGTGATCTGGCCCACGCGGGCGTTCGTGACCACGTAGTTCACCTTTTTGATGGGCGAAAAGATGGCGTCCATCGGAATCACGCCGATGGGCATGTCTTTGGTCTTGATCCGCTCGGCCGGCACATAACCCCTTCCCGACCTAACCGCCATCTCCATTACCAGGTCCGCCTCCTTGTTCAAAGTGGCGATGTGTTGGTCCGGATTGAGGATCACCACGTGCTCGCCCGCTTCGATGTCCCCCGCCCTAACCACACCTTCTCCCTTGTGCGACAGGCGCATCACGGCCTCTTCGGCGTTCACCAGCTTGAGACGAATCTCCTTCAGATTCAATATGATATCCGTTACATCCTCGACCACGCCCGGGATGGTGGTAAACTCGTGTAGCACACCGTCGAACTTCACGGAGACAATGGCCGCGCCCTGCAACGAGGAAAGCAGGATTCTCCTGAGGGAGTTTCCGATGGTAATGCCGAAACCCCTCTCCAGCGGCTCACACGTAAACTTGCCGTAGAAGTCGCTGTAGGTATCCTCCTGGATTTCAATCCTCTTGGGCCTGATCAACTCCCGCCAATTCTTACTCTTGAGATCTGCCAAAAAAAGCCTCCCCTGTATTCCTGTTAACGGTTTTCAAGCGGCGCATGGGCCCGTAAGGAGTCTCCATGCACCGCGACCGCTCCCTTTCTCCCGGTCTTCCGGCGCAGGGAACAGGTACCGGCCTTTGTACAGGAATCGTATTTCCGCTGCGGCGATATTGCGACGGGGCCGCCGCTCACCCCGGGTGACACACTCTCTATTTGGAGTAAAGCTCGATGATCAACTGCTCCTGGATGGGCATTGTCAGCTCTTCCCGATTGGGAAGGGTCTTGAAAACGCCCCTGAACTTGTCTTTCTCCACCTCGAGCCAATTGGGGATGCCACGCCTGACTACCGTCTCCATGGCCTCCAGGATCTGAGATACCTTGCGGCTCTTCTCTCTCACCTCAACCACGTCACCCGGTTTCAACCGGTAGGAGGGGATATTGACCTTCTTGTTGTTGACCATGAAATGATTATGGCGCACCAACTGGCGGGCCTGATTCCTGGATGCCGCGAAACCCATGCGGTACACTGTGTTGTCCAGGCGACTCTCCAGGAGCGTCAAAAGGTTGGTACCGGTGATTCCCTTCTGACGATCGGCGCGGTAATAATAGCCCCGGAACTGCTTCTCCAGAACTCCGTAAATCCTTTTGACTTTCTGCTTCTCCCGGAGCTGAATCCTGTAATCGCTGAACTTTCCGCCCCTGCGCTGCCCGTGCTGTCCCGGGGGATAGGGTCTTCGTTCAAAGGAGCACTTATCCCCGTAACACCGGTCGCCCTTGAGGAACAATTTCAAATTCTCCCTGCGGCACAACCTGCACGATGAACCTCGATATCTGGCCAAGCTCGACCTCCTCAGACTGCTACTGACTCGTTCCTATCGCCTTTTCCACCGATCACGCGTCCCCCAGGGACTCAGACCCTCCGCCGCTTGGGCGGCCTGCAGCCGTTGTGGGGGATCGGCGTCACATCGCGGATGACGCTCACCGTGAAACCGTCGGCCTGAAGCGCCCTCAAGGCCGCCTCCCGTCCTACTCCGGGCCCTTTTACGCGAACCTCGGCCACTTTCATGCCGTGCTCCATGGCCCTGGCCAGGGCGCTCTTGGCCGCCAGTTGTGCGGCAAACGGTGTGCTCTTTCTCGATCCCTTGAACCCGGAACTGCCCGCGCTGGCGGCGGCGATCACATTGCCGTCGTTGTCCGTAACCGTCACGATGGTATTATTGAAGGTTGATTGTATGTGTATGATCCCCGTAGGGACGTTCTTCTTTTCCTTTTTGCCGCGACCGCGCCTTTTCGGAGCCTTTGCCATTCTAATCCCTCGCGTTCTATTTCTTTCTCTTGCCCATCACCGCGCGCCTCGGTCCCTTCCGGGTCCTGGCGTTCGTACTGGTGCGCTGTCCCCGAACCGGGAGACCCCTTCTGTGCCGCAAGCCACGGTAGGCTCCCAGATCCATGAGACGCTTGATATTCATGGACACTTCCCGGCGCAGATCACCCTCCACTTTGTACTTCTCGTCGATGATTCGCCGTATGCTGGAGATCTGGTCTTCGGTCAGGTCATCGGACTTGAGGTCCCAGTCGATGCCCGCCTCATCCAGAATCTTTTGAGAAGAGGATCTGCCTATGCCGTATATATAGGTCAGGGCGATTTCGATCCTCTTTCCCCTTGGTAAATCGACACCCGCGATTCTTGCCAATCTCCGACTCCTTTTCTACCCGGTCTATGGTTGAGTCTATCCCTGCCGTTGTTTGTGGCGTGGGTTGGTGCAGATCACTCGCATGACACCCTTTCGGCGGATGATCTTGCAGTGGTTACACATCTTTTTCACTGACGGTCTGACCTTCATGACGATTTCAACCTCCCTGCAATCCGGGACCTCAGCCCTTGCTCCGGTATGTGATACGGCCCCTCGTCAGGTCGTACTGAGAGAGTTCAACCTTGACCAGGTCCCCCGGCAGAATCTTGATGAAATGCTTTCGCATCTTTCCCGAGATATGCCCCAACACCCGATGCCCGTTCTTGAGCTCGATTCGGAACATGGCGTTGGGCAATGTCTCGATCACAACGCCCTCGACTTCGAAGGACTCCTCTTTGGCCATCTCTTTGTCTCGCGCCTGCCGCCCGCCACGCGGTTCGTCAGGATTTTGGCTACCGTGCCCTCTTACCGAAGCCCTTTTTCATGAATCCCTCGTAGTGCCGGGTGAGCATGTGAGACTCGATTTGGTTCGTCGTGTCCATGGCCACGCCCACCACAATGAGAAGAGCCGTGCCCCCGAAATAAAAGGGGACGTTCATCTTATAAATCAGGATCTGGGGCAAAATGCACACGGCAGAGACATAAACGGCGCCGGTAAAGGTTATCCGCGTCAGAACCCTGTCGATATATTCGGCCGTGTTTTTCCCGGGCCGGATGCCGGGAATGAAGCCCCCGTATTTCTTCATATTGTCAGCCACGTCCACGGGGTTGAAATGCACCGCCGTGTAAAAATAGCAAAAGAAAAAGATAAAGGCCACGTATATGGCGATGTAGATGATGTGCCCCGGTGAAAGGGCGTTCACGATGAACTGCAACCAGGGGATCTCTTTCACATTCAGAAAGTTGGCAATGGTCGCGGGAAACATGATGATGGAGGAAGCGAAGATGGGAGGTATCACCCCGGCCGTGTTCACCTTCAGGGGCAGATGGGTACTCTGTCCCCCATACATCCTCCTTCCCACCACCCGTTTTGCATATTGAACGGGAATCCTTCGCTGACCCCTCTCCACGAACACGATGAGCCCCACCACGCCGATCATGAATCCCAGGAGCAGGGCCATGAAAAAGGGCGTGATTTGACCTGTCCCCATGAGCCTGAACGTGTTGGCCACGGCGATGGGGAAACGGGCCACGATGCCCGCGAAAATGATGAGCGATATGCCGTTTCCGATGCCCCGCTCCGTGATCTGCTCTCCCAGCCACATGAGAAACGCCGTGCCGGCCGTCAGCGTCATGACCGTCAGGAGCCTGAACCCCCATCCGCCTACGGGCACCACCATGACGCCGCCCGGGCTCGACATGCGTTCCAGGCCCACCGCGATTCCAAAACCCTGTATGATGCTCAGGATCACAGTTCCGTATCGCGTATACTGAGTGATCTTTTTGCGGCCTTGTTCTCCTTCTTTCTTGAGTTTTTCCAGATGCGGGATCACCACCGTGAGCAGTTCCAGGATGATGGAGGCGCTGATGTAAGGCATGATTCCCAGGGCCATCACCGACATTCGTCTCAGCGCGCCCCCGGAAAACATGTCGAAAAGTCCGAACAACGATTGCTTCTGGGCCCCGAAAAAGGCCGAAAGCGCCGTCCCGTCGATCCCCGGCGTGGGAATATGACAACCCAACCGGTAGACCGCCAGCATCATGAGAGTGAAAAGGATGCGTTTCTTGAGCTCCGGGATCTTCGGTATGTTTTGAAAGCCGCCAATCATGTGCACCGCTCCCCCAGGTCCGGGGCGTTTCGCCGGGATTTTGAACCGCCCCCGATGGGCCTAAATAATCTCCACCCTTCCTCCTGCGGCCTCGATCTTTTCCCGGGCGGTTCGGCTGGCCCTGTGTACCCGGACCTCAACGGGGATCGTCACATCTCCATCTCCCAGGAGCTTGACACCGCTCTTCATCTTTCGCACGAGTCCCGCTTCCCTCAGGCGTTCCGGATCCACCGTGCTGTTGGGCTCGAAGCGGGAAAGATCTCCCACGTGCACGATGGCATACTCTTTTCTGAAGATGTTCGTAAAACCGCGTTTGGGCAAACGTCTCTGGAGCGGCATCTGGCCGCCCTCGAATCCACGCGCGGGCCCGCCGCCCGAGCGCGCCTTCTGTCCCTTGTGTCCGCGGCAGGAAGTCTTGCCGTGGCCGGAGCCGGGACCGCGTCCCACTCGCTTGCGTTTCTTCCTGGAGCCTTCCGGTGGTGAAAGTTCATGCAATTTCATAATGATCTCTCATTCAGTCCTATCCGATTCTCACAAGAAACGAAACCTTGCTGATCATCCCTCGAATCGCCGGCGTGTTTTTCAGTTCCACCGTCTTGTTCATCTTGGTCAGGCCGAGGCCTCTTAACGTTTGACGGATCTTTTTGTTCCTGCCGATCCCGCTCCTGACCAGCGTGACTTTAATCGTATCAGCCATGGGATTATCCTTTTTCATTGCCAAGGAGATCAACCGGTGATTTCACGCACCGTCTTTCCTCTCCTGCGCGCGATCTCTTCAGGCCTTTTGAGCGAACGGAGTCCCTTGATGGTGGCGCTGACAAGGTTGTGCGGATTGTGTGACCCCAGACACTTGGTCAGAATATTCTGGATCCCCGCCGCTTCCAGGACCGCCCGAACAGCACCACCGGCGATGACGCCGGTACCGGGCCCTGCGGGTTTCAGAAGCACCCGGCCCGCGCCCCACCTGCCGATCACCTCGTGAGGGATGGTGGTCTCGTGCAGGGCCACGGGTTTCATATCCCTCCTGGCCTTATCGATGCCTTTACGAATCGCCTCGGGCACCTCGTTGGCCTTCCCGAGCCCGCTGCCCACGGTGCCTTTTCCGTCACCCACGATTACGATGGCGCTGAAACTGAACCTGCGACCTCCCTTCACCACCTTGGCGACTCGATTGATGTGAACCACCTTTTCGATGAACTGATTTTCGTCGTCGTCTTTGTACGGTGCCATATTCCCTCACTTCACAATCTTGCGTCTCATCGCCCAACGGACCACTAGAACTGGAGACCGGCCTCCCTGGCCGCCTCCGACAATGCCTTGACACGACCGTGATACAGGAACCCGTTCCTGTCGAAAACTACCTTCCGAATGCCTTTTTCCAAGGCCCGCCGGGCGATGGCAGCCCCTACCAGGGCGGCCCCTTCCTTGTTCCCGCCCTTCTCTGCCAGCTCTGAACGGAGATCCCTGGAGATGGAGGAGGCATCCACCAGGGTGACGCCCGACACATCATCGATAATCTGGGCGTATATGTTCTTTGTGCTCCGGAAAACACAGAGCCGGGGGCGTTCCGCCGTACCGCGGATCTTCTTTCGCACCCGTTTCTGTCTCCTGAGGCGTGCTTCGCTTCTTGTCCTGGCTGCCATGGTGCAAAACCCCTGTCAATAAAGAGAGTGAAGGCTTAAGCCGATTACTTGACCCCGGCCTTGCCCGCCTTCCTCCGGATGTATTCGTCTGCGTATTTGATCCCCTTTCCCTTGTAAGGTTCAGGGGGTCTGAGAGCACGTATCTTGGCGGCCGTCTGGCCCACAAGTTCCTTGTCGATGCCGCTCAAAACGATCCTCGTCCTGTCCACCTTCATATCCACACCGTCCGGCAGTTCAAAAACGATCGGGTGGGAATATCCCAGGTTCAATGTCGCGGTTTTCCCGCTCACTTCGGCCCGGTACCCGACCCCCACGATCTCGAGGATCCGCTCAAACCCCTCGCTGACCCCCTTGACCATATTGTGAAGAAGCACCCTGAAGAGGCCGTGCAAGGATTTGGATTCCTTCGATTCATCCGGTACCGAAACCGTGGCCACCCCGTCCTGTACGCGGACGGTCACCTTGGGATGAAGATTCCTTTTCAGCATACCCTTGGGGCCCTTTACGGTTAGAGTTCCCCCCGTCGAGACGACCTCGACGCCTTTCGGTATGGGAATAGGCTTTTTGCCTATGCGTGACATTCAATTACCTCCGGCCAAAATCAAAGCCACAGGCCGAGACCCCCCGGTCCGCCCTCTGGTTTTCCAAATTCGCTACCAGACGGAGCAAAGGATCTCTCCGCCCATTTTTTTCTCCCTCGCCTGTCGGTCCGTCAGCAGGCCGCCGGACGTCGAGACGATCTGAATCCCGTAGCCGTTAAGCACCTTGGGAATCTCGTCGTAGCCCGCATACACCCGACGGCTCGGCTTGCTGACCCGCTTGAGCCCTCCAATGATCGGTGTGCCGTCCTCGTCGTACTTGAGAAAGATGCGGATGATCCCCTGCTTGTTGTCGGAAATGACCTTGAAGTTGCGGATATAGCCTTCCGCCTTCAAGACATTTGCGATGTTGATCTTCACTTTGGAAGCCGGGATGTCCACGGATTCATGGGACGCCTTCAGGGCATTCCTGATTCGCGTCAACATATCCGCAATGGTGTCGGTCATTGCCATGTATCGCGCTCCTTGCCTCTGCTTTTCTAACGGTCTTTCGGTGGAGATGTTCCCTACCAGCTTGATTTGATGACACCGGGGATTTCTCCCCTGGAGGCCATGCTGCGGAAACAGATCCTGCAGATGCCGAATTTTCTCATAAAGGCTCTGGGCCGCCCGCAAATGGGGCACCTGTTGTACGATCGAGTCGAGAATTTCGGTTTCCTCTGCGCCTTGACACGAAGAGATTTCCTAGCCAACGTAACCTCCCTTGTTAATTGCGGAAAGGCATTCCCAGAAGCTTTAACAGATAGCGGCCTTCGGCATCCGTCTTACCGGACGTCACTATGGAGATATTCAACCCTTTGATCTTTTCCACCTTATCGTAGTCGATCTCCGGAAAAATGATGTGCTCCTTGATCCCCACCGTGCAGTTCCCGCGTCCGTCGAAAATCCTGTCCGATAAACCGCGGAAGTCCTTGACCCTGGGGAGCGTCACGTTGAACAGCTTGTCCAGGAAGTCGTACATGCGCTCCTTCCTCAACGTCACCATACACCCGATAGGCATCCCCTGGCGAAGCTTGAAACCGGCAATGGATCGTTTGGCCTTGGTCACCACCGCCCGCTGTCCAGCGATGAGAGTCAACTCCTCCACTGCGGCATCCAGGATCTTGATGTTCTGGATGGCCTCTCCCAGCCCCATGTTCAAGGAAACCTTGAGCAGCTTCGGAACGGCCATGACGCTCTTGTATCCGAATTCCTTTATCATGGCCGGAATCACTTCGTCCTGATATTTCTCCTTCAACCGAGACAACGCGACCTCCTCTCCACCATGCGCCTAGTCTTCCATGGGTTCGCGGCATTTCTTGCAGATCCTGACCTTGGAGCCGTCTTCCAGGATCTTCATGCCTATTCTCGTAGGTTCGGCGCACTTGTTGCACACTATCATCACGTTCGAGATGTGGAGCGGTGCCTCTTTCTCGATGATGCCTCCTTGGGCCGTCTGGGGGCCGGGCCGGGCATGTCTCTTGACCATGTTGATTTTCTCGACAATGAGCCGTTCTTTTTCAAAATCGACTTTAAGGACCGTCCCGATCTTACCCTTTTCCTTCCCTGAAAGGACGATCACCTTGTCGTTCTTCTTAATTCTGATCTTGGCTCGTTTCTTCCTCTTTACTGCCGCTCCCATGATTAAGCCTCATTTTCCTGAAACGCCGCCTTGCCCCGAAATCTCCCGCAACTGCCGGTGCATGGTGCCGGGGGGGGATCAGAGCACCTCCGGGGCCAGCGAGATGATCTTCATGAAATTCTTCGCTCGCAGCTCCCTGGCCACGGGCCCGAAGATCCGCGTGCCGATGGGTTCCCTCTGCTGGTTGATCAATACGGCGGAGTTGTCATCGAACTTGATATAGGAACCGTCGGGCCTTCCGATCTCCTTCTTCGTTCGCACCACCACGGCTCGTACCACGTCTCCCTTTTTTACCTTGGAGTTGGGCATGGCCTCCTTGACGGAAACCACGATGATGTCCCCGATGCTTGCGTATCTCCGCCTGGATCCCCCGAGGACCTTGATACAGGAAAGCACCTTGGCTCCCGAATTGTCAGCCGCCCTCAGTTTGGTTTCTGCTTGAATCATCTTGATTACTCCGCAACGGGTAAGGACGCCGCATCAGGCACCTTCCACGATCTTTGACCTTTCCAGGATCTCGATCACCTGCCACCTTTTCCGCTTGCTCAAGGGTCTGCTCTCAATAATCCGGACCTTGTCGCCGATTCGACATGCATTCCGAGGATCATGCGCCATGTATTTGGCCCGTTTTCGGATGAATTTCTTATACGTGCGGTGCTTCGTCAGGCGGTTGACCAGTACGACCGCGGTCTTGTCCATGCGATCACTCAATACGGTGCCCACCAGCCTCTTCTTGTTTCCTCTGTCCGTCATTGCACCCTCTTTTTACTATGCTGAATCAGCAGCCCCCATTTCCCGCAGGACGGTTTTCACCCTTGCCAGTTCCCTCTTGGTCTTGGGAATCATGGCCGTATTGCCGAGTTGTCCGGTCGCCTTCTGGAACCGCAGGTTGAACAGTTCCTGGCTCAGCGCCGCCTCCTTGTCTTTCAGTTCATCCAACGTCAGATCTCTTAACTCATTGGCCTTCATGACCTCAAGCTCCTCTGCTGACGAATCGGGTGGCAAAGGGAAGCTTGTGCCCCGCCAGGCGAAAGGCCTCGGCCGCAACGTTTTCCCCCACCCCTTCCAATTCGTAGAGAATCCTGCCGGGTTTTACGACGGCCACCCACCCTTCCGGGGCCCCTTTTCCCTTACCCATCCGGGTCTCGGCCGGTTTCTTCGTAACGGACTTATCCGGGAAGACTCGGATCCATATCTTCCCGCCTCTCTTGACATGCCGGGTCACGGCCACTCTGGCGGCCTCGATCTGCTGGGCCGTCATATACCCGCACTCCAGGGCCTGCAAACCGTAGTCTCCGAATGCCAGGGTACTGCCCCTGTAAGCCTTTCCCTTTGTACGGCCCCGCTGTCTTTTTCTGTATTTAAGCTTCTTGGGACTGAGCATGGTGTATGATCCTATCCTTTTTTCTCGGGCAGAATTTCGCCGTTGAAGACGATCACTTTCACACCGATCACACCGTAGGTGGTGAAGGCCTCGGCAAATCCGTAGTCGATGTCGGCCCTGAGCGTATGAAGCGGCACCCGCCCTTCACGGTACCACTCCCGCCGCGCCATCTCGGCGCCGCCGAGCCTTCCGGCGCAGGCGATCTTGATCCCCTGTGCGCCGAAACGCAAGGCCGAACTCACGGCTCGCTTCATTGCCCTCCTGAAGGCGACGCGCCGCACGAGTTGAAGAGCCACGTTTTCGGCGATCAGTTGCGCGTCCACTTCGGGTTTCCGTACTTCCTGTATGTCGAGAATAATTTCCCGATCGATCTTGTTTTCGAGCTTTCTCCTGAGGGCTTCGATCTCCTGGCCCTTCTTGCCGATCACGATTCCCGGCCTGGCCGTATGAATGCGGATCCTGGCACGATTGGCGGCCCTTTCGATCTCGATCTTCGAGACTCCCGCCTGGGACAGTTTCTCCTTCAAGAACTTCCTTATCCTATAATCCTCGAAGACAAAAGCGCTGTATTCCTTTCGGGCGAACCACCTGGAATCCCAATCCTTGTAGGATCCCAGCCTAAAACCAATCGGATGAACCTTCTGTCCCAATCTACACCTCCAAGATCCTCTTCATTGAACCCGCCGATTCAAGCAACGAGGGCGCCGAGCGCTGTCGGGCACATCTGCACTCCTCTCACATCTCGTCCAGGATGACGGTCAGATGACTCGTTCTCTTTCTGATCCTCGCGGCCCTTCCCAAAGCGCGTGGCCGAAATCTCTTGAGGGTCGGTCCCTCGTCCGCATACACCCTCTTGACATAAAGCGCGTCCACATCGAGACCCGCATTGTGCTGGGCATTGGCCACCGCCGACTGAATGAGTTTTTTCAGGATGCGCGCCCCCTTCTTGGGAGAGAAAGAAAGGAGATTGAGCGCGTCCTCAACCTGTTTCCCCTTCACCTGATCCATCAGGAGCCGGACCTTCCGGGGTGCGATTCTCACGTATTTTGCTGCTGCCCTTGTTTCCATGATCTCCACGTCGTTTCAAAACGCAGGGTCCTATTTCTTCCCTTTCAACCTGGATTTCTTATCCCCTGCGTGACCGTAAAAAATCCGGGTGGGAGAAAACTCACCCAGTTTGTGTCCAACCATGTCGTCGGTGACGAAGACGGGAAGAAACTTCTTGCCGTTATGAACGGCAAAGGTCAACCCGATGAACTCGGGGATGATCGTAGACCTGCGTGACCAGGTCTTGATAATCTTTCTGCTCTGGATCTCGTTGGCCTTCTGCACCTTCTTCAAGAGGTGTTCATCCACGAACGGTCCCTTTTTGAGTGATCGAGGCAACGTTCTCCTCCCTAATCTTTCCTAATCTTTTCCTTCGGTTTGCAAAAACCGGCGGTACCGGCTCCTTCCCGGCGCCGAATGGCGGCGCACGCGGCCCTAGGGCCTACTTGCGCCTCTTGACGATCAGCCTGTCGCTCTGCTTCCTGCGACGGGTCTTGTAACCCTTTGTAGGAACGCCCCACGGCGTGACCGGATGCCTGCCGCCGGAAGACTTCCCCTCCCCCCCGCCGTGGGGATGATCCACCGGGTTCATGGCAACGCCCCTGACCCGGGGTCTGCGTCCCTTCCAGCGGTTTCTCCCCGCCTTTCCGATGGATACGTTCTCCTGATCCAGGTTCCCCACCTGTCCGATGGTGGCCTTGCAGTCCAGCAGTACCATCCGCACCTCGCCCGACGGGAGTTTGATCTGGGCGTACTTGCCTTCCTTTGCCATCAACTGGGCGTAATTGCCCGCGCTGCGGACCAACTGTCCACCCCGGCCGATGTTCAATTCCACGTTGTGAATATGGGTACCCAGGGGGATATTGCGCAGGGGCAAGGCATTTCCCGTGCGGATCTCCGCAGTAGGCCCCGAGAGCACCTGATCTCCCACCTTCAGTTTATTTGGGGCCAAGATGTACCGTTTTTCCCCATCCGCGTAATGGAGTAAAGCGATGTTCGCCGAACGGTTGGGGTCATACTCGATGCCGGCGACGCGGGCCGGAACGCCATCCTTGTTCCGCTTGAAGTCGATCACACGGTATTTTCTCTTGTGCCCTCCGCCCCGGTGCCGAGTGGTAATCCGTCCGTTGGCGTTGCGTCCTCCCGATTTCTTGAGGGGCCGCAGGAGACTTTTCTCCGGGGCCTTCCTCGTGATCTCCTCGAACGTGGAGCACGTATTGAATCTTCTGCCCGGAGAGGTCGGTTTGTTGATCTTGATACCCATATTGTCAGCTCCGCGAACCTTGGTCCTACATCCCTTCGAAGTATTCGATGTTCTCGCCGGGCGCCAACTTCACCACGGCCTTTTTCCAATCGGGGCGCCTGCCCACGTTCCGCCCCAGTCGCCGACGCTTGCCTCTTATGTTCATGGTCTGGACTTCGACGACTTTGGTCTTGAAAAGGGTCTCCACCGCCTGTTTGATTTCGATCTTGTTGGCACGCTTGTGCACCTTGAAGACCAACTGGTTGTTCAGGTCCTTCTGGAGCGTTCCCTTTTCCGTAATATGCGGTTCCTTGATGACCTGGTAGATGTCCACTACGAAACCAATGCCTCCTGTATTTTCTCGATAGTCGGTTGCTCAAGGCAAAGGTAATCGTACTTCAGAATGTCGTATACGTTGAGTCCCTCGCACCGCATCACCTTCACCCATGGCACATTCCGGGAGGATCTGTCCAGGTTCTCATTGGCATCCGATGTCACGATCAGCACTTTGTGGAAATCAAAGTTGTTCATGACCTGGACGAAGCCCTTGGTCTTATGGTCGGGCAGATCAAAACGGTCGATCACCACGAGCTGGTTGTTCCTCACCTTGTCCGTGAGCGCCATTCTTACGGCCGCCTTGCGCACCTTCTTGGAGACCTTGGTGGAATAGTCCCTGGGGACCGGGCCGAAAGCCACGCCCCCACCTCGACGCGTTGGTGATGCAGGCGTGCCCACGCGCGCCCTGCCCGTGCCCTTCTGTCTCCAGAGTTTTGTTCCGGAACTCCGGACCTGGGATCGCGTTTTCACGGCGGAAGTCCCTGCCCGCCTTTTGTTCCGCTGGCTCACGATCACCTGGTGCAGCACGTGTTTTTTCACCTGCACCCCGAAAATCCTGTCATCCAGCTCCACTTCCGCTGTCTTCTCTCTCTGTAGGTTGTATACGTCCAACACTGTCATTTTGCGCCTCTTGGTTGCCGGAGGAAGGTTAGGCTTTTCGGATTTCAACGAGGCTGTTCCGACTACCGGGCACGGCTCCCTTGACCAAGACCACGTTCATCTCCGGTCTGACGTCAACGACCTTCAGGTTCTTGACCGTCACCCGCTGGCCGCCGTACTGCCCGGGCAGTTTCTTGCCTTTCTGGACCCTTCCCGGCGTAGCGCTGCACCCGATGGAGCCGGGAATCCTGTGGGAACGAGAACCGTGGGACTTGCGCCCCCCGCCGAATCCCCACCGCTTCACCACGCCGCTGAAGCCGCGACCCTTGCTCGTCCCGGTCACATGCACCACGTCGCCTCTCTGGAAGAGGTCCGACCGGATCTCCTGGCCTAGCTCGAAGGAGGCGGGATCCTCAACGCGCACCTCACGAAGGTACTTGAAGCAGCGCTCACCCGCCGCCTTGAAATGTCCCCTAAGAGGCTTGTTCACGCGACCCGTCTTCTGCTCCTCGAAACCGAGCTGAAGGGCGTTATAGCCCTCCTTTTCGGCGGTCTTTTTCTGGATGACCACACAGGGGCCCACTCTCAAAACGGTCACCGGGATGCTTCCGCCCTCCTCGAGAAAAAACCGGGTCATTCCCATCTTTTTGCCGAAAAGCTTGTCCACCATTGACCTCTCACCCCAACTCCGTTGCATTCCCTAACCGAGATTTTCGATGCTGGGCCGGCATCGACTCAAAGCTTGATCTCTACGTCCACTCCGGCGGCCAGATCCAGTTTCATCAGGGCGTCGACGGTCTGCTGGGTTGGTTCCAGGATGTCGAGCATTCGCTTGTGCGTCCTGATCTCGAACTGTTCTCTCGATTTTTTGTTCACATGGGGGGACCGCAAGACGCAGTACTTATTGATCATCGTGGGGAGCGGGATGGGTCCCGCCACCTTAGCACCGGTCGCCCTGACGGTCTCCACAATCTCCAACGCCGACTGGTCGAGCAGTTTGTGGTCATAGGCCTTCAAGCGTATCCGGATTTTCTGGTTCGCTATCATTCGTCTCTCCCCTACTCGATGATCTCGCTGATGACGCCCGCGCCCACGGTCCTTCCGCCCTCTCGAATGGCAAATCGCAACTCCTTCTCCATCGCGATCGGCGTGATCAGGGCGGCCTCCAGGCTCACGTTGTCACCCGGCATCACCATCTCCACACCCTCGGGCAGC
>JAFDIS010000120.1 GCA_019307945.1 Deltaproteobacteria bacterium | reverse complement strand
TTCCGCATCAGGTGTTGCGGGCGCGCAGGGCAATAGGGCCGCAGCAACCATCAAGACGCAGGTCAAGGCCTATACGGAGAATGCGCTTCTTGTCTCGAAGGGCGATGTGACAATCCTCGCGGGCGCGGAGAACATCGCCCATGCGAACGCCGATGGTGGGGCCTTCGGGGCGGTGGCGGTGGGGGCCATGGTCTCGGATGTGAACCTGGGCAGGGGTTATGACGTCTATGAGGTGGAGGCGACCCTGGGGCGGGACACCACTGTGCATGCCCATGCCCTGAGGGTCACCGCCGTGGGTACGGACGATCTCCTGGCCGAAAGCACGGCGGGCGGCGGTGGGGTGGTGGCCGCCGCCGGCGCGCAATCCCATGTCACGAGCAGCGGCGGCACCCTGGTGCGAATCGGAGAGGGCGCCGAGATCACCGTGGACCGTCTGGACATGAATTCCACCCATATCCAGGACATCGACTCCTCGGCCGACAGCTATGCCCTCGCGGTCGCGGTAGGCAGCGGCGCCGGCGTGGACAACACCATTAGGCAGCGGCGCCGGCGTGGACAACACCATCACCAGCCGGGCCAACGTGGAGGTCGGAACAGGCGTCCGTGTCACGGCGGGCGATATCTTCATCGATGCCGAGAATCGGTTGATCAAGGACCATTACAAGGACGCAAGCAACCTGCGTTCAGGGTCCGCCGGGGTCGGGAATATCACGGTGCTCTTGAGTGAAACGGACATCGGCACCGCGACCCAGCCCTTCCAGGCCCTGGTCGACATCGGGCAGGATTCCGAACTCACCGTGGCGGGAGACAACCGCAATCCCGGCCGGTTCCGGATCGAGGCCCTCAATGACATCCAGGCCTATGACAGCGTGCGAATCGAGAGCGTTTCGGGCTTCGGTGTCTCCACCGGGATTTCAAGAATGGATGCCACCACGTCGGCGGGCATCAATGTCAACAGGGCCTTGCTGGAGAGCAAGGCAGGGGATGTCTACCTCACCGCCAGGACCGACTCCAGCGTGAATCCCAGCGCGAACCTTCTTGTTGCCACGGCCGTCACGGGCGGGGCGGGCGCCGAGGCCACGGGCCACACGAACGCCACGAACAGCATCCTGGTCCGGGACGGAACGGTGAAAGGCGGCGATGTGTACCTCTATGCGGGCCGGGACAGCGCTGAGATCCCGGGCGTTGTTTTCAGCAACGCCGATACGGAACTTACCGCCATTTCCATATATCCCAATATAGCCGTCCCCGTTCCCACCGCAGACATCAGGGAGAACAACGTTGTCACCATCGGTGGAAACTCCTCCATCATGGCCCTGGAGGATGTAAACATCGTCGCGGACCAGGGCATCGTCAAGCGCTTCACCGACGGCGTGGCCCTCTCGTTGTCCCTGATCCCTTACGGGTTTCCTATCCCCGGCTACGGGGATGCGACCATCACCCGGTCCGTGGTTGTGGAGCAAGGCGCGAGGGTGGTGGCCGGGGTCAACAATCAGGCCGTGGTGAGAATCAAGGCGGTGACGCTTCAGGGCGTCCGGAATATCGACCCCGCGAGGCTCCAGGGAACCGCGGCCCAGCGGGCCCTCACGGATGCGGAAAAACTCCGGGAGGGAATCTCCTATGTAAGCGTCACGACCCAGGACATCGTCAGGGTTGTGGAGGGCGCGAACCGGGGGGGGGTCGCGGGGCACCGTTACGCTTATCTGGGTGATCCTGCCGAAATAGTGCTTTCTGAACAGGATTACGGCGATACGGCCTTGTGGGCTGATGTGACCGCCTTCACCACGGATGCGGACGCGACCTACCAGAGCGATTTCGTCACCGAAATCAACTATGAATACGCTGTCCTGGACGTAAATCAAATCGGGTTCAACGTGTACACGGGGACTCTGATCCGCGTGGTGGCGGATGGCGACGGAAACCCCGTGGCAGGGGAGGGCGAGATCGGGGCCCTGTACCTCTATAAGCCGGAGATTGAGGGCTCCGACATAGTGTTCCTGGACCGTGAAAATTACACGGATCAAACCCGCTGGGAAAAGGTGGTGATAGCCTACGACCTCGAGACCTTGCCCCAGGGGACCCTGGTGGCCCTGAACAAGGGCCAGATCGTCAAGACCCGGGAAGGGGAACTCTATCGCTACTTGGGTAGCGATGTGCCCGACCCCATCGTTGATTTGACAAAGATGGATTACGGAAATGTGGAACTCTGGGGTCAACTGGGCCCCAACATCTATGACAGCGATGTGGCCGAGGATCTAAAGGCCGCCCTTGAGGGCAAGTTCTATGTGGTCAAACCCGCGCGTGTCGAGACCCCCACCCTGTCCCTCGAGAACGTGGGGAGCATCTTGCTGGAGCAGCGCAGGCAGATCCTGGATTGGATCGCAAGCCACGGGAGCAACGAGGAGGCCGTGGCCCGTTACCAGGTTCAGCTCGCCCTGGTGGAGGAAACCCTCGTGGAATTGGGGCTCATGGACGTCTACGAGGACCCCGGCACCGGTCAAAGGGCGCAGACCGCAAACCAGGGCCTGGATGTCCTGTTCGTGAACCTGCCGGACATCTACGCCGCCCCGGGCTCCGTCTTCATCACGGCGGATGAGGCCTCCCGGGACGCCTATGTGCCCCTGGTGGGCAACCAGATCGTGGCGCGGGCCGGCGCAAGGATCAATGTCTTCAACGAGACGCCCTTCTTCCTCACGGTGAACGATGCCACCATCAGGGACACGAAACGGGTGGCCGTGGTAAACGAACAGTACACCGTCCTCACCCCGGGGAACGTCTACTTCAACAACCAGGGCCTTACAACCATCAGTGACACGGCCCGGAAGAACATCGCGATCACCCAGGATCCCGTCAGCCGGGAACCCGGGGACTATGATCTGGACCTGGAAATCCCGGAAGGCCTGGGGCAGGATATATACGTCATCGGGGATGTGATCAACGAAGTGGGAGATGTCGCCGTCGTGAACAACGAAGGGAGCATCAACGTCTCAGGGGAAATCCGCGCCGAGAATGTGGACATCA
Organism: Deltaproteobacteria bacterium; assembly: GCA_019307945.1. Lineage (GTDB taxonomy): Bacteria > Desulfobacterota > DSM-4660 > Desulfatiglandales > Desulfatiglandaceae > B17-G16. The sequence continues at coordinate 13,751 of JAFDIS010000120.1, read as the reverse complement.
AGGCCGCCCAGGACTTCAACCTGAACACCCAGGCATGGTTTCACAACATGGACCCGCGCCGGTACCCCGGGCTCGACACCTACCGGGCGGCAGTCTACAACGAGCCGGGAGCATTGACGACCCATACCTACGACGACAACCCGTTTCTCAACACCGTGGACCCGTGGGGCTCTTCCGTCCTGGCCCAGGGCCGGGTCGCCGTCACGGCCCAGTACCTGAACGTGAACGGCCTGATCCAGAGCGGGGTCCAGACCGTGACGCTTCATGTGAGCACCGATTTCGCGCCGTCCGGTACCACCTCCTTCCTGGACGACGACGGGAAACCGCTTCAGGGGATCAGCTTCGGGCAGGACGGGGTTCCCGTGGACGGGTATTTCGACGCCCGGAAGCAGGCCATCGTGGTTGACGAAATCCTGCCCGAGGGCGGCGAGATCGTGCTTGCAGGGCGGATCCTGAGCACGGGAAACGGTCTTCTCAGGGCAGCCCACGGCTACACGAGCGTGGACATTCAAAACGAAAGCGGGTACGACCTGGTCCTCAACCGCATCGACACCACGAAGAAACGTGAAGGCAGGATCACCCTCATCGACACGGCCAGGCTACAGAAGATCGTGTATGCGGTGGACGGGGACCGGATCCGGGAAACCATCTACCAGGGCGCCCCGGGCACGGGTCCCAGCGGGGCAGGCGGCGTGATCTCCACCGTGACCTACGAGGAAATCCCGAACCAGCCCGCCCCCCACGGGTTCAACGACACGATTCTTTACCAGCCACGCCGGGGATTGGAGTACACCTGGACCGAAGGGCAGGAAAAGACCCGCGTGGTCGTATCCTATTATAAGAAGCGCAGCTTCAACCTCATCGGGTTTGACTGGGATGGCCTGGCAAAGGACCAGAGCTACGAGTGGCAGGTCACCAGCTTCCGGGATGAGGCACCCCTCCTCGAGTCGGAAATCCTTGCGGTCCTACCGGATTACGACCTGGACACCCTGCCGCCAGGCACCCTGGTGGACCTCGAGACCGGCCAGGTGGTGACCTTCACCCAAGGGGCGCAATCAAGGGTCTACCTCTATCAGGGACCTGCGGCGGACGACTTTGATCTGCGAAGCACGGATTACACGGACGCTAATCTCTGGGTCCCGGAAGTGGCCATTCCGGACTATGCGGCGAACAAGGGCTACACAATCCAGTATGTGAAGTTGAACGACACGGACGTGGAGCTCTTCAACGGGGACATTGTCAAGGTGGTGGCTGACGAAAACGGAGTCCCCCTGGCCGCGGGAGGAATTGTAGGACATCGTTACCTCTATATCGGTGAAGACACGGAGGTGGTTCTCCGAGAACAGAATTACGCGGACGAAACCCTCTGGCAGGACGTCACCGATAACCCTGCCTACGGGGGCGTACCGGACGCCTACGAGAGCGGTTTTGAGAACTATACCCTCAACTATCAGACCTGGACCACGGGGGGCGGCTGGATGCGGTACAAGACCACGCACATGCTGACCACCCAGAGCTACGGGGAAAAGGACTACTATACCCACACGTTGAAGGCGGACTACCCCATTGAAATCCAGTTCATCCGGGGGCCCGCAGCCCCTTCCATCGCCGTTGACACGGCCCACGACCTCTACATCCAGGGAACCGTCACGAGCCCCGTCGGGGGCACGGTGACGCTGAAGTCGGCAGGCGATCTCGTGTTCGCGGAAACGGCTGCGATCCTCGGGGCGAGCCCCGCCATCGACGCTGGGGGCTCCGTACGGGCCAACGTGGAGGGGGGCGCCCCCGGCGGCGGAGGCCACGCCGCGGGAGGCATGGTGATACACGACGAGCCCGGGGTCCTCAACATCACCTCTGATCACGATATCGAAGTCCGCGTGGTGTACGATCCCACCGGGAACCGGAGCAGCACCCTCGTGGTGGGTCGGATCGTGTCCACCGGCGGCGATGTGATCCTGCACGCGGGCGAAGGGATCGAGGCCCATGATACATCCTCACTGGTCCAGGGCAACCGCGTGGAACTACTTGTCACGGACGGCGGCATCGGGACCGCGGCAATGCCCCTCGAGGTGGACAGCGACCTCTTGGGAACGGGCGGTCTGGCCGCCAGGGCCCCAGGCGACATTCACATTCGAGAGACGGTGGGCGATTTCAAGCTGATTCAGCCGGTATCCTGGAAGGGTGATTTTGAGGGATTTGACGCGTCCGTGCACGCGTTGGAGGGTAACGTCACCCTGGAGGTCTCGGAAGGCGCTATCCTGGACGCGGTCTTCGAGGAATTCAGACCGCCCACGGAGGCAGAGGCGGCCGCGCGGGACAGGGCCCAACGTCTGACCGGCGATGAGGCCGTCCAGGCGGCGCAAGAGGAGATCCGTCGGGAAGAAAACAAGGAGACAACCGGATATCACACCTACTGGCAGACCTACCGGGATGCCGTGCCTGACCAGGTCGCCTGGGAAATGGCCATCGATTCCATCGACGCCATGACGAATGAGATTCGATTCACGGAGGCCCACGGTCTTGAGACCGGGGATCAGGTCTTTTTGAGCCTGGGGCTCGATTTGACGAGCCAGGACTACGGGGATGCCGACCTCTGGGCGCAAATCGTCCCGGATCATGACCAGGGGACCACCACCGGGCCGGTGAGCCTCGAAACGGATCAGATAGTAAAGACGAGCGACGGCGCGCTTTACACTTACCTGGGTGAACACGAAGACGACGTGGACCTGGGGACGGAAGACTTTGGCGACGCGGGACGATGGGCGCCGGTGATTGCCGATTACGACGCGGCGGCGCTTTCCGCGGGCGATCGTGTCGCCATACGGACGGATCAGATCGCGAGGACCCCAGGCGGCGCGCTTTACCGGTATGTGGGTGAGAGCGTGGGTATCGCCTACACGAACCTTGCGTACGACGTTCCATACTACGCGGTGGTGGTGGACGGGACTACCATCAAACTGGCCCTTTCCCGCTACGATGCGGCCATCAGCGAGACACCCATTGTCCTGGATATCAAGATTGAAGGGGCCGATGACGTGGTTCTCAATCGCGCCGGGGGGGATTTCAACGGTCTCAGTCTGCTCCGGTACGATTATGTATGGGGGGATCTGAACCGGGAAATTTCCTCTCTGGATCCCCGCTATCAGGAGATCCATGACACCTACGGTGATTCCCCCTATGACCCCGATTTCGTTTACCATATGTCCGACCGGGAACGGGGGGACCGGATCGCCGCCCGCACCTTTTCCGCTAAGGCCCTGCGATACCCTGTTTCCCGGTCACTTTTCAGCTATCTTTATCCTGACGCCGAAGGCGCCGGAGCCCAGGGAGCACCCGCGGAAAGGCCCAACATCATCGGCGCTCATGTCATCCTGGAGGCAAAAGGGGCCAAAGGGGGCGTGGGGCGCGTCACGGGCCGGGTCACGGTGGATTTGTCGGGAGGTTTTGACGCAGTACCCGAAGGCCAGCAGGAGATCCTGACCCTGGCCACGGTGGAAGACGTGGTGGGGGTCTCTTACGCCCTTTACCGGTACACGGGCGCGGGCGGGAGCGTGGATCTGGGCGAGGAGGATTTCGCCGGGGGCTCGTGGGAAAAGATCACGCCGGACTTCGACGCAGAGGTCCACGGCGTGGTGTCCCTTTCGACTGGCCAAGTTGTCCTGGTCCGCACCGAATCCGCGTACGGGATGTATGTGTACGCGGGTCAGGCAGGATCGGTCGACCTGGGATCCGAGGAATACGGGGACTCCGCTCGGTGGCGCAGAATGGACGCGGATTTCAGGACCAGCGACGGGCACGTGCTTCTCTTTACGGGCGCCGTGGTGGAGGACCGTAACACCCTGGAGAGCGTCGCGCTCCGCCTCTGGAACGACGTGAACGTTAAGGCGAGGGAAGATGTAACAGTGGAGACCGCAGGAGGGATAGCGCTGGAGGCCCCGGGGGCCTTGCCTGTGGCATCCGTTACGGCCGCGGACAGTGTGCGGCTCAAGGCGGCGGGCGCCCTGCTGGACGTTTCTTCGGACGGGGCGGGCACCGCCGTCCAGACCGCGGGGGAACTGGTCCTTGTCTCTGAGCAGGAAGGGATCGGGACACCGGAGCATCCCTTTTTCATCGACCTTTCGGGAGAAGCCCCGCTCTCAGCCCGCGCCGCCACTGATATCTACGTGAGTGATCCTGGAGACCTATACTTGGAAAAGGCGGAGGCGGGAGGCGATATTTCCATTTCCTCCCTGGGCTCCATGTTTGACGCAGTGGGGACCGCAGAACCCAATCTCGTCGCAGGAGGCCTTGTCCAACTCTCAGCGGAGCAGGGCGGCATCGGGACCCCCGACAACGACCTGGACTTCCAGGCGGGTGGCACGCCTTCGTGGCGGCTCCATGCCACGGCGCAACTGGACGCCTATTTGGCCGGGTTCGGCGGGAGCGTCGTGGTGGATGAAGGTATCATCCAGGTCTTTTCCAGGGTCGGCGATGTGCGCCTGACCGCAACGGACCGGGGCGGTGTGGGGGACGAACTCATTGTCAGGGGAACGGACACAAGGGGCCTGGAAAGTCTAACGGGCTTCGTGATCCTGCGAGGGGGCGACAGGGTCCTCGTGGAATCGGATGCACCCCTGCACGCGGCCCGGGGCGTCGACATCTACGTGGACGACTCCGCGGCGGATCCCGGGGTCGGGGGCCTCGTGGAACTGCGGACCTCCATCCAGGACGTCCCGGTCCGGATCTACGGCAACAATGACGATGATGAGATGGTGCTGACAAATGTCTCCTACGCGGGTCCTGGTCCCGCGCCCTCCTGGACCCTGGACGGCCGTGAGGGGAGCGACAGGGTCACGGTGAACCTGGGCGGGAGTGGCAGATCCGAGATCGGTGTTTACGACACGGGCACGGTAGGTCTTGACACCCTCACCCTGAACGGCACGGACGAGGACGACACATTACTGTTTCGCAAGGGCTTCGTGGCCCTGCTTCGGCCGGACGGATTGGACGCGAATCAAAAGCCCAAGTACAACCCCGCCTTCGAACGGGTCTGGTACGATGGGAACATGAACGGCGGGCTCTTCGTAAACAGCGGACAAGGGGCGGACACCCTAGCGCTGGACGACAATTCCACCGTCACGACCCTGGATACCGGCGAGGGCGACGACACGGTTCAGATAGGCCAAATCTTCCGGTCCATTCCGCCCGGCATGACGGAACCTGAAGATGTCATTCAAACGACCCTCGGGTATCTCACCAACGGCGTGAGCTTCGAGACCACGGTATGCGCGGGCGAGGGCGACGACACGCTCCAGGTCTACCGGAACCAGGCGCCCCTGGCCCTTTACGGCGAGGCGGGAGACGATGCGTTCCTGGTCAGGACCTTTGCCCTCGCCGGGACCTCCATTGATGCGGGGGCGGGCGCCGACACCATTCGGTATGCGGTCAACGCGCCCGTGGATATCCTGGGCGGAGATGGGCTGGACCGGGTCGTCGTGGTGGGAACCGAGTATTCCGATGCCTTTGTCGTCACGGATACCGGGGTGTTCGGCGTGGGCCGGGCCACCGTTTACGATGGAGTGGAACTGGTCACGGTAGATGCTTACCAGGGAGACGACCAAATTTTCGTGCTGTCCACGAACGCCGCGGTCGGCACCGTCGTCATGGGGAGTTACGGCAGCGACACGATCCACGTAGGCGGCGTTCCCCAAGGAGTCTCACTCGAAGATATCATCGTTACCCCGGAGCCGATGTCGTTTACGGTTACTCAGACATTGGGACTCATTGCCGGACCTCTGCAGATTGAAGGAGGAACCGGGGCTGCGCAGGAGGCCCGTCCCATTGGTGATCCCGTGAACATGCCGGGCCAGGGGGAAGGGGACCCCTCTTTCGGGCCGGGCGAAGAAGTTGCGGGCCTGAACGAAAGAGAGTCGCAGGACGTCCTCAACGTGTACAACCAGCAAGGTACGGGCAGGGACCAGGGCTGGTTGGAAGACCGCACGTTGACGGGGCTCGGGATGTCCTCCGGCGCCAAAATCGGGGGAAGCGACTCCCCGGGCGGTCTTGTGTACGGCGACATGGAGGAGATAAACATATACCTGGGCCCGGAAAATGATACCTTTAACATCAAAAGCAGCCACGTCGGCGTGACCAACTTGGACACCGGGGATGGGGATGACACGATCAACGTAGGGAGCCTCGCTTCGGTGATGCAGGGCGGCGTGGTGGACGGACTCGATGGTCTCCTGAACATCGACGCGGGCGTGGGTTTTGACAGGCTCCATGTGGATGATACGGGGGATGCCGAAGACAACGCAGGCACGCTCACCGGGTCCTCACTCACCGGGCTCGGCATGGGACAAGGTCTTACCTACGCCGATATTGAAGCCCTCCATGTGGGGCTCGGAAGCGGCAACGACACCCTCAACATCCAGGGCACCAGCGTGCCCACCACGGTGGAAGGACACGACGGCGACGACACCTTCAACGTCTCTTCCGACAGCCCGGGCAACCGGGGGACGCTCGATTTCGTCGCGGCCGAGCTGTTCATCGATGCAGGCGCGGGCGTTTTGAACGCCCTTGAGGTGAGCGACCAAGGCGATCCGGATGCAGACGCGGCCGTGCGGATCACCCGAGACCGGATCGAGGGCCTGGCGCCCGCGACCATCCATTACCAGGCCCTGGGTCGGTTCGGGAGAGGGGTGCATGTCTTGACCGGCACGGGGGATGACCAGGTGCGCGTGGAAAGCACCCTGCCGGCGGACGTGACAACTCTGTGGCTCAATAAAGGAAACGACCGGGCGGTCCTTTCAGACGCAGACCCTGGCTCTCCGGACGGTCTCGTGGTGGTTTACGGGGAAGACGGGGACGACACCATCGACGCTGCTTCCTGGAGTCACGGGGTGATCGCCTTCGGGGATTACGGAGCCGTGACCTACGGGAGTGCGGAAGAAAGCCGCAGGAGCCTGCGATCAGCAGAGTCCCGGACAACTTCCACGGGAGGGAGCGATACCCTCATCGGCACGGATTCTGACGACCTCCTGGTAGGGGGCGCGGGCGCGGATTCGGCGTCCCTCTACGGACGGGGAGGAAACGACATCCTGATCGGAGATTCAGGCAAGGTCACCTACTCGGGAGGCAGGGTGTATCAGGCGCAGAACACGGATTTCGGCATCGGTGGGAACGACTATCTGGACGGGGGCGAGGGGCACGACATCCTGATCGGGGGTGCTGGTTCGGACACCTTTGTGGGTAATTTTTCGGAAGACATCCTGATCGGCGAGCACGGCAGGGTCACCCTGAACAGCAGCGGGCAGGCCACCTCCGTGGTGAGGCTGGGCCAGGGCGCCCTGGACCTGATTACAAGCTCCCAGTTCGGCCTCTACTCACCAATCCCGCTACGGCAGCAGGTTTTCGAGCTTGGGGAAATCCTGCCGGCCGAGCGGCTCACGCTCTACGGCCCGTCCGTGTCGGGCCCCGGGCTCGAAGAATCGTTCCTTGCCCACTCGGGTGCCCTGCGCCCCGCGACCGCCGGACCCGGACGCCCTGAAGGGTATTCCCCTGCCGAAGGGTACTCCGAACCGGAGGAGGCTGCGCCCGCCCCGGAGCAAAAGAGCCCGGAAACCGCACAAGAGGGGTCTGCTGAGGAAAGCGGAGAACAAAAGGCAGACACCGAAGAGTCGAAAGAAGAGGCGCCGCACAAGGAAACGGGCTCGCAGGAGAGCGGCCCGAATCAGAATCCTCAAGAGGACAAGGAAGCGCCCCAAGAGACTCCCGAAGCAGGGGAGAAAGAGGAAACTCCTTCTTCGGAATTGGTTTCCGTGGTGGCGGGATTTACCGGGTGGGGTCTGGCAAAAGCAGCCGGCTCACGCAGACGGAATTCCCGGGACCTCCGGGTACCGGAAGCCCCGGAGCGTGGCAAGGGGCGGTTCTACCGCTGGATGGGGGGCAAGTGGGTGGATCCTGATGCGGCGAAAGGCCGAGAGGATATCACACATCTTCCTTCGCGTTTTATTGCGCACTTCAGGAGGCTGAAAGGAGAAGAGATCAAACGACCCTTTCATTGAAGAAGCAATGCAATTGTGCCGCGGCCATGAAGGGGTGGCATTCGTGAATCCCTTCAGAGATCCTCTCGCGGGGGCGTTGGCCGGGAAAAGGCGGCCCTTGGCATGAAATATGTGTAATTATTTTCCACCCGTTGGAAAGAAATTACACGCTTTTGGGAAAAAAGTTGGAAAGAGACTTCCCACCCTCTCTTTCTCATTTCCAACGCCTTGAAATTACGGTCAAAAAAGATGTCAGACCAGCCCCCCGATCTGGCAATGTTTTTGCAGGTATTTCAAGGGGATGAGATGAATGGAAATGGGTTAGGGCCATGGTCAGGAACCCCTTTGGGACCCACGGCCACTGGGGACAGGGACTATGGCGGAACGTGGAATGCGACGATTGCCAGGATCCCTTGCCCTGCGATGTGCCGCAGGAGGAAGCTCCATAAAAGAATTGTCGGCACCACGCACAACCATATATCCATATATCCCAGTGCCCCCCAGGGGGCCTCAGGGGGATGAGATCCCAGGTGGGGAGCCTTCGGAAAACTCGAAAAAGGAGCAGCCGTTATGTTCAGGAAGGCCCTGAAAACGTCGTTTTTCCCCATAGCCCTCGCATGTATTTTTTTTCTTTGTCAGGCCCCGGGTCTTGCCCAGGTAGTCACCGTGACTGATATCACCGGGATCGAGGTGCCTGAGTATTACAGTGGAGTGGGTTGCGGGCCCCTGGCCGCGGCCTCTTTGATGGGCTACTGGGACCAGAGGGGCTACGAAGGCCTTCTGGGGGTCAGCGGATGGGACCAGGTGAGGCTAACGAGTCATGTCAGCGCGGAATTGGACATCCTGGCGGAATATTTGAATACTGATTCGGATGGCTGGACGCTGAGCAACAATGTGCCCTCGGGGTTGGAGGCGTATGCGCTGAATGAGGGGGGGTATGAATTTGAATCGGCCAATCATTATTTTTCCAGCCTGCACCCGGACGAACTTCCGAGCCTGGTCATGTCGGAGATCGACGCGGGCAGGCCGCTCATCTTCCTGGTGGATACCAATTCAGACGGAAGCTCCGACCATTTCGTGCCCGTGTTCGGGTATGAGAAGGATGACGTGAGCGAAGAGCTCCTAAACTACGAGTTTTACAAGAACTGGTCGGAAGATGAAATTCCCTTTTCGGAAAACTTTACCCAGGCAATATCAGGAGAAGATTGGGGCGTGAATGTCGTCACCACCCTCGTGCCACTTTCCGAGCCCGATCCTGTGCCGATACCTGGAACCCTGGTGCTTCTCGCCGGCGGTTTGGGAGGGCTGATGGCGGTCCGGAAACGGTGGTGGACCGCTCATTAGGGTGAGCGCCCAGGTATGTAGATTTCTGCCGGCATGTGGCAAGAAATTTCCCAGAATAGTGGTAAAGAAATACACACAGGCGTTTTCGCACACGTTTCGAATTTTTCCTGTCGGAGGAATTTCTGTAACTGGTTGAGATACAACAAGTTCATTTCCTCTGCTTTTATTCGGAAAAGGGCTGTGTTGGCATATAGTTTGCATGGGTATAAGGCATCAGGGATTCTGTGTGAAAAGAGTTCCCCCATCCCCTGGCGAAAGGACACGTGATGCACTTACGAAGGCTTTCTGTTTTGGCGCTTGCGGTGGTAGTGATCCTGCTCATCGCTCCCACTTCCCTATGGGCTGTTCCCAAGTTGCAGCTCTACATACCGGGTGCGACCTATGATACGGACACGGAGACGTGGGTGTATCCCGGGTTGGAGTATGAGTTATGGGCCATTGGGGCTGCGAACGAACAAGGGATCACGATCGAGGATGTGAAATTGGCGGCAGCCGTCAAGTCCGACCAGACCGGTTCCATTGCGATCACGCCGCTCGGGGGGATGACATCCCTGACCGGCACTTTCTTTGAGGACAGCATCCCCGTCAAAGGGGACGGCAAAGAATTGCCGAGGCATGGCATTTACCCAAGCGATTTCTATGAGTTTCCCCTGGGTGATTTTATTTTGACGGAAACAGGGATTCCCGATTTCACGCAAGGGTACGACCCCCAAAATCCAGTGCCCACTAATAACTATGGATTGATTCAGAAATTTTACGTGACGGTAACCGGCGGATACGACTGGGTACATTTCGACCTTTATAATCACATTGAAGGTGAGAACAAGGCGCTTTTCGCGCCGTTTTCACACGATGCGGACGCGGAAGACGGTGGTGGTGGCGGCACAAATCCCATCCCTGAACCGGCGACCATACTGCTGGTGGGATTCGGGATCGCAGGGCTGGGCGGGACCTTTCGGAAAAGGTTTTTGAAATAGAGTTGAAGCGCATTTAAAATAAAATGAAAAAGAGGGCGGGGTAATCCCCCGCCTTTTTCTTTTTCAAAGGGGGTCAGCAGCGTCACTCTTCAACAACACCCGGCACCGGTTTCATTGAGCCGTGTTTGCTCCGCACGAAAGGCGGGGGGGGTCTCATGCCCACGGGTGATTGCCCCCTTGGGTCTCAGCGGTCCTTTTCCGTTTCCGGTGCTGCCGGGGCTTTCCTGGAGCTCTGCACGACGACAACCAGGTATGTAATTTTTTACCATTCAGTGGAAAAGGATTTCCGCCGGGAAGTGGCAAAAAATTACACATTTCACAACGAGTATGGCTGCAACAAGAGGCCGGGAGGCCAATTTTTTGGATAACTCTTTGATTTTGAAGGCAAAAACTGAATTGAAAGATTTCGACCGAAATCCGGGGCTTTGGCATGGAGGTTGCTACTCTTATTGGCATAAGCGCTGTAGAGCAATAGCAACCGAAGGGAGATATTGAAAATGAAAAAATTGACCATTTGTTTGTGCTTCTTGGCCGTCATGGGGTTTTTATGCGGGAATGCGATGGCGGCGGATGATATTACGATCCCGGACCTGGCTGGAGATGGGAGTGACTCAGGTTGGTATCGGTCGGGACCGTCAGATGGTAGTGAGGACAATGAGGTCGAACCTGGTTGTGCTACAGGGCAAGTATGGGACCTGGAGGCCTTTTTGTACGACAAGGGGACCAACACGCTGACAGCGGTGGGCGGGTTTGATTTCATGAATGGCTATGGTGGATATTATGCGGGCGATATTTTCATTGATACGCAGCCCATCACCGCGTCCTACGGTACGGATGTCTACTATGAGTCCGGCAACGGAATCAAGATAGACAACACGGACTACGGATACAACTACGTCCTGGACATGGATTACGACCCAACTGATCCCCAAGCTTCACCGAGCTACACCATATACAAGCTCAGCGGGACCAAGATTTTTGAGACGGTATATTTCAGAGAGAATGACGAGTCCAATCCGTATCGATATGTTGATGGTGGAGTGTTTATCGGAACCGGGGACATTGAAACCACCTTTGATTTTTCAGGGCTTGGATTTGTAGGCGACACCCACTACGCCATCTCCGTGGACCTCAGCAAGATTTGGGAAGACTATTGGACGGACCAGGGATATTCATCCAGTATCGCCCCCGACTTCCTCGTCCACCTCACCATCGGATGCGGCAACGACAACATGATGGGCCGATGGGAAGGCGGAAGCAATCCCCCCGTGCCCGAGCCTGCCACCATGCTCCTGGTGGGTACGGGTCTCGTGGGGCTGGCGAGCCTCAGGAAAAAGTTCAAGAAATCCTGATAATCTCCCTTCGCTACTAATAAAAAAGCAGGTCGTTTACGGCCTGCTTTTTTTGCTTGGCGGCTGAGGAGCCTTTCGGCCGACGGGCGTGTGCTGCTGATGCCCGATCATTCGGAACGGGTCCTCATCCTGATGACCTTCGCGATTTTTTCCCCTTCAAGAGCCTGGCAGACAGGGCTGTGCTGAATATTGGTCCCGCAGACTGACCCCGCCTGTTCCGGCGTAACCTTGGCTCCCCCCCTTGACTCCTGCCAAGATAATCCATATAATTGGTATCACCTTTTGATCATACCAATGAGGGGCAATAGGATGGCAACTCGAAAAGTGGCAATCACAGTCCCCCCTGCGTTTCTGAAACGTGTGGACGGGTGGGCAAAAAAGATGGGTAAACCCAGGAGCCGTTTCATCGTGGAAGAAATGGAAAAACGGTTGGACGCCCTGGAGGACGAACAGATCACCATGCTCTACGACCAGGCCTTCGGAAATGACCAGGCCGCCGAGGAAACGAGAGCCTTGGCCGAAGAGATGCTCACCCTGGCAGCCCTTCCCGACGCGGAGGGGCAATGGTGATCGCACAGGGCGATCTGTTTTGGGCCGACCTCTCCCCCCCAAGGGGTTCCGAACCGGGGAGAAGGAGGCCCGTTGTGGTTGTTCAACGAGATTCCATCAATCGAAGCAAGTTCCAGACCGTCCTGGTCGTTCCCCTCACCAGGCAGACGAGATACGCGAATATCCCGGGCAATGTGCTGCTTCCGAAAGAGACCGCGAACCTTCCCGCGAGCAGTCTGGCCCGATGCACCCATCTCATGGTGCTGGACAAGGGAAGGGTCGGGAATAAGATCGGAACCCTGCCGCGCGAAAAAACCGAGGAAATCCTGAGGCACATCACCTGGGTCCTGGGCGGTCCGTTGCAGGATAGTGGATGGTAGGATAAAAACCGCGCGCCGGAACCCGAAGAAAAAGAGGGCAGGGGAGGGACCAGGACATCTTCAGCCCCTGCGCGTCATGGAATGTGGGGCCCGGTGGCCTATCCCCGGGCGGTTTTGGCCTTCTCCAGTTGTACCCTTTCGTGGAGCCACACCTTTATGAGCGCTGCGCGGTCCACGCCGATTGCGGCCCTGATTCGATCGATATCGTTCAGAAGTGGCTCGCCGATATCCAGGCTGATGCGGACTTTCCTTGCGGGGCGTGTGACCCGCGCCTTTGACATGTCGATCAGATCGTGGATGTCTTCCCCTGCGTCGAATCGACGGTCGAATTCCTCGTTATTTCGGACGGTTTTCTTCATAAAGATCTATCTCCTTTTTTCTCGACCGACGGACCGAGATAATTCTCGTGGCAGCGCCTCTCATTGTGTAAATCGCTGTCCAGTTCTTTTCCCCAAGGCGGCCAATGAGGATATAGCGGTTTTCAAGAGGGTAGGGGGCCTTGATCTCCACGCGGTCCTTATCGTCCCAAAGTCTGGTTGCCTCCTGGAAATCTATGCCGTGCTTCCTTTCATTGTTGCGGCTTTTTTCCTCATTCCACTCAAATATCATGCTTATATGATATCTATTCAGCATGAAATGTCAACAAAGGAGTAAGCCGCATGACTTGTTATAAACCGCCCATACAGGCCTTGCCTCTCGTTCCCCCCCCCCTCACACCCGCGGCAGGGCCCGAATCTCATACGAGATCGTCAAGAAATCCTTGTCCTGCCGGTCCACGCCGGCTGAAAGGTGCCCGAAGATCCTTTCTCCCGCCTGCTCGAACATGGCCTCGAACCCATCCTTGGGGATGCCGAACGCTCTCCTTACGCCTGAAAGAAGGGGGTGGAGTTCCTTGAGGGGCAGGGCGGCCTTGTATAGGTTGACGTCAAAGGAGCGCCTGGGATTTCCTTGTTCTCCCACCTCGAGGTAGATGAAGCGTTGGTTGCGCGCCCTGCGCGCCGCGAGCCTGATGACGGCACGGGCGGTCTCCAGCGAGACGCGGGCGCCGGGGCCTTGCAGGATTGAGGCCACGCGTTTCAGGATGCCGGGCGTGGAAAGCATGGGGTGGGTCATGTAACGGGCCAT
>JAFDIS010000119.1 GCA_019307945.1 Deltaproteobacteria bacterium | reverse complement strand
TTTGATCTCATGAAGGTATAGAACCGACGTCGGTCCACATCAATTCCGAAAAGGGTATTCATGCACCGAAGAATGTTCGAAGATATGGACGTAGTAAACGGAACGATGAAAGCCGGCAGGGTATAGACGAACCACCGACTGCGTCGCCTGCCAAGGCGGGAGGACGAGAAGTCGTTCTGAAGGGGCCGAAGAATATCACGTAGAATAAACACGTCAATTTGCTCCTTTCCAATTGGATATCAACAAGTTATGCGGATATCCTACCGTGAAAGGAGGGGAATTGCAAGGGAAAAGCCAATATAACATATTGAAATAATTGACATAATAGTTGAAATTCATTTTTCGTGCCAACTGGACAGGGTTTTCGTTTCGGATCAGAGCAAAATCCTCGGCCCGGATCGAACAAACCTTAAAAAGGGTGAAACTTCAGTCTATGAATTTTCGGGGTTTTATAAGGAGAAATTCATCGAGGCTGGATTTCACCCCCATGATTTCCAATCCATGGAGGACATCGGGCGGATACCAAAAACAAATAAGGATGAATTGAGGAAGGCCGTATTGAAATCCGGCAACCCCTTGCCCCATCTCTGTGTGTCGGCAAGCGAGATCTCCGGATTCGGTATTTCCAGAGGAACCACAGGCATGTCCACTTTCGCGGCATTCACCCAAGAGGACGTGGATCTGAGGGTGGAGTGCTACACCAGATCTTTCCTCCAAATTAGCCCTGTCGTCAAATGACCTTCTTCACTCGATGATGGGAATAAAGCCTTCCCCATACTCCGCAGGGTAAGATTGCCAAGGGAAAATTGAGGGAAAACCACATGAAACAGGTGGAATAGATGATGGGAATATGGGACGGATGATCACTCTTTGGCAAATCCAATAAATTCCGCGGAGCCAAATGTATCTGCATGGAGTCCAGGCCGAACGCATCGAAGGGTGACTCTGGAAAAGGTGAAGAAGTTTAGTCGACGGTATTCGACAGAGATCGGTGAACCGGGACAATTTCCTTACACGAGGGGCATATATCCTGAGATGTACAGGGCGGTGGGCTGGATGAAACGGCAGCCCATGGGCTTTGGCTCCAGCGAGCAGACGGCGGAAAGATACAAGGCCTTGATCAAAAAGGGAGGGCAGGCGGGGTATGAAGGAAGTCCGGCGATCACGCTGCTCTTTGATATGCCCACAAATTACTGCTACGATTCGGATAACCCCATATCCAGGTATCAGGTTGGAACCGTGGGACTTCCGGTGGATCATATCGAGGATATGATCGATCTTATGAAGGGCTTTCCAATGGATAAGGGGTTCACGAACATGGTTATTCACGGATCCCCTGCCATACTTCTGGCCATGTATATCGCCGCGGCGGAGGAGCTTGGCTATTCGCCGGACCAGCTTAGAGGAAGTGGGAAGAACGATCCTTTTCAGTCTCATCTCGCGGAAAGAATAGAGTTGCTTCCGATTGAAGCGGAGCTGCAGTTATGCATGGATATCCTGGAGTTCTGTACCGATAAGATGCCGAAGTGGAACCCGATTTCGGTGTCGGGCTTTTCATATCATCCTGCCGGCCTGAATTCGATCCAGGAACTAGGATTGACCCTTGCAAGCGCGATCGCTTATATCCAGGCCGGTGTCCAACGGGGACTCAAGTGTGATGATTTTGCCCACAGGATCTCATTTTTCATGTCCGGAGGTATCGATTTCCTGGAAGAAATCGCCAAATTCAGGGCCGCGAGAAGGTTGTGGGCAAGGATAATGAAGGACAAATTTGGGGCCACAAATCCAAGCTCAATGCGGAGGTTTTTGCCCAGGTGGATGTGGACCCCACTGCCCTGGGATTGATGGGTACAGGGCACGAGTTGATAGAAGTGGGATGCGGTACTGCCCTGTGAATCCTGTTCGGTTCGGAGTCTGGGCCGCCAATGCTCGGATTTTTGTTCGCGTGTCATGAACCTGCCCCCTTTCAAGATCTCACATACCAGGGAGGCAAGAATGCTACGGATGAGGAGCCCGCGAAAGATGGGTTGCTCTGACGGTTACCCCAAGGGGGATGCTCGACCTCCTTTTTCACGAGAGCTCGGACTATGATGTGGCGGACATTGTGGCCGCGATATCGGCGCCTTGCACCGCTCCCGACACCCCTGGCAGGCTCGAGACGATCTCGTCTCCGACGCTCCGCACAGCTTTTTGTGCAGACCCGCCGCCGTCTGAGTGGATGCTGTCAATCCGCCGAAATCCATTGGCCCACCGTGGCTACCGCCCGTTCTTCACCGAAATGCTCGATAAACATCCTGAAGTAAGCCAACTCCTCCTTGGTCCGAATCATGGGAAAACGCAGCCTTGCCTCTTCGAAGGCCTCATCCGTGATCACCGTCTCGAAATGCCTTGGCAGCGGACGGGCGGAACCCGAGCCCTGGGAGAATTCCTGCTTTGTGCGCCAGGCCACCTCTTTGGGAAGGAGATCTTCGAAGGCTCTTCTGAAAATCCATTTTTCGATCTTGTCCTCTCCCTCGATCCTCTGTTTGTACTCGGCAGGGATCCGCATTGCATAGTTCAGCAATTTGCCCGATATGAGCGGGGCCACGACGCGCAGACCGTGGCAGAGATTCATGCGGTCCAGACGCAATGAAGCGTTGTTGTGAAGATAGCCGATGCATTCCATTTGGCGACGGAACAGCTCCTCTTGGGGAAAGGACTTCAGATAGGCGTAGCCGCAAAAAATTTCATCCCC
This sequence comes from Deltaproteobacteria bacterium, assembly GCA_019307945.1. Lineage (GTDB taxonomy): Bacteria > Desulfobacterota > DSM-4660 > Desulfatiglandales > Desulfatiglandaceae > B17-G16. The sequence goes on along the minus strand of JAFDIS010000119.1, from coordinate 8,252 downwards.
TCCTTCCCCGGAGAGAACCACCTCGAGACGGTGTTTTCGCGCGAGACGCGAAACCAGGAAATTGGACACAGCGCTTCGGACCAGGGAGGGATCGAAGGATTCCAGGTAATAGATCACTTTGGGGAGAAGCTCCAGGATTTGATCAAGATCCACGATCAATTCATGATGCTCCGTGCCGCAGTGTGCGGCCACCTTCCGGGCCATAAGGATATCTTCACTCTCGCCCACGCCCACGGCAAAGGTGCTGAAGAGCGCATCCGGGCCGAAACGGTCCCGAAAGGCCCTGCAGGCCAACGCAGTGACGATGCTGCTGTCCAACCCCCCGCTCAGAAGGCTGCCGATGGGCAGGGAGAAATCGACCCTGCTCTCCAGGCTCTCCTGCACAATGGAGCGGATTTCTTCGGCCATGTCGTCGACGGTCTTGTCCCACAGTGCGGGCGGGTTTTCGGGCAAAGCCGCGAAAGGGGTCAGGCGACCGTTCATGTCCATCACATGGCCCGGCGGGAACTCGTAGACGTCCGAGGTGATCTCCGTAAGGCTCTTCAGTTCCGAGGCAAGATACAGGGTCCCATTCTTGAAGCCGTAAAAGAGTGTCTTGATGCCCAAAAGGTCTCGCGCAGCCAAGAAATCGTCTCCGTCGCTGATCACGAATGAGAAAATGGCATCATCAAGATGCTGCACCATGGTGTGACCGTACCGCTCGTACAGAGTGAGGAGGAGTCGTTCCTCCATGAGAGGCCCGTCCGGCACGGCGTTTCGTTTCGCCAGGGGCTTGCAGTCCCCCATTTGTCCGTCGTAGCAGATCCGTAAGGTGTCTCCGTTCCCCCTCGAGGCCGGGATGGGAAACGCGCCTTGGGATGAAGGCAGGTCCGCCCGCAGGTAGTTCTGGGACATGATGACCCGCCCGTTTTGAAACAGGCCTTCGGCATAGGGGCCTCTGTGCTTGATTTTCATCATCATCAATCGAACATCGGCTTCGTTGGGATTTCCGTAGCCGACCACCATTCCACTCATACGTCTTTTCCTTTGCATTGCTTGTCTTAAATTGTGCTGCCCCCACCCGCTGATCCGGTTTGATACTGAGGCAATCCGGGCTACTTCCGAATCTCGAAAATTCCCACCAGACCATGACCAAACCCGCTGCCGGTCTGGAGGTCCATTTCCATCTTGCGGAGGGAAAAGCCGAGATGAGGTTCAATCACATTGGCCCGGACATCCCCCCATTCAAGCCATCCCACTCCCTTGATGACCCTCTTCATGGAGTGCATGGCCTCTTTCAAAGGGGGAGGGTAGTAGGGCTGGATCTCGGGCGTCTCCGAAAATTCCCCGCTCTGGGCGTCGTAGCCGCTCAGAAGGGAGATGGTGTGTGTTACCAGGGTGTTGCAACACATAAAAAAGGACTCGAAGAAAGTGTTTAGATGATCAAATCCCGGCCGCGGCTGGTAGTCCGTGAGCAGCCTTTCCAGGTCCGTCCGAACATAGTGTTCAAATAGGGAATTGACCGTGGAGCGGTGTTTGAGCGGGTGGCGATTGTAGTCGCCGGTTTCCAGATGACGGCCCACGAAGAGGGAGCGGTCAAAAAAGGCGAGGGGTTTGATATCCACACCGCAAATGCGTGACGCTTCGTTGATGATGGACATCACCTCGTCCCGGCTCATCAGGCGCAGGGGGAAGGATGTGATGTTCGCTTCGCCTCGTTCTTCCTCCGGGAAGATGTAAGAGATGCGGTAATCCATGAAGACCTCACGGTCTGCCGGTTCGTGCCACAGGTCCTGCCATTCGTAGGAATATCTACCCAGCCAGTCCGCCATGACCAGGGCGTATTCCGAGGTGTGCTCGCAGATGTCGCAAAAGATCTTCACGCATTCATCGTGATGGAAATGAGAGAGCGTCCCGTAGGAGCTGAAATAGAAATCGAAGGGAGCTTGATCCCTGAGGATCTCCGGTGGAAGCCCCTGGGTGAGGTCCGCTTGGATGAATTCCGTCTTGCTGTTGTCGCCCAAGTACTCCCGGGCTTGGCGCAAGAGGTCTTCGTTGACATCTACACCCACGTAGCGCTTGAGCATATCGTCCGTGATCGCCGCGGTCACGTATTCATAGATACCCGGATCCTTGGTAGTCACACCCATGATCAGGTCATACCCGTCGGCCGCGCCGCAGCCCAGGTCCAGGATGCGCAACCGTTCCAGTCGCTTCTTCTTATAATCCACGAGGTTGTTTAAATGGGGGCGCAGGAAAATACTCGTGATCTGGTCCTCCCAGAGGCGCCTCACGTTGTCGTATTTGCCGAACAGGCCGGTGACCTTTTCGTATCTTCCCGTGTTGAATGCCTGGGAATAGGCTTTTCTTTCCGGCATGGGGCACCTCCTGCCTAGGCCGTCATGGCCTTCAGGGTATGGATGGCCTCAAAGGCGTCCTTGCAGTGGGCATCGGCTCCGATCTGTCGGGCAAAGCCCTGCGAAGTCGGGGCGCCGCCGATCAACACCTTCACCGTGTTTCTCAACCCTTCCCTTTCCAGTCCCTCCATGATGTCACCCATGATGCGCATGGTTGTTGTGAGCAAGGCGGAAAGGCCAAGGAACGGGGGACGCTCCTTCTTGACGGTCTCGATGATTCGGGCGGTGGGAACGTCCGCGCCCAGGTCCAGGACTTCGTATCCCGCCCCTTTCAGCATGATGGCAACGATGTTCTTTCCGATGTCGTGAAGATCCCCGGCCACGGTGCAAATGACGAATTTGCCCTTGCTCTCGACCCCGGACTTGATCAGGTGAGGGCTCAAGAGGTCCATGGCCGCACCCACACACTCGGCCGAGGCCAGCATGTCAGGGATGAGGTACTCCTCCCGTTCGAATTTTTCCCCCACGATCTCCATGGGTTTGGTCAGACCGTCGATGACGATGGTCCTGGGGTCCGTCTCCTCCTTCAGTGCCTCTTCAACCAGCTCGACGACCCCGGGCTGACCCTGAAACCCCTCATCGAATCCTTCATCTTCAGATTCCACCCGTCCTTGAATCACATTGAAGGCGATTTTCTCGATCACTTCCTTTTTGCTCATGGTGGCGTTCTCCTCTCTCTCGTGTGCTGTCCCCCGCCCTCACCGGCCTTGGCGAAGTCCGGGCAGCAGGCCCGGGACCGACTCGTAAATGGCGTCGACCACCGACGGATCAAGCCGCGGGGCGGGCTTATTCTCGATCTCATCGAAGTGCGACAAGGCATGCGCGATGACCTTGTCTTCCATTGCTTTGCTTTCAAAGCGAAAGGGGCTGGAGATGTCTCCTGCATGCATTGCCTTGCGGGCGTGACGCGCAAAAAGGCGGTGTGGTGTGGCCATAACCTTCCGAACCATCCCCACCATATCCTCAAGGGTGTCCGGGGTCACCTTGGGCTCCCGCAGGGTGTGTTTGACCTTCCCGATCTGCTCGTTGTCCAGAATCGCCTGAACCGGGCAGAAGGTGTTCGTGCGGTCCAGCAGCCCAAAGGCGTAGTGGATGTACTGAGCGCCGCTCATGGCCATGAAAAGGTGGGTGAGCAGCTTCTCGAAAGTCGCTTGGATCCCTGGGACCTTCGCGTCTCCTACGCCCGCCGTTGAATAACAGGGAATCTTGTAGAAACGAGCGAGCTGCACGCAGTCGATGTTGTACTGGTTGAATTCGGGGCATCCGTAAAGATCATGCAGATCATCCAGTCGGGCACGCACCGGGACGCTTCCATAAAGCACCGGGGCGCCGGGTTTGATCATCTGGGTCATGGCGATCCCGGCCAGGATTTCGGCATGGATCTGGGCCACCATGCCGGCCTCCTGAATGGGGGCCGAGGATCCCCCCTGGGGGGAGGATGAAATGACCAGTGGAAGGCCAGCCTCCACCACGGCGAAAACCTTGTCGGCTGTGTCCTCGACGATCTGCATGGGGCTTTTGAAAACGCAGGCGATGAAAGACACGATGGGGTTTTGTATCAGGGCTTCTCGGCCGCCGACGATGAGTTCCGCCATTCGGATCACGTGGGGGAGGGCCTCCAGGGTGGTCAACCCCGCTTGGACGTGCTTGGTGATGTTGTTCAAGCTCGCGAAGAACTTGTTCACATCGTGATTGTCCGGAGTGATTTCGGGATCCTGGATATTGAGGGGGCGGATGAAAAAATCGAGATGCTCCAGGAACTCACACAACTTGGCGGCACGGCTCAGGAGCGCCGTATTCCCTCTTCGCTCCGTGTAATGGGGAATGAGGCGTTCCGTGGTTCCGTCTTCGGCACGGATGTATTTGTCCAGATGGGTCTCGAGCCAGACATTGGCCTCCGAGCCAGAGCCGAAGTACACCCGGGGAATCTCGGCGTCCAAAAGAAGACGGTTTTCCGGTCTCCTGGCCCCCAGCACAAAGCGCGACGGGGCTTGGCCTACGGCCTCTCGGATGAGACCTGCCGGACAAGAGATCCTCCAGCAGCCATGACCCCCGGGTTCCTCCCAGACCCGCGCGCCGTGGGACTTGAACAGCATGGCCGCCCTTTCGTTATAACACCAGATACCCGGGTCCTCCAGGATGGCCATAGAGGCCTTATCCAGCCACGTGAGTTGATCGGCATTGAGCCGTTCATAAGGCCTGACCACAACCCCTTGTCTGAATGCTTCCACTAAAACAGCTCCTCTCCTATGTCCTCATCGGTTGGCACGCGCAAAGCGTGTGTATCTGCGGCAGTGACGATCTTTGCCCGTCAAGACCTCGGCGGTCCTCACCGCCGCCATGAGCCGTGCGTCTGTTGGATCCAGGATGGCGGCGTCGAGCCCTGCGAAGACGGCCATGTGAAGGAAGGCGGCATTCAGCATGGCCCTCTGGGGCAGCCCATAGGAGACGTTCGAAATGCCCAAAACGCTCTTGGCACCGACAAACGCTTGCTTGACCGCCTTGAGCGCCTCCAAGGTTACCAGCCCCTGGGCAGTATCCGCGCTGACGGGCAGGACCAGGGGGTCGAAAAAAATGTGCTCCAGCCGAATGCCTGCCCTTTGGCATGCGGCGGCAATGGTTTGGCAGGCCTCGAGGCGACCTTCCACCGATGGCGGTATCCCGGTCTCATCCATGGCCAGGGCAACCAGGGGCGCCTCAAAGTGCGAGGCCAGTGGGACGATCTCCCGGAGCCTTTGCGGCTCTGCGTTGACCGAATTGATGAGGCTCGGTCTCCCGTTTCGTGCTTCAAGCCCGGCTTCGATGACCCCGGCATCGGCGCTGTCTATGCTGAGCGGCGTGTCTATTTCCTCCTGGAGGGCTTTAACGGCCCAGGTCATGGCCTCCACCTCGTCGTCGGCGGATCCCTCCCCCGTGGCGACATTCACATCGATGTAACCGGCCCCTGCCTCGGCCTGCCTTCTGGCCAGGTCAAGAAGGTCCTGCGCGTTTCTTTCCCGGATGATGGCCTTGACCTTGGAAAGGCTTCCGTTGATTTTCTCTCCGATCACGATCATCTCAGTGGTTTCCTTTCCCGCTCGAATCACGGCACGGCGATGGGGCTGATTCCCCGCACTTCCTTTCTGAGGCGTTCCTTGATTTCGGCGGGAATAAAGGTGCGAGGCGGTTCTCCCAGGATCTGCCGGACCTTCTCCGTGGCCCGTTCCCAGGCATCTTTTGCTCCGGCTTCAGCCCATTTGGTGCGATGGTTGCGGTCGCTGTGCTGCGGTACGTAGAGTTCCGAGCGGGCATGGCGCCGCGTATGCCGCTCGGAGACAAAGTGCCCCGCGGGTCCGACTTGTTTGATGAGGTCGAAGGCCAGGGTTTCCTCCGTGACTTCGATACCCTGTACGGCCCTCATGACCATGCCGATGATGTCATTGTCGATGACGAGCTTTTCGTAGGAGGCGGTCATGCAGAACTCCAAGAAGCCCGCCGCATCGTGGATCCAATTGCCTCCGGCCAGGGCCACCATCACGTTGGTCATGGCGGATTCATAACCGGCCTGGGCGTCGTTGACCTTGGAGTCGGACATCCCCGCCGTCAGGTAGACCGGGAGTTGATAAAACTGGGCCATCTGGGCGGCCGCCGCGTTCATGAGGCCCATTTCAACAGCACCGGAGAGGTATTTCATGTCCCGAAGATCCGTGATGGAAGAGATGCATCCGTAAATCGTCGGCGTCCCCGGATTCGTGATTTGCGCTAACATCACGCCGGCCAGAGAATCCACATTCTGGATGACCAGATTGCCCGCCAGGGTCATGGGAGCGGTAGCACCGCACAGGGGCTCGGAGGGCACCACCACGGGGATGTGATTTCGGGCCGCCTCCATGGTCAGCTCGGCGTAGTGCTCATCCAGCTTAAGGGGGCTGATGGAACAGGTCACCATGGAAATAAAGGACCGTTGCCGAAGATTCTCCTCGGATCCCGCCATCAGACGTGCCATGTGGATGATGTTTCGCACTCCTTCGACGGTGTAGACCCCGCCCATGACATGTTTTTGGGTATGATTGAGGGCCGCGGCAAAGCGGTTGACGTCCACATCGTGTTCCGGAAGGTCGTTGGGGTAGACGTTGAGCATGTAAAAATGGATGTTGTCCAGGTGTTCCACCATCCTGGCCATGTTCACGATGTCCGCGAGGGTGGACGGCCGCGCCTCCTTCGTCCCGGGGTCCTGGACATTCAGGGCGGTGCCTCCGGTGCCCAGGTAAACCCTCGTGCCCCCCAGCTCGCAGTCCCATTGGCCGCCTTCGGCGCGGCCGCAGAGCCGGACCGTGGAAGGGGCCTTGCCCACCCACTCCTCGACCATGTCCGGCGGTACCTTGACCACCCTCGTTTCCTCGTCCACCTGGGCGCCGGCGCTCTTGAAGGCCTTGAGGGCCTCCCTGTAGTTTACCTGGACACCCACCTCGGCAAAGACCCGAAGGCTCGTCTCATGAATCCGGCTTACGTCTTTCTCATCCAGGGGCTTGTATCGGCCCCCGGATAATCCCTTGCGCGTCGTCATTTTCGAAAGGTCTCCTTATTGGGCATACATGGCGGCAGATGGCGCCCTTCGGGCGCTGCAGGTCTTGGCGCTGCACTCCGTGCATGGATTGTAGGGGGTGTGGTGCTGCCAGTCGTCCCGTGGGGCGATCCCGAAGATCCCGGAAATGGACTTCCTGGGCTCCATCAGACAGCTCTTTGAGAGGTGCACTTTCAGGCGGGATGGATGAAAAAGGCTGAACAGCTTCCTTTGTTCCTCAAGAGGCCAGTCACAATAGCCAGGGCTGAAGCGAAGCGTGACACACTCTCCTTGCATTGCGCACTTTTTGGCAATGAATTCCTGAAATTGCCGAGCCACGTCTTCAACGAGAACAGAGCCCAATGCATCCAGGATGTAGGCCTCGGACAACCGATTGGCCTCGAACCGCTCCCGAATTCGGGCTTCCAGTCCCTGACCGATGGTCGCGATGAAGCAGACAACATGGGTGCATCCTGTCAGGCTTTTGGCGATCTTCCGGCTGCGAAAGATCGGTCCCTTTTCGAGCTCGATGGAGGATTTCGTGGTACGGGCCAACGGTCTGGTTTCGTAATGAACCACCGGGCGGAGAAAACCGCTCAGGGCCTCGGTAAGGCCCGCCACTTTGAGCTTGGTGGCCCGTGAAAGTCGCTCACCCTTCCGTGCGCCGAGGCGCCGCACGAGCTCCCCTTTACTGATCTTCGGACTGATGGATATCTCCTTCATCTCAGATCCCTAAGCGATAATGCTATTGATTATGACCTCAATTGATCGTTTTAGATTTTGACGGAAAACCTTCTATCGTATTTTCAAGGTGGTGAATGACTCATCCCCGCGCCGTTTTCACCCCCCGCCGGTTGAAGGCGATATCCATGGTTCCTGGTTGCAGTGTGGTAAAATTGGAACCCTTCCGGGATTCCCGATTTCATGGCATCTGCTGTGTTGCTTGCCTGTGCGTCTCCGCACGCAGACAGGCGGTTCGGATTCAGTCGCTGCGGCGACCTTCAAGTACGCCTCACTTCCGAATCCTCGCGCGCCTTTCACCTGCCACAAACTAGTTTCCATCCATAAATGGCTCTTTTTGTCCTCGGCTCGCTCGGACTCCCCATCCTCCGGATGGGTCCCCAGTTTGTCCGCGCTGCGCTTGGACTCCCCACTCTTCGGGCGGGTCCCCGGTTTCCTTGATCTTGTAAAAAATATCTCATTTCTGAAACCGGGAACCCGCTGCGAAGCAGTGGGACTGAGCACCCAAGGGGTGCGAAGAAACCGGGAACCCGCTGCGAAGCAGTGGGACTTGGCGACCGAAGGAAGCCAAG
>JAFDIS010000118.1 GCA_019307945.1 Deltaproteobacteria bacterium | reverse complement strand
TCCTTCATGATGCCGTAGGAACCGTGAATCTCGATGGCCCTTTTTGCGGCGTTGACGGCAGCATCACAGGTGTAAAACTTGGCCATGGCCATTTCCGTGTCACACCGCATGTTCTGATCCTTCATCCAGCTCGCCCGGTAGCAGAGGAGCCTGCAGATTTCAAGTTGCGTGTAAAGTTCCGCCATGTGGAACTGGATGGCCTGCAGTGCGCTGATGGGCTTTCCGTAGAGGACCCGCTCGCTTGCGAATTTTCCGGCCTCCTCGTAGGCGGCGGTGAGAATTCCCAGGGCTGTGGCGGCCATGCCCGAGCGCCCCGTCTCACTGATTGTTTTCATGGCCGCTGAGAGCCCTCCACCCTCCTGTCCCAGGAGGTTTTCCTTGGGTACCTCACAGTTGTCGAACGCCCACTCGCCCGTGTTGGCTCCTCTCAGGCCCACCTTGTTCTCTTTCCGTCCCGGTTTCGCGCCGGGCGTATCCTTGTCAACGATAAAGGCGCTGAGGCCCTTCGGACCTTCCGCGGTGCGCGCAATGACGATCCAGAAGTCTGATGTGTGTGAGTTGGTGATGAAACACTTGCGGCCGTTAAGGATGTATTTGTCACCTTTCAGTTCTGCGGTCATCTTCATGCCCATCACGTCCGATCCCCCGGCTGGATCGGTGACCCCCACGGTCCCCATGGTCTCACCCGCGGCCAGTCGCGTCAGGTACTTCTTCTTCTGTGCGTCGGTGCCGAAGTCGTTGAGAATGGCGCAGCCCATGTGGTGGACCTGCATGGCCATGGGAAAGGCCGCACACACCCGTCCAAGTTCCTCCAGCACGATGGTCCTCGCCACGTAACCCATTCCCACACCGCCGTACTCGGGGGGCGTGATCACACCTGTGATTCCCACCTGGGCCATGGGTTTCAGGAGATCCAGGGGAAACTCCCCGGTTTCTTCCATGGCCTCCATGCGGGGCGGGATCTCGTTTTCGGCAAACTCCCTTACGGCCTTTCGCAGCATTTCTTCCCTTTCAGAAAACTGAAAATCCATTCTTTTCCTCCTTCTTGATCAAAGTTGTGAAATCATTAGGGCCTGATGAGGCATGTTCCTCTCAGCTCCAGGGGGCAAGGCCCTCGAGGTAGTCCATCAGGGCGGCGATGGATTGCTCGAGGCCGCTGGGAGACTTTTGCGTCCCATAGGTCACCGAAGTCCCAAGCATCCCGTTGAAGATCAGATCGGCCGCGGCAGCCGTGTTTACATCCTCGCGGATGCTCCCTTCTTTCTTTCCCTTCTCCAGCCATCGGTTCAGCATGGCCCTGAATCCTTCAAAGCCCTTGTTGATCTCCCTTGCCAGGTGGGGAAGCTGGTCGTCCAGCTCCACGGAAAGGGTCACGAAGAGACACCCGCCGGGAAAATTTTCGCTGTCCTTGAGATACCGATCCCGGTAGTTGGCCAGGAGCCGCCTGAGTTTGTCAACGGCCCCGGGTGCCTCGTTTACGCCCCGGAGGTTCCTTTCCCGCCAGATCTTCTGTGCCTCCCGCAGGACCTGGTAGAAGAGTTCTTCTTTGCTCTGGAAATGGTTGTAAAAGCCCCCCTTGGAGGTGCCCGAAGCCTCCAGGATGTCCTGGATGGACGTGCTCAGAAAGCCTTTCATGGAAAAAAGCTTCAGGGACTCGATGATGATTTTTTCTTTGAGGTCCATGGGACCGGCGGCTACTCCTTTTCAGCTTTATCCTTTTCCTTGAGGTTCAGGGTGTTCCGGACCAGCTCCTTTTCATGCTCGTAGTCAATGACCCGCTGCAACATGATCTTTTGGGCCATGACCGGTCCTGCTCCGTGCCATGTGCCCACTCCGTGTTGACCCGCGGTCCAGTTTTGAAGAAGCTTGTGGACTTTCATGATGTTTTCCGTGGGCTCGTCCGAGCCGAAGCTGAAGAATTCCTCCACATAGTCCTTGACTGCCGGATTCTTGAGTTCTTTCAGGGAAGGCATGGTAACGATCAAACCACCGCCGATATCTCCTGCCAGGGCCATGACGCGCCAGAAGGCATTGCAGACGTTCAGCTTGGAGACGTTGCCCATCGTTTCGTCAGGGAGAAAAACCCCCGAACCAACGGGTTCTTCCGCTCCCTTTTGTGCGGCGGCCAGTCCGCATGCCCTGCAGGTTTCCCGGAGGACCACCATCTCCATGAGCTGTTCATTGATGTGCGTGGCCTTCTCCAACCCCTTGTATTCCTGGATGAGCTTGGAGGCCCCGATGATCTGGTTCATGAATCCTACCTTGCAGGTCCCGCCGCAAGTCATGCGGTGGGTCCTGGCGTACCTGGATACGATCTTGATGGAGTAGGGATATTCACCGCAATGAAACACCCGCTCCCAGGGCACGAAGACGTTGTCAAAGATGATCATGGCCGTCTCGCGCTGGCCGAAGGTGGGATTGCCCAATTCTTCATTGTCTTCGGCCATGTCCCTTTCCGCCGAATAGGGAGAATACTGGGCCACATATGTGATGCCTTCGGCGTCCGCGGGGATGGCGAAGGCGATGGCGTAGTCCTCTTCACCCTCGTAATGGGCTGCCTGGGGGAGTACCATCAGTTCATGGCTGGCGTAGGCGCCGCTGATATTGATCTTTGCGCCTCGGACCCAGATTCCCTCGTTGTTCTTGTCCACCAGTTTCAGAGAGAGAAAAGGGTCCGGCCATTCCAGGGTCTTTTGGTTTCGCCTGCCCCTGGGTTCGGTCAGGGCACCTGCCACCGAGAGGTCCTTTTTCTGGACCATCTTGAGATATTCCATGAAGCGGGGGTGATACTCGGTGCCCAGATCACGATCCATTTCCCATGTGGTGCTGGCCAGAGTATGGAAGGAGTCATACCCCACGCAGCGATAGATGCAGGTGCCCAGCATCTCGGCCGTGAAGGTGCCTGCCTCGGCCTTCTTCACCAGGTCTTCGGTGCTGGCGCTGACATAGGTATAGCGGTTCACCACGTCGTCAATCAGGGGGGAATAGCATGACATGATATCTTTGTAGCGGGGATCCAAAGCCCAGGCGTAACTGGCCTTGTTGGATTCCACCACGGTTCGGGTGTTTTTGTTCTCCAGGATATTTTCCACAAGCTTTCCGTTCATGAAGACTCGGGGTTTGCGTTCTTTAAGGCTTTCCTCAAACTGTTCGGGTGTCATCAATGCCATTTCTTTTCTCCTTCCTGAACGGTGGGTATTTCCGGGTTCCGACGGATCCCGGGGTGAGACAGACCGGTCGGTCTGTCTTCTCATCCATAGCCCATCGGTTACCCGAAGTCAACGATTTTTCCTGTGTGCGAACTTCCTGGAAAAACCAGGGCGGTTCAGAGGGAGTTTCCATTTCGATCCCGGAATCGCTGCAGGAAAAGTCACGTTTTCTTCCAAGTCATAGGCGTTCCTTTCTTGACGAAGCCGAAAGTTCCGTATAGTGTGAAACAAAAAACGGGCCCTGTAGGATCGAGCAATACGATCGCCTTGAACCCAAAGAAATGGAGGAGCGCCAATGGCCGACGAAGACATCTTGAGAGGAAAAAGGATTCTGGCGGTGGATGATGAACCAGACATCCTGGAGGTCCTGGAGGAGACGTTGGATCAGTGCGAGGTGGACACTGCCACCACGTACGAGGCGGCTAAAGAACTCCTGGAAAACAACCGTTACGACGCGGCGATTTTGGATATCATGGGTGTTCGCGGCTTCGACCTGCTTGAGATCGCCACGTCCCGGAAGATACCGGCCCTGATGCTAACGGCCCACGGCCTAAACCCGGACAACCTGGTCGGCTCCATCAAGCTCGGCGCCAAGTCCTATATCCCCAAGGACCGGATCAGCGAGATCGACCTGTTTCTAAAAGAAATTTTTGTCGCCAAGGAACAAGGAATCGAAAAATCGGGGAACTGGTTCGCCCGCCTGGCTTCGTTTTTCGACAAAAGGTTCGGTGAAGGGTGGAAAAACAAGGACAAGAAATTCTGGGAGGAGTTCGACAAGAGCTTCGTCGTCACAAAGGATGAGCTGGAAGAGATCATGTGAAGGCCGGGGTGGGCATTTGGCCCGGAAGCCCGGGACGAAATATGACTGCCGCGCTGTTTAATCTCACATGAATCGGGCCAAAAGCCGGGTCCTCTGGGCCCGGATAGCCCGGTCAAAGCGATACCTTTGCAATTTTTCCAAAGCAAAAGATCCGATCCTTTCCCAACTCGGGGCTTTACCCTGATGCCTTCCGGAGGATTTCCCGCAAGTCTTTTTTCAGGATCTTTCCTGTTGGCGTGCGTGGTATTTCGCCCGTGAAGAGGATGGTCTCGGGGATCTTGTGGTTTTGCATCCGTTCAGCGCAATAGGCCTGTATATCGGACTCGGAAATTTCTGATTCTTTATCCCTTACCACAAAAGCCGCAACGGTTTCACCGAACTCCTGATCCGGTTTCCCGACCACGGCCGCATCGGCTATGCCCGGCATGGTCGTCAGCACCTCTTCCACTTCCGCAGGATAGATATTTACCCCTCCACGGATGATCATATCCTTGACCCTATCGACGATGTAGATGTATCCTTCATTATCCCGAATAGCGACGTCGCCCACCGTCATGTATTTGCCCCGATATGTTTCCACCGTGGCTTCCTCGTTCTTGTAATAGCCTTCCATGAGCAGGGCGTTGTGCATGTAGAGTATACCCCGCTCCCCATCGGGCATCTCGTTCCCCATTGCGTCATAAATCTTCAGTTCGTTGTCCGCGAAAGCCTTCCCCACGCTTGATGGTCTTTGCCGCATCTCCTGGGGTGTGATGAAGGTGTTCACTCCGGTTTCAGTGGAGCCGTAATATTCATACACCCAAATTGAGCTATTTTCGAGTTTGCGGCAGACCTGCCTGCGGCAGGCAGGTGCAAGGCGCGCGAGGATTCAGGAGTGAGACGTACTTGAAGTACGTCGCAGCGACTGGATGCGAAGCGCAATCCCGCCGATGGCGGGACAGATGCTGCAAAATCGGAAATCCCGGAGGGTTTCAAATCTTGATGATCGAACGAAGACGCACGCTCCGCTGAGGCCAACCCCGTTGGGTGGTGATTCAGACAGCCTCATTGCAAGCGATCTCCCTAAAAACAATGAGGAGCAGCCCCTCATCAAAATTTGAAACGCTCAATTTGGGTTCTTATGATAAGGGGGATGAAAGAGTCGAATATGTTTCAAGGCAAGAGATCCTTCTCCTTCACGGCACATTTGTCGCCTTCCGGCGGATGGCCGGTCTTCAGCTGCTCTTGCCGGAGTTAGCACCTTTTGTTGTTTTTACCTCACCAGCGTGGTAAAAGAAAGAAAAATCCGTTTGGAGGCGCGACTATGAGGGAAACGCCCAAGTTTTGGATCGGATGCTTTGTCTTCAGCTCTTTTTTTCTCTTCCTGATTTCCGGCTGCGTGGTGCTGGAACCGGCCAACAAACCCCCGCCGGGGAAAAGGCCCGCATACGTTCCCTCCCCTCGGCCCAAAAGGCCTGTTGGCCACGGTCCACCACCGCACGCCAAGGCACACGGCTACAGGGCTAAGCACAGGTACCGCTACTATCCGGCAGTAGGGGTATACTTCGATGTGAACCGGAGAATCTTTTTCTACCTCGCAGGGGCCACCTGGAAAGCTGCCGCTGATCTTCCCGGTAGACTCAAGGTCCGCCTGGGAGATTTTGTAAGCCTGGAATTGGCCACGGATCGTCCTTATGACTACTATGACCGGCACAGAAAGAAGTATCCTCCCGGCCGATACAAGAAGCGTCACAAGGAAAAGAAGCGCCCGAAAAAGTGGAAGTACTGATCCATCTGCATCACGACTTCGCTCTCGTTTTTTTTCCTTGTCAAAGGGGATGCGCCGTGCGGTCTTTGATTACACTGGGCGCAAGGGTTTTATCGCCATCGATCATCCAACAATGGAGAGGGAAAAGAAGCGCAACTTGAGCTTATTGTATCGTTGAGGCGTCGCCCTTGAAAATTACACCACAAACACAGGAGGTTAGCTATGGCTGTTCAACCCCCGGATGTGAAGGCCCTGGAGGCGGAGATTATTTCAGTGAAGGGAGAGTGCAGCGCCGGCCACAAGGTGGGAGATACCTTCGAGATCGGTTGCTGGGATACGGGTGGTCTTTGCGGTTTTTTCTACCACGACATTTTCCCGAATCTCAACGTGATGCAGTTCGGGGGAAGGTATCCCTGGGGCGCCGCGGACGAGATGGAACTGGAGTGCCCCGACCGCCACAACGCGGTGACCATCCGCATCAAGAGGGCCTGATCGCGCAAAGCGCACGGTACGTACCCGGTTTGTGCGTCTGAACCAAGGGAAGAAACGCCGCCCGGGGCGGCAAACGATTGTGGGCGCGAAGATAGGCAGGCCAGCGGATTCGTGCGCTGCAGGAGGAGGCGACATCTATGGAGGATACCGCTCGGAAGTTCCGGGCCGCCGCGGTCCAGATCAGCCCGGTGTTGTTCGACCGGGACGCCACCTCGGAAAAGGTGGTGGAATACGTGGACCGGTGCGGCCGGGAGGGCGTGAGGCTTGCGGTCTTTCCTGAGACCTTCATCCCCAACTACCCCTACTTCGCTTGGCTCCAAGCCCCGGCCACCTTTTCGGACCTTCACGCGAAACTCTTCGAACAGGCCGTAGAAGTCCCGGGCCCCGTGACCGAGGCCCTGTGCGAGGCAGCCTCCCGAAACGGGGTGGTTCTCGTGGTGGGGGTGAACGAGCGGGAAGGGGGAAGCCTTTACAACACGCAGGTGATCATTGATGCGGACGGCGCCCTTCTGGGCAAGCGCCGCAAGATCATGCCCACCTTTCACGAGCGGATGATCTGGGGCCGGGGGGACGGAAGCGGTCTGAAGGTTTTCAATACGGCGGTGGGCGGGGTGGGTGCGCTCATCTGCTGGGAGCACTTCATGCCCCTGGCCCGCTACGCCCTCATCGCCCAGGGCGAGGAGATCCACTGCAGTCACTTCCCGGGGTCCATGGCGGGCGATTCCATGTCCGCGCAGATTGACGCGGCCATCCGGCACCACGCCATGGAAGCGGGCGCCTTCGTGTTGAACGCCACGGGGTGGCTCACGGAGGAACAGAAGCGGGAGATCCTCAAGGATGACGCCATGGGCAGGTATCTTCGCGGCGGGATCTGCACGGGCATCGTGGCACCCTACGGCGGGTATCTGGCCGGGCCTCTGCCCGAGGGGGAAGGCATGGCCGTAGCGGAGATCGATCTTCGGGCCATCGTTAGGCAGAAGAACGTGCTTGACGCTGCGGGTCACTATGCCCGGCCTGACATCCTCAGGCTCTGGGTGGACCGTGCACCCCACAGGGTCATGGAAGTGGGAAAGGCACCAGCGGAGAACCTGGCAAAGACCGGTGCGCCCGACGAGGTTGACTCAGGGCCAAGGCAGGACGAGGGTGGGTAAGAACGCGGATAGAATTACCCTCCCTCACTTAGGCGAGCCAGCGTTTTCTTCTCTTGTAGTGTTTCACGTCACGATAGCTCTTCTTGCCGATATCCGTCAGGCCCAGATAAAACTCGCGGATGTCTGCGTTTGCCTTGAGCGTATCCGAATCACCGTCCAGAACTACCCGGCCGTTTTCCATCACATAACCGTATCGGGCATAGTTGAGCGCCATGTTTGCGTTTTGTTCGGCCAGGAGCATGGCCACCTTTTCCTCCTGGTTGAGGCGTACGATAATTTCGAAGATCTCCTGGACCAGGAGAGGGGCGAGACCCATGGAAGGCTCGTCCAGGAGCATGAGCTTGGGCTTGGCCATAAGCGCCCTGCCTATGGCACACATCTGCATTTCTCCCCCTGAAATGTAACCCGTCTTGGCGGTTTTTCTTTCCACCAGCCTGGGAAAATAGTTGTAAACCATCTCCAGGGACTCGCGGATTCCCTTGTAGTCGTGGCCGCGGGTGTAGGCCCCGGTGAGCAGGTCGTCTTCCACGGTGAGGTGCTCGAAGGTGCGTCGTCCCTCCATGACCTGGATGACACCCAGTTTCACCACCTGGGGGGCGTACATCTTGTCGATACGCCTGCCCTCGAACTCAACCGTGCCCTTGGTCACCTCCCCGCGCTCTGCCTTCACCAGGTTGGAGATGGCCTTCAGGGTCGTGGTCTTCCCGGCACCGTTGGCACCCAGCAGGGACACGATGCCGCCGGGAGGCACTTCCAGAGAAACACCCTTGAGCACCAGGATGACGTGTTCGTAGATCACCTCGATATTGTTCACTTTCAACAGGGGGGCCTGGTCCATGATTACCCGTATTCCACGCTCCCGGCGCAAGCGGTGAGGCGTGCCCCGGGTGCGGTCAGGGGGCGGGGGAGGGGGCAAGCCCCCCCAGGTTCCCCCGCCCGTTGTTGATTCGAAAATTCCTATTTGCAGTCGCGGGGCGTGATGCCCTGTTCCTTGGCGTACTTGGCTGCCGAGGCCTTGATCTGTTTCCAGACAAAGTCCCGCATGGGCTCGATCTTGTCCACCATAACCCATTTTTCACCGTTCCACTGCTGGAAGAGGACCACTTTCCCGCCCTCGTGGTTTTCACAGGAGGTCTTGATCGGGGACATGAAGCCCTCAAGCCCCAGTTCCTTGATCCGTTCCTCAGTGATGTCCAAATGCTCCATGCCCCAGCGCATTTCGTCGCCTGTGAGCACCTTGACGCCGAACTTCTTGTGCGCTGTGCGCATGGCCTCCTCGTTGACCACACCGGCCCAGACACCGCGGTTGTAGTAGACCGAGCCTACCCGGGTAAACGAGATGTTGCCCTTCATGGCGCCGTAGACCTTGTCGATGATCTCCTGGATCAGGGGGAAGTTCCTTCCCACGCCGTGCCAGTTGGCCGAGTAGTACCCCTTGGCGGCCGGCCCTGCGGGAAGCACGTCCTCTTCAGATCCGCACCACCACACTCCCAGGATCCGGTTGCGGGGAAACCCGAGTCTTGCAGCCTCGCGCAGGGGCACCGTGCAGGATACGCCCCAGTTACGGTTGATCACCCAGTCCGCCTTGAACCTGCGAACGATGTCCATCCATTGGGCTTTTTGGTCGATGCCCGGCCATGGCACGGGAAAGTGCTTTACCTTGAAGCCGAATTTCTTGGCCATGGCGTCCAGGATCGGCTTGGTCTCCTGGCCGTAAGGCACGTCGATGTGGAGGTTTGCGATCTTGAGGCCTTTGAGTTTATCCATCCCTCCCATCTGTTTGGCAATGAACTTGATCTTGGCAGAATTCTGTGACCAGTAGTTTGTGGGCAGCGGGAAAACCCAGGGGAATACCGTGCCGTCCGATGCGTCGGCCCGGCCGTACCCTGCGGAAAAGATAACCTTGTGTTCCTTGGTAGCGCGGGGGATCAGGGCGTAGGTGATGCCCGTGCTCAGGGGGTGCACCAATACCATCTTGTCCTTCAGGCGCTCGTAGCATTCCACGCCGCGCGCCGTGTTGTAAGCGGTTTCACATTCCTCCCAGGCGTACTTGATTCCGTTCACGCCGCCCTGCATGTTCCGAAGCTGCATGAAGTCTTCCCAGCCGCTGCCGAACCCGCTGCCACCGGCGGCAAAGGGTCCCGTGCGGTAGATGAGGATGCCGAAAAACTGCGTCTTGTCTTTGTCGGCTGCCTGCGCAGGCCCTGAGGCCATGGTGGCCGCCACCACGAAAACCAATACCATTGTAATTATGATCCATTTTCGTGCCATCTTTTCCCTCCTCCCTTGGGGTTAACGGTTGATTGCCTTGAAGTCCCTCAAAAATCCTATTTCCAAACTGTCTGTTAAGGCAACCCCTATCGGCGCGTCCGTGGGAGGCCCGAGCAGGGGCGGGTCACATTAATAAGGAAAGGGCCAGAGCCTCAACTTGTCCTTTACCGTCTGCCACAGTCGTGCCATGCCGTAGGGTTCCACGATCAGGAAGAGAACGATCAGGGCGCCGAAAACAATGGCCTCACTATTGGCGCGAAGGTCCGAGGGGACCCGCTGCATGAAAGTCAGCATCGTCTGGTTGATCAAGATCGGGAGAAGGACCATGAAGCCCGCCCCGAAGAAGGATCCCAGCACCGTTCCCATGCCCCCGATGATGATCATTCCCAGGAGGTGAAATGAGAGTATGAGGTTGAATTCTTCAATATTGGCGGCGCCGTAATAGGTCATGGTTACAAGGCTGCCCGCCACACCGGCGTAAAAGGAACTCACGGCAAAGGCCGTCACCTTGTCCCTAAACAGTGAAATCCCGATGATTTCCGCCGCCACGTCCATGTCACGGATTGCCATCCAGCTTCGGCCCAGGTGACCCCTCACCAGATTCTTTCCCATGACCACCAGCGGAACCAGAAAACAGAGGACCAGGAAATATTTTTCCGTGGCGGTATTGATTTCAAAACCGAATATCCGGAGCGCCGGGGTATCTATGGTGCCGAAGACTCCTCCACTCACCCACTTCCAGTGAGTGAGGACCCACTCGATGATGAACTGGGCCGCCAGAGTCGAAACGGCCAGATAGAAGCCTTTGAGGCGGAGTGAAGGGATCCCGAAAACGGCCCCAACCGCAGCGGCCACCACTCCGCCCCCCAGGACGCTGGGGATCAGGGGAATTCCGTACCGGCTGTAAAGGATCAGGGACGAGTAAGCTCCCACGGCCATGAAGGCTGCATGTCCGATGGACACCTGGCCCGCATATCCCGTCAGAAAGTTGAGGCCCAGAGCGGCCAAAGAAAAGCAATAGAAGGGGATCATGATACTGCTGAGCCAGTAATCGCTCGCAGCAAAGGGAATCACGATAAAGGCCAGGATGAGCATGACGCCCACGCCCCAGCGGTCCAGAGGAATGGGAAAAATGGCCATGTCGCTGGCGTATGAATCCTTCAGGTTGCCGCACTCTCGATAGAACATAAGCTACACCCTCTCGATGATTTCTTTTCCGAACATGCCGTAAGGTTTAAACCAGAGGAAGATCAGCGCGACCAGGTATGGAAAGAAGGTCTGGATGCCGCCGCCCACGTA
>JAFDIS010000185.1 GCA_019307945.1 Deltaproteobacteria bacterium | reverse complement strand
TAGGCGTCGCCCCCGGGGCGAAGGCGCACGACCGGCCGGGCGTTCGGCGAGGGAGGGACAAAATGGGTACGGGAAAATGCACGGCCAGGGTCTTGTGTTGTCTCCTGCTGGGTTGGGCCTTGGTTTGCGGTGAGGCCGGAGCAGGGGAGGACGTTCCGTGGCCCAAGGCCCCGCCCGAAGCTGCGGGGATGCGCTCTTCGGCCCTGGCGGACATGCTCCGGGAGGTACGGGACAAGGGGGCCCCGATCGACAGCATCACCGTGGTCAGAAAGGGTCTGCTGGTACTGGACGCCTACCGATACCCCTACAGACCCGATGCCCGCCATGTCCTCCATTCCTGCACCAAGAGCATCGTTTCCGCTCTGGTGGGTGTGGCCCTGGACCGGGGGCTCATCTCGGAGTTGGACCGCACCGTCCTGGGTTTTTTCCCGGGTGCTTCCATCGGGAACCTGGATGAACGAAAGCGCAGGATGACGCTTCGGCACCTGCTCACCATGACCGCGGGGCTCGAATGCAGAGACTCGCACGTGCACGGATGGGAGGGGATGGCTGAATTGATGAAATCCAGGGATTGGGTGACCCATATCCTGAGCCTGCCCATGCACGAAGCACCGGGGGAACGCTTCGAGTACTGCAACGGTGCATCGTATCTCCTCTCGGCGATACTCACGAAGGTCACGGGGATGAGGACGCGGGACTTCGCCCGGGAGGCCCTGTTCGGTCCTCTTGGGATCACGGATGTGGGGTGGCGTTCGGGTCGTGACGGGATAGACGTGGGGTGGGGTGAGATGCGTATGCGGCCCCATGACTTGGCCCGGATCGGTTGCCTCTACCTTCGGAAGGGCCGATGGGGGCGGAGACGGGTGCTTTCAGAGCACTGGGTGACCGAATCCACGAAAGGGTGGGTGGACGGCACCCTTTTCGACCGGTACGGGTATCAGTGGTGGGTGGATGACGGCGGAATCTACATGGCGGTGGGCTACAAGGGGCAGTATCTCTTCGTGGTCCCTGAAAAAGAGTTGGTGGCGGTTTTTATGAGTTCCCTGCCCCGGGAGGATTTCTATCTGCCGGACACCTTGCTCCGAAGGTACTTGCTGAGAGGGGCCTTGACCCCTTCCCCCCTTCCTGCGGACACTACGGCCCGCGACAGACTCCGGTTGCTTGAGGCCGCTTGGGCCCGCCCCCCCCGAGAAGCGTTCACGTGGTTTTCGAAAGCGGAGGGATGGGCCCGTGAAGGAGACTTCGTAAGAAAAGCTGCCCCGGCCTTCCGGTTTCAATATCCGCCGGCGGCGCGCAAAAGGGAGTTGAAACTGCCCGGGCAAATCGCCTCCCTACAGACGCCCGGGAACGACCGGCTGGACGTCTTCGTGATCCAAAGGCCCCAGGCGGTTTCCCTGGAGGAATTCGCCCAGAAATTTCTGGTCCCGCGTTTTGAAATGGGAGGATCGGAGGTGAGACTCCGGGCCAACCGGGAGATCAGGCTTTCATGCGGCACCCGGGCATTCCGTTCACGCATCGACTGGATGTGGAAGGATCGCTTCCTGCTCACTACGGACCTGGTGACTGCCTACCGGCGGGATCGATGTGTCTACCTTGCGGTCCATTCCACCCTGGGTTCGGGCCACGCGGCCCGGTTCCTGGAGACCCTCCGCCTCGAGGGCGGGTAGTCGTGCGGCACGGGCCTGGGGCTTTCCGTGACCCGCAAGGTGGTGCTGGAGCACGGGGGCGAAATCCACGTCTCTTCGAACCCCGGCAAGGGAACCACCTTCATAGTGCGTCTGCCGGCGCGCTCGAGGCAGGGCAACTCGCCGGGCTGAAAGCTCAGGAGTCCACCAGAGCTACTGCCCGAATCCATCCCGCCGATGCGCTCTTGATCTTCACGGGGAAGCAGAAAAAAGTGAACCCGAAGGGTGGTACGCGGTCGAGGTTCGTGAGTTTCTCGATCTGGAAATACCCCTTTTCGATCCCCGCGAAGTGCGCTTCCCAGATGACGGAGGGATCTCCGTTTTCCTGGAAATCCCTGGCTATGAAGGGCAGGGGACGGTCCCAGCTCCACGCGTCGGTGCCC
This sequence comes from Deltaproteobacteria bacterium, assembly GCA_019307945.1. Classification (GTDB taxonomy): domain Bacteria; phylum Desulfobacterota; class DSM-4660; order Desulfatiglandales; family Desulfatiglandaceae; genus B17-G16. The sequence continues at coordinate 90 of JAFDIS010000185.1, read as the reverse complement.
ACCACGTGGACTCCCATGTCGAGCAGATGAAGCGTGGATTCCTTTCCCATCCCGCACCCTTTCACCAAGTAATCGGCGGACCCCCAGTAG
>JAFDIS010000022.1 GCA_019307945.1 Deltaproteobacteria bacterium | reverse complement strand
AGATGGGGGTTTCGGAGGTCTTCCCCCCGGGCTCTCCCATTGACGCCGGGGTGAAATACCTCAGGGAGCGTTTCGGCGAAGACGTTTGACGAGAGGGGTGTCGATTCAAGAAAAGATGGTGAATGTGCGCTTGCGGCAGGGGGCTTTCCCCAGGGAGGCGTCAAGGACAAATGTCGGAGAAAAAGACCAGAAACACAGGCCTTCAAGAAGAATCCCTTAGGGTGACCCGGGCCCTGCGACAGGAGATCTACTCGGGTCTCAGGCTGCCCCGGGAGCGTCTGGTGGAGGCGGCTCTGTGCGAAACCTTTTCCGTGAGCCGGATGGTTATCAGACAGGTCCTCAACACCCTGAAAGGGGAGGGTCTGGTGGTGATCGAACCTTACAAGGGAGCGCGCGTTGCCTCCATCTCCATAGACCGGATGCTGGAAAGCTACCAGGTTCTCTCGGTCCTGGAGGGATTCGCCGCGGGGCTTGCGGCCCGACGCCTGACGTCCCGAGACCTAAAAAAACTGCGCGCCATCCTCGACCAACAGCGAAACATCGAAGGAGGCGACGTCCGCAAGTGGCAGGAGTTGAACCACGACTTTCACCGGCTGATCAACTTGAGGTGCGGCAACCAGAAACTGGTGGATATGATCCGGCAGAACATGCGGTTCACCACCTACTGGTTTCTGTTGCTCTCCACGCCTGGACGCATAGGCAGGAACATCCAGGAACATGAAAATGTAGTGGCCGCCTTTGAAAAAAAGGACGGGAATAGGGCGCGAAACTTGATGGAACGACATATCCTGGGCGCAGGTGAATACCTGACCAAGCACCTGGAGGCCTCGCTCCCAGCGGGGATGCTTGGCTAGGCGAGATGCGGGAAAAGGACAGCCGATACCCGTGGCCCCTCACGCGTCAAGCCCGGGAAGGCATATTCGAGATAAGGATTCATGGATACCTACTTCAAGGAAGAACACCTGATTTTTCAAGAGCAGATCCGCAGGTTCTGTGAAACGGAAATGGCGCCGCTGGTGGATGAAGCGGAAAGGACCCAGACCTTTCCCCGCCACCTTTTCCGTCGCATGGGGGAACTGGGGTACCTCTGCATCCGCTATCCCGAGAAATACGGGGGCGCGGGCGCGGACAAGATCACGGAGTGCGTCCTCCGCGAGGAGATCTCGCGCGTGTGCCAGGGCTTTGCAAGCTCCCTCTCGGCACACAGCCACCTTTCCACCTTTCCCATCTACCGCACGGGCACGGAAGACCAGAAACGAGAGTACCTCATCCCGGCGGTCAAGGGGGAAAAGATAGGATCGTTTGCACTCACGGAGCCCGACGCGGGGTCGGACACCAAATCGATCCGGAGCACCGCGGTGCGAAAAGGCGACCACTACGTACTGAGGGGGTCCAAGACCTTTATCACCAATTCGCCCTTTGCCGATTACCTGCTCACGGCCGCTTACACGGACAAAGGCCGCGGGTACCACGGCATCAGCCTCTTCCTGGTGGACAAAGGCACCCCGGGCATGACGATCCGCAAGCTGGAAAAGGAAGGGATCCGTTCCTCCGACACGGGCGAGGTATCATTCGAGGACTGCCCGATCCCGGCCGATCACCTTCTGGGAGAGCGGGAAGGCACCTTCAAGCTAATCATGGAGACCCTCAGCGAGGGGCGCATCGGCGTTTCCGCCAACATGGTTGGTGTGGCCCAGGCGGCCTACGAGGCCGCCTTGCGGTATGCCAGGGAGCGGACACAATTCGGAAGGCCCATCGGTAAGTTTCAAGCAGTGGCGCACAAGCTGGCCGATATGGCAACCCGGATTCGCGCGGCCCGCCTCATGGTCTACTCGGCGGCCCACCTCCTGGACCGGGGCAAGCCCTGTACCATGGAGGCCTCCGCAGCCAAGCTTTTCTCCTCGGAGACGGCTGTAGAGGTCGCCCGGGAAGCGATCCAGATCCATGGGGGTTACGGGGTCATGAGTGAATATCCCGTTTCCCGTTACCTGCGCGACGCCCTCGTGTACACCATCGGTGAAGGCACCTCGGAGATCCAGCGAAACATTATTGCCAAGCAGATCGGATTGTGATCCCGCCAGGGCGCGCCGGAAACCCGCTGCCCTTATACGCCGCACGCAGAGTCTTGAACGGGAACCTCCGTGAGCGGTATTTCAAGTCTCCCGTACTCGCGGGCGCCTAATGTCGGAAGCCGGCCCCCCTATTTCACGACGATCCCGGCCGGAAAGCGTTTCGTCAGGATGTCCGCAGCTTCTTCCACCATGTCCTGGAGGATCCGGGCTGCGGGCTTGATCTCCTTGATAAGGCCCGCGACCTGCCCCGAAAACGGAGCGATGTATTCTTTTTTCCGGGCCTTGTTGAACATCTCCACGATGGCCGAAGCGAACAAGGCCTGGGTGGGGAAGGGCAGCGGTTCCAGGCCCGAAGAGTCCCACAGAGTGTGAAACTTGTTGAAGATGGCCCGGGACGTCTTGCCCGTGTAGAGCAGGGTCCTCCGGGTGTCTTCATCTCGTGCCTTTAGGATCGCTTCCTTCTGAATATCCATGGCGCCCCCCTCCGCTGAGGCCAGAAAACGCGTGCCCACCCAGACGCCGACACACCCCGCCGCAAAGGCGGCAACCAGCCCCCGGCCGTCTCCGATGCCGCCTGCCGCCAGCACCGGCGTGGGGGCGGCCTCATCCACCGCCTGGGGCCAGAGGGCCATGGAACCGATCCTTCCGGTATGCCCTCCGCCTTCATGCCCCTGGGCCACTACCAAATCGGCCCCGGCCCGTGCGATGCGCCTAGCATTACGTGTGTTTCCTGCTATACCCAGGACTTTCATCCCTGCTGCATGGGCATCTTTCACCATGAAGCCCGGGTTTCCCAGACCGGAGCAAAAAAGCGGTACCTTCTCCTCAATGCACACCTGGATGGCGGCGTGGGGCCGCATGACCGTGGACCCCGGTTTGTAAGTGGCCTCGATATCCGGGAGGTTCATCTCCTCCTTGACCTTCATCAACCAATCGTAGTGTTCCTTGGGCAGGGCCTTGACCAACTCGGCCAGGGGGATCTCCCGCCCGCCTCCGGCGTCCTGGTCTCCGGCCCGGACGATTTGTCCCGGCAGGAGCAAATCCACGCCGAAGGGCCTATCCGTGAGTTTTTTGATTTCTCTGATCTTTTCTCGTAGTTCTTCCACGGTGTATCCGGCAGCGCCCAGGACCCCCAGCCCTCCTGCTTCTGAAACCGCCACCACGAGTTCCACGGGCGCACCCGTTGATTCCCCGACGAGACTTGGGCCCATGCCCGCGCTCAGGATCGGGTACTCGATCCCCAGCATGTCACAGAGTTTAGTCCTCAAAACCCTTTTACCCATTGAATGCTCCCCTCATCTCTCACGGCCCGGAGGGGTAGAGGAGCGCCAAAGCGTACCACGCCACCCTCCGAAACCTTTTCCCCCCGGTTGATCAACGGCTTGAGTGCCCCGGTGATATACCCCGTGGCCATGAGTAGTTCGTCGGGGCCATACTCGGAACAGTACTTGTGGAAGTTGGCCACCTCCACGGTGGGGCTGTAGCGCATGTCTTCCATGAACCACTTGACCTTCCTGCCGCCAACGCCCCCTGCCTCCTCGTTGAACCAATTCATCACGTCCGTGAAACCCCACCCGACTTCATCCAGGCTGCCATGCGGCCCGCTCAACGGAAATTGAGCAAGGACCACGATGTCCTTGGCCAGTAGCGTCCCGGGGGTAAAAAGGAACAGGGCCAGGGTTAAAACCAAAGCCAGACACGATCGCATTTTCATGGTCGTCCTCCTTTTTCTTGGTTTTGGTTGCGTGATAGGCCAACTGGTGCGAAGACTGGGGCGGGGATCCCGCGGCCCAACTTCGCCTTACGGTCCTAGGACGTCTTCCCCCTCCTTGGAAAGCGTGTCCCTGAACCGAAAGGTGCGCGCCTGGCTGGACCCAGCCTCTGGATTAACTGACAAATCTATGTCCAAATGCTCGACCGTCGAGTTGAGGATCTCGTCCCTTTCAGCATAGGGGGCTCGATCCCCGACATGAACGTGATTTTCGTCTTGAATCTCCCCCTGGTCCTTGGTCCACCCTCTTCGTGGGGCGTGTTTCTCCTATGAAAGAGCGGTGGCTTTCATTTCCGCAGGACGCGCTCCCCGGGTCTGGGTCCGTCCACCGGAGGACCCGCAAAAGCCTGGGCGATCAGCATCCAATTCCGGGCCACGTCGCCCTTCACCAGGAGGCTTGTGTCCTCCACGTGCCGACGCTGAACAACCACGAGACAGAAGTCCAGGGCCGGCCCCTTGATGGACTCTTCTGCGTCCTCCGGCCCCCATGTCCACAAATCCCCGGAAGGACCCGTTAGTTCCACCCGTACGGCAACGTCAGGCACTTCCAGGCCCCGGTTGGCGTGACTCCACCCGAAGGTCGTCACCCCGAGGTGGGCCACGTGCCGCAGCCGGTCCGTGGGCTCCCGTTCGATACCCAAGGTATCGGCCACATCCTGCCCATGTGCCCAGGTCTCCATGATGCGCGCCGTAGCCTTGGATCGGGCGCTCATGGTAGGACCCACCCAGGGGATGCGGTCTTTCGGCCCCTTGGCGGCCAGGGCGTCCACCAGGGCCTTGCGCTCCCTTCGCCAGTATTCCATGACAAAGGCGGGGTCGGCCTCCCGAAGCTCCCGCTGGGATTCGTTGTAAGCCTCCTCGGAAGCAAACATGCTCTCGATCAGTCCCCTGAAGGCCTGCTCGTCCGTAGCTGCGAGCTTGGCGGCCATGTCCCAGAAGGCCAGGTGCGCGATCTCATATTTGATGGACCATCCGATGAAAGGCGTTATCGTGTCCCACTCCTTTCGGCTGAGCGGTGCCACGATGGTGTCCAGGGCCTCCTGCTCCTCCTGCAAATCACGACAGATCTCTTTCATCTTTTCCCCCCCACATGAATTCATTGTATCGGCCTGGGTATCCGCCACAATGCCGGCTTCGTGATTCCTTGTCCGCGAAGTCTTAAGGTTCCTTTTTGCCTGCTTGAGCCGCGCCTGTCAAGGAAAGGGGAAATGCAGGATGAAAAAAGACCGCTCGGAAAGGTCCCATCGTCCCAAAAAAAGCCGGGAGAAGGGCTTCTCGCCGGCACTCTTTTTGTTGTGTCCCGCCCTGGGGGCGATGTCATGGCGTGGGATCCCGCACGGCCCAGTCAGAGAGAGGATCTTGAAATCCCCGGGGCCTGTTTTCAGATGGCGTCCTCACCCGATTCCCCGGTCCGAATGCGGATGGCATCTTCCAGAGGCAAAATAAAGATTTTTCCATCACCGATCTCACCCGTCCGCGCCCGTTCCTGAATCACTCTGACCGCCTCGGAGACCAGTTGTTCCGGAATTACCATTTCGATCTTGACCTTGGCCACGAAATCCACCTGGTACTCCGCCCCCCGGTAGACCTCCTTGTGCCCCCTTTGCCTGCCGAATCCCTTCACCTCGCTGACGGTCATTCCCCGGACGCCGATACCGGAAAGGCCATCCTTGACGTCCTCCAATTTGAAAGGTTTTATGATCACTTCGAGCTTCTTCATGGCCTATCTCCCCGCCCTTGAGCCTCGTGCGTTAGAAATTGTATGCGGTTTCATCGTGTTCCAACAAATCAAGCCCGCCCACTTCATCCTTCTCGCTAACACGCAGGCCGAAGAGTCCGTCCACCACCTTGAGAAGGACCCAACTGACTGCGAAAGCATAGACGATGGTCACAAGAACTGCAAGGGCTTGTATGCCGAATTGTGCGGGATTACCGAAGAAAAGCCCGTTTGCGCCATCGCGGTTCACGCCGAGCGAGGCAAAAAGGCCGGCCGCCGGCAGTCCCAGCACACCGCCCACGCCATGAATCCCCACCACGTCCAGGCTGTCATCATACCCGAACCTGTTCTTGGCCATGATCCCGAAATAACACCCGATCCCGGCCATGCCAGGCGGGGACCCAAATTGAGCGAATTCCGAGTTTGGTGGAGACCTGCCAGCCCGATGCAGGCGGCCTGCGGCAGGCAGGTGCTAGGCGACGGGAGGATTCAGGAATCCCCGCAAAGGGCACCGGATCTGCAAGAGGCGTACTTGTCGGTGCCCCGCAATGAGTAAATCTCAAGCGCCTGTCTGCGTGCGGAGACGCACAGGCAGGCAACGCAGCAGGCCCTGCCATGGCTTGGTCTTGGAATAACATTACGACATAAATCACAGATCAAGATGCGTCCCCGCTTTCTTGCGTTCTTGCGGACTATTCTTATTTTTCATCAAGGATCCGCCTTACTTTTCGGAGCATCTCTTCCAGCCTGTAGGGTTTTGAGATGAACCCCTTCGCCCCGGCCTTCAAAGTGTTGTTTGCGGCTCCGTTTACCGAATAACCGCTGGCGATGACAATTTTCATGTCCGGATGCATCTCCAACAGCCTTTCAAGGCATGCATGCCCTCCCATCCCGGGCATGCTCAGATCAAGAATCACAATGTCGGGAAAGGGTGTGTCCTTGTCTCCTGTGACGGCCCTTTTCACCGTATGAATGGCGTCTTCCCCGCTACCGGCAGTGATTACCCTGTATCCGAAACGTCCCAGCATCTCCTTGGCCGTGTCAAGGATACTCTGCTCGTCATCCACCAGCAAAACAACTTCCGTGCCGCCGGGTATACTGTCGGGACCTCCGTCCCGGTCATCTCCCATGCGAAACGGTTCTTCTTGCTCAATGACCGGGAAATAGACCTTGAATTCGGTTCCGGTTCCAGGTTCGCTGTAACACATGATATATCCGCCGTGCTCTTTGACAATGCCGTACACCATTGCCAGACCAAGACCGGTACCCCTTCCTATATCCTTGGTCGTAAAAAAGGGTTCGAATATATGCTCGAGGGTTTCTTTGTCCATGCCCGATCCCGTATCGGAAATTCTGAGGAGCGCATATTTGCCTGGGGAGGCGCCAAGGTGAGTCTTGCAGTATTCCTCGTCAAGGACTATATTCTCGGTCTCGATGAGCAATTTTCCCCCTTCGGGCATGGCGTCCCTGGCGTTGACCGCTATGTTCATGATGATCTGCTCCACCTGGGCCGGGTCCGCGTTAATAATCCCTAAATCTTTTTCGAAGAAAAGCTCTATCTCTATCATCTTGGGAATGGTTCTCTTCAGGAGCTTCACCACCTGCCTGACCTCTTCATTGAGATCCATGGGCCGACGAACGCTCTCCACCTTTCGGCTGAAGGTAAGGATCTGTTGGGTCAGCTCACTCGCCCTCCGTGCCGACTTTTCGATTTCCTTGAGCCTGGCATATGCTGCATCCTTCTCCTCCCTGTCTAGAAGAAGGATCTGGGTATATCCCAGGATGGCCTGGAGCAGGTTGTTGAAATCATGCGCTATACCACCCGCAAGGGTACCAACGGCTTCCATTTTCTGTGCATGCTGGTATTGCCTTTCCAGATTCTCCTTTTCCGTAATATCTTCGTAAATAATAAACTGGTGGCCCCCGGCCAATGTGACCGACCTGAAAAGGATCTTTTTTTGAGAGCCGTCACTGCAGGTAACGTCAAATGTCTGCTGCCTCACTTGCCCGATTTCAAACCTTTTCAAGTCATTGAGCCAAGTTGAAACGACCTTCTTCCTGTAGCCTTCGTCCGGGAAGGCCTTTTCGAACCAATCCCTGCCCGTGGGGATATCTTCAAGCCTGTATCCGAATGTTTCCACAAACTTCGGATTCACGTAGGTATAACGTCCGTCTTTTCGGACAAGGGATATCCCGAAGGGTGCTTTTTCAACAAGTACCCGGAATTTCTCCTCCTCTTGTTTGAGAGATTCCTCCACGAGCTTGCGCTCGGTCATGTCACGGATAGCGGCGGCCCTGACGGTCTTGCCGCGGTAATTGATGGTTCTTGCATGGACTTCTATGGGAAAGGTAGATCCGTCTTTCCTGAGTGCCACTGCCTCGTAAGGCTCCTCGTGCCGCTCTTGGATCATTTTTCTGACGTAATCCCGGCTTTCCGGTGCTATGGTATCCAGCGCCTTCATGCCTATGAGCTCTTCCCGCTCGTATCCGTACATTTTTGCGAACTGATCGTTTATGTCCGCGATTACCCCTTCCCGGTTCAGGATAATGCCTTCGAAAGTGGTGGCCCCGATAAATGCACGAAACCTTTCCTCGCTTTCCTGGAGTGCTTGACGTATTGCTCGCTCTTTTTCCTCCGCTTCAATTCCGTAAAGTGCAAATCCTAAATCAGAGGCAAGCTCACAAAAAAGAGAGAGTTCCTCCTCGTCTTCTATGATTGATTCAGGACCGGAAGCAGTCATGACCCCGTACGTCTTTCCCTTGTATTCTATCCGCACGGCAATGGCCTTACCACAAGCCCCCCTTGCCTGCATGGGGCACGACTTACAACGCTCGGAGGGTTCGTTCACCAATGTCACGCCGGGGTTTTCCATTGCCGATCTAATGCAATAGAGACTGTCCCCATTCCCGACGGCTTTCTCCATCAGGGCCACGTCCCCCTTCATTCCAGCGCCGGCAAAGGAAACCACCCCACCCCTTTCATCCGACAGGACGATCCAGATCTGTTGGAAATTTCTTGCCCCAGCCAGACATTCACACGCCCCCTGAATCAGCTTCTCCCGATCCCTTTCCCTGACAATAAGCTGGTTGATATTCCGGGTGGCAAGCAGGAAGGTGTTCAGGCGCTGCAATTTTCCCTCTGCGCGCCCGCGTCGCATTACTTCCCGGCTGAGATCCTTTGTCTTCTCCTGGACTAGGAATTGCAGTTTCTCACGAAGCGCGCTCCACCTATCCTTCATCAAACCTGTGAGGAATCCGGCGCTCGCGCCTACAAATAGCGGGATGAGGTATCTGTACCAGGCATGTTCATGCCCCGTACCATGAAGGACCAGGCGGGCGAAGCAGGGGAAGATGAACATCCCTGCTATTGAATATTTTACTTTACTCGGCAAGGCCATGATTCGTGTTATGATCATGGTTAAAAGTTGTTTATCGTGGAAAAAGCTTAGGATAATTTGGTCTTGAGTGTCAAGGGAAATGACATCCAAAGGTGGTCTTGACATTGGGGTCCACTTTAGAGTGGGGATGAAGGCTAAGTATTGGTGGTCCCAACGGGACTCGAACCCGTGTCTACGGCGTGAGAGGCCGTTATCCTAGACCGCTAGACGATGGGACCCCAAGAAATTGAATCCCCGCCGGAGGCGGGGTAATCGATTTGGCTGGGGGACGAGGATTCGAACCTCGGTTAACGGGGCCAGAACCCGTCGTATTGCCACTATACGATCCCCCAGTAAAAACAGTATATTGCCCGGATTTTGCTCAAAAGTCAAGGGGAAAATCGGGCTCATTCCTCACGGGCCGCCTTCCAGCAACGCACCTCGTGACCCGGGGCCAAGACATACATGGAAATATCCTCCTTTCGGCACCGGTCCTCCACCAGCGGACACCTCCCCTGGAACCTGCACCCGGGCGGCGGGTCCAGGGGGCTCGGCACTTCCCCGCTCAGCACTGCAAGTCCCTTGCCGGTCACGGGATCCGGGTCCGGGGCGGCGGCCAACAGGGCCCTGGTATAGGGATGGGCCGGGTTTTCGAACAGGATTTCGGCTGGAGCGTACTCCATGATCTTCCCCAGGTACATAACCGCCACCCGGTCGCTCATGTATCCCACCACGTTGAGATCGTGCGCAATGAAAAGATAGCTCAGACCGAATCTCTCCTGGAGATCATTGAGGAGATTGATCACCTGCGCCTGGATGGAGACATCCAGGGCCGAGACAGGCTCGTCGCAGATCACCAGCGAAGGCTCCACGCTCAGGGCCCGGGCGATGCCCACCCGCTGCCGCTGGCCGCCGCTGAACTCATGGGGATATCGGTCCGCTGCCTCGGCAGGCAGTCCCACCATTTCCAGGAGCCCCAGCACCCTATCTTTCCGGGCCCTGGGGCTTATGCCCACGGTCCGCAGGCCTTCTTCGATGGATTGGCCCACGGTCATGCGGGGATTCAGGGACCCGTAGGGGTCCTGGAACACGATCTGCATCCTGCGCCTCAGGGGCCTCATCTCCGATGAGGAAAGGGGCCCGATATCCCGCCCCTGGAATATGATCCTGCCCAGATCGGGCTCGAGCAGTTTCAGGACGAGACGGGCCACCGTGGACTTGCCGCATCCGCTCTCACCAACCAGCCCCAAGGTCTTTCCCTGGGGGATCTCGAAGTCCACGCCGTCAACCGCCTTGACCCAGCCCGAGACCCGCTGGAAGAAACCTTTGCGCACCGGGAAATACTTGCGCAGGCCCTCCACTTTCAAGTTCGTACCGTTGCGGCCCGCCACAGGTTATGTTCCTCCCTTTCCCGTGTCACTGACAGGCGCGCCCTGTGCCTCGTATATCACCGGGCAACGGGCCAGATGCCCCTGCCCGTAGTCGAAGAAATCGGGGAGCGCCTCCCCGCAGGCCGGAACAGCATGCCCGCAGCGGGGATGAAACGGGCAGCCTGGGGGTTTCCGCGCAGGGTCGGGCACTGTGCCCGGAATTCCCGCCAGGGGCGTCCCCTTACGCTTTCGATCCGGCAGTGAGGCCAAGAGTCCCGTGGTGTAAGGGTGTTTCGGCTCTTTGAATATCTGGAACCGGTCGCCCTGCTCCACGATCAGGCCTGCATACATCACATAGACCCGGTCGGCAATGTGGGCCACCACGCCCAGGTCGTGAGTAATATAAAGCGCCGAAAGGTCCCGCGAGGCCTGAAGCCCTTTGACGAGGCGCAGAATCTGGGCCTGGACCGTGACATCCAGCGCAGTAGTGGGCTCATCCGCGATGAGCAGGTCGGGACCACAGGCCAGGGCCATGGCGATCATTACCCGCTGCCGCTGCCCGCCGCTCAATTCGTGTGGATATGCACCGTACCGCTCGACTGCGGAAGGAATCCCCACGTCCTCCAGGAGTCGGATGGTCCTTTGTCTTACTTCCTCCTTGGACACGTCCTCGTGGGCGCGGATGGCCTCAGCGATCTGATCTCCGATCGTGAAGACCGGGTTGAGCGAGGTGAGCGGCTCCTGAAACACCATGGCCACCCGTTTTCCGCGCACCATTCTAAGGGCCTCTTCTTCCATCTCCAGGAGATTTTCTCCTTCCAACAAAATCTTGCCCCCCGCGATACGGCCCGGCGGGCAGGGCACGAGGCCCAGGATCGCCAGTGCCGAGACCGTCTTCCCGCACCCGCTCTCGCCCACGAGGCAAACGGTCTCTCCGCGACACACATCGAAGCTCACCCCGTCCACGGCCCGGGCCAGGGTCTCCTCGCCCCGGAAGTGGACCGCCAGGTCCTGAACGCGCAGCAGGGGTTCGTGGTTTCGTGACATGGCCTAGTGCCTCTCCTTGAGCCGGGGGTTGAGAGTATCCCTCAGGCCTTCCCCGAAGAGGTTGAAGCTCAAGACCACTACCAGAATGGCCACGCCCGGGACAAAGGTGAGCCATGGGGCGTCGAATATGAACCGCTTTCCATCAGACAGGATATTCCCCCACGTGGCATGCGGGGGCGGCACCCCGAAGCCGAGGAAACTCAGACCGGCCTCCGTGAGGATGGCAGTGGCGATGCCGATGGTGGCCGAGACCAGAACCGGGGCCACGGCGTTGGGGATCATGTGCCGAAAGATGATTCGCAAATCCCCCACCCCCAACGCCCTGGCCGCAGTCACGAAATCCTGCTCCCGCAGGGACAAAAACTCAGCCCGCACGAAGCGCGCGGTCCCCATCCAGCTCGTAAGCCCTATAACGATCATGATGTTGTAAATGCTCGCCGGGAGCAGGGCCACCACGGTGAGGATGAGGAAAAAACTCGGGAAACAGAGCATGATGTCCACGAGGCGCATAAGCAGGGTGTCCACGGAAAAGAGCGGGACCCGTAGGACCCGGACCCAGGGCATCTTTTCCCTCAACAAGGGAACCCTTCCCCACAAGAGATCCCAGAACAGGAAGAGGTGCCCCGCCACCAGGATTGCGCCCCCGGTGACACCGGATCCTGTAAAGAGCAGGGCCGCCCCCAAGGTCAGCAGGACCGAAGCCCCCACGCGGTCCGCCCGGACGGGCCTGGGACCGTAGTAGCCCGCGATGCCCCCTAGGAAGATCCCCACGATCACGGAGATGCCCACGGCCACGAAACCCACGGTGAGAGAAACCCATGCTCCTTGAAGCATCCTGGCAAACACATCCCGGCCCAGATCGTCCGTGCCGAACAGATAAACTCCCAGGGCCGGGACTTCCTTTGGCCGTAGCATGGCCAGGTTGGGTTTGGACAGGGGGGGGCGAAGTTTTTCCTGGAGTCTCACGGTGGCAGGGTCCATGAGGGGATCCGTGCCCGAGGTAAGGACAAGGCCCACCAGGGCAGTGGCCAGAAACAGCCCGAAGACCGCCAGCCCCGCCATGGCCATACGGTTTTTCCTGAAAAGCCTCCAGAAAGACCGAAGCCTCCCCTCGGCAGGGGGCAGGACCTCTCTGTCCGAAACGCCCAGGATCGCTTTTTCCCTCTCGTCGTTCATCGCTTTCCGTCTCGCCGGCTATTCGACCGGCGCCGGTTTCAACTTGGCCGTTACAGCCTGATCCTCGGGTCCACCACCAGGTAGAGAAGATCCGAGATGAAAGTTCCCACCAGGACCAGAACCGCCGATAGAAAATTCACGGTAAGGATTACCGGGTAGTCCCGGGCCAGGATCGCCTCGTAGGCCATCCGGCCCATGCCGGGCCAGGAGAAGATGGACTCAATGATCACCGAGCCGCCGATGAGCCCGGGGAGAACCAACCCGAACATGGTGACAAAGGGCAGGAGCGCGTTGCGCAGTGCGTGGCGGTAGTGCACCTGGTCTTCCGGCAGCCCCTTGGCCTTGGCCGTCCGAACATAGTCCTGCCCCTCCACCTCCAGCATCTGGCTCCGCACATAGCGCGACAGCACCGCAATGCCCCCCGTGGCCCCCAGGATGGAAGGGAGCAGCAGGTGCCATACCCGGTCCATGGCCGCGTGGAGCCAGGAGGAGGCGTTCAGGCCGAAGGTCTCCATGCCGATCACCGGCACATGAAACCGGGTCACCACGAAGATGATCATCACGTATGCGAAAAAGAACCCCGGGATGGAAATGAGCAGGTACGACAGAAACGTGGCCGTCCTGTCATAGAGGCCTCCCCGGCGGATGGCCGAGGCCACCCCCACGGGGAAAGACAGGGTCCAGGTGAGCAGCGTACCCACGATGAAAAGGGGCAGGCTGTTCAGGAAACGCTCCCAGATCTTGTCCAGTACGGGCCGGTTGTCCTTCCACGAGACGGTCTTTCCCGTGAAAAGGTCCTTGTAAAAAAGAGCGAACTGCACATGCAAAGGTTCGTCCAGGTGAAACTGGGACCGAAAACGCTCCACCATCTCCGGCGTGAACTTGGGATTGAGAGGGTCCACCTGGCTGGGATCGCCCGGTGCCAGGTGGATGATCAGGAAAGAGATCACGGCCACGAAAAACAGGGTGATGACCTTCTGAATCAGACTCCTTGCGATGAATGAAAACAAGGTTCCTCCTTCTCATCCGTCCATGGCGAACCCGGGTGCCTCCGGGAGCTTGATCCACCGGTTGAAGTAAAACGTGTAGTTTCCGGTCTTGGTAGGCCGGATCTTCTCATAGTGCACACGCCCTGCCTCGTCCACACGCTTTATCACGATCCGTTTGTCCAGGACCGCGGTCCACTTGCCCACGTAGAGGAAGGTATAGGGCTGCTCCCTGGCTATGATCTCGTGCAGCCTGCGGCAGTAGGCCACCTGCCGATCAAAATCGTACTCCCGGCGGATCTTAGCGATGAGATCGTCGGCCTCCCGGTTTCCAAAAGCCACGAAGTTGAGCTGGTGAGGTCCGCTCTGGCTGCTGTGCCAGATCTGGTAAAGGTCCGGCTCGATTCCCATCATCCACCCCAGGATCAGCGCGTCGAAATCCCCTTTGTCCACCCGCTCCTGCAAGAAAACGGACCATTCAAGGAGGTCGGTACGCACGTCCACGCCGATCTTTTTCCATGAATCCTGGGCGATGGCAAGGACCGCCTTACGCAGGTCATTTCCGCTGTTGGTGATCAGGGTGAACCGGAGGCGTTTTCCGTCCTTTTCAAGCCAGCCTTGGGCGTTACGGCGCCAGCCCGCCCGGGCCAGGAGTTTCAGCGCACCTTCCGGGTCGTAGGGCAGAGGGGTTACGTTATGGTTGTAATAGTCTGTCTGTTTGGGAAAAGGTCCCGTGATGCGCTCCCCCTGCCCGTGGAGCACATAGCGGATGATCTTGTCCACATCAATGGCCATGCCCAGTGCCCTGCGCACCCTCGGATCGTCGAAGGGTTTTCGCCTCATGTTGTACCCGATATAGGTGTAGCCGAATGAGAGGCCTGAAAAACTCTGAAAGCGGGGGTCCGCCTTGAGCCTCCGGACCTGGTGGGGCTGGACGTTGTAGCTGTCGATGGTGCCGGCGTAAAACTCCATCTCCTGGGTAAGGAGGTCCGGGATGATCCGGTAGACGTACCGCCCATAGTTGGGAGGACCCTCCCAGTAATCCTCAAATCGGTCCAGCAGGATGTACTGGTCCGATTCCCACTCTCGAAACACAAAGGGCCCGCACCCCACCGGGTGCCTGTTGAAGCGGCTTTCACGCAGGCTGAATTTACGGGGGTCCAGCCCCCGGGCACGGGCCTCGGCCGCCAGGGCCTTTTCGTTGAGCAGGTGTTCGGGCAGGATACCCATGGACCAGGTGCCTAGGGCGGGGGAGTAGAGACGCTTGTAAGTGATCCTGACGGTTAGGGGATCCACCACCTCCACGGATTTCACAGGCTCATAGTCCGCGATACGAGGGGAAAGGTTCGCCGGGTTCATGATCGCCTCATATGTGAATTTCACATCCCCTGCGTCGAACAGATGGCCGTCATGAAAACGGACCCCGGGCCTCAGATGAAAAACCAGTACCGGGTTGTGCTCAACCGCCGGGAGAATCTTTCGCGCGTAATAGGAAAAGCGCTCGGCCGGCACGGGTCCCGTCACAGCCACGTAGTCCGCGGCCCTGAAAGAAGAAAAGTACTCCTTTCCCAGGAGGATGCCCAGGTTCGTGAATAGGTCCTGGTCCACGGTCTTGAGGTCCAGACGGATACGCGCAGGGGCCTTTGCCCGCACCCTGACCACCAAGGTCTTCTTCGGATCTTTCGGATCCTTTTCCCGGAAGTTTTTTTGGAGGGTCCGCGGCGGGACCACCGACACGGCACGGATGTTGGATAGAGATCGGGCCAGGGAGGTTTCCCCTGACGCCCCTTTTCGAACGGCCTCTCGGATGAATTCGGCCAGGCGGTCCCCCTCGGCCGCGCCCAGGCCCGGGACCCGGGCCCTGGGGTTCACGTAGAAGTAGGCTGTCTCGTTGATCTCCCAGGATTTTGCAAGGCGGCCCCTGAAGTGGAGGTTTTCGTCGCGGTCCAGGAGACCCTCGAACACCAGGCCTTCGATCTGGCTGCTCGCCGAGTCGGCCGACAGCACCGGGTTGAGGAGGCTTGCGTCGCCGATGGAGCCGTCGATGTATTCTTCGAGCCGGTGGGGGTTGCCCCGGGTCTGTTCCTCGTAGCTGGGCACCCAGAGATATGACTGAAGCAGAAACAGGGTGAGTGCGAGTGGCGCAAAGATCAGGATGCGTTTGGAGGTCATGGGATCTTCACAGGGATCCTTCCCGTGATCAAACGGGAGAGGGGCGGGCCGGGGACCGTGGGGAGGACCCCCTCACGTCCCGGCCCCCGCCAGGTGGATCAGGTCCCCATCTCCCAAGAGGAGAGGTACTTTTCCTGCTCCGGCGTCAGCGTGTCGATCTCCACGCCCATGGAGCGGAGCTTGAGCAGGGCAATCTCCTTGTCGATCTCCTGTGGCACGGAATAAACCTTCTTTGCCATCTCTGCGTGCCGGGCCGCCATGTAGGCCGCAGTGAGGGCCTGGTTGGCGAAGCTCATGTCCATGACGCTGGAAGGATGCCCTTCGGCCGCCGCCAGGTTAATGAGGCGTCCCTCTCCCAGCACATAGATCCTGCGGCCGTCTTTCAGCTTGAATTCCTCGACGAAATCCCTGATGGCCCTTCGCTCCACGGCCTCCCGGGCCAGTCCGGGCAGGTCCAATTCCACGTCGAAGTGACCCGAGTTTGCGACCATGGCCCCATCCTTCATGGCCGCAAAGTGCTCCGCCCGGATCACGTTGATATCCCCGGTCAGTGTGCAGAAGAAGTCGCCCAGAGGGGCGGCCCGGCCGATGGGCATTACCTGAAAACCGTCCATCACCGCCTCAAGCGCCCTGAGAGGGTCCACCTCGCACACGATCACGTGGGCTCCATGCCCCTTGGCCCGCATGGCCACGCCCCGCCCGCACCAGCCGTACCCGCTTACCACGAAGGTGGAGCCGGCCAGAAGGCGGTTGGTGGCGCGAATGATCCCGTCAACGGTGCTCTGGCCCGTGCCGTAGCGGTTGTCGAAGAGGTGCTTGGTGTTTGCGTCGTTCACGGAGATGATGGGAAACTGAAGGACCCCGTCGCGCTCCATGCTGCGGAGGCGGATCACGCCGGTGGTAGTCTCCTCTGTACCGCCGAGCACGTTTTGCACAAGGGCCACGCGGTCTTCCTCTGACAGCCCTTGCCCCCATGCGGCCACGGAAGGTTCAAGTTCATCCCATTTTTGAAGGGCGATGAAGTGAAGTGAGCTCACCAGGTCCGCGCCGTCGTCCATGGTCAAATGGGGCCGGTGCTTGAGTGCCGCCAGGATATGGCTGTAATAGGTCTCGTGGTCTTCTCCCTTGACGGCGTAAACAGGGATGTCGTCGTCCGCCACCAGGGCGGCGGCCACATCGTCCTGGGTGGATAGAGGGTTGGAGGCGCACAGCACCACCTGCGCCCCCCCGGCCTTGAGGGTCTTGACGAGGCCTGCTGTTTCCGTGGTCACATGGAGACAGGCTGAAAGTCTCAGGCCCTCAAGCGGTTTTTCCACGGAAAAGCGCTCCCGTATGCTCTTGACCACCGGCATACTCATCTCGGCCCATTCGATTCTCAAGCGGCCTTTGCCGGCCAGGTTGATGTCCTTGATATCATAATCCATTCTCATCATCCTTTCATTCGAGAAGGAAACGGCCCCGGCGCACGGCTTTCCCCGTGTCCCGGAGCAGCGCCCACTAGACTATTTGACGGCGCGCTTGAGATCCTCCACGGCGTCCGTCTTCTCCCAGGTGAACTCGGGCAGTTCTCTTCCGAAGTGCCCGTAATTGGCGGTCTTGCGGTAGATGGGCCGCAAAAGGTCCAGCCTTTCGATAATGGCGGCAGGCCGCAGGTCGAACTGCTTTTTCACGATTTCGGTAAGCTCGACGCTCGACAACACACCGGTGCTGTAAGCCCCCACCATGACCGAGACGGGCTGCGCCCTGCCTATGGTATAGGCCACCTGGATTTCACACTTTTCCGCCAGGCCCGCGGCCACGATGTTCTTGGCGATGTAGCGGCACATGTAGGAGGCGCTCCGATCCACCTTTGTGGGATCCTTGCCCGAAAAGGCGCCGCCCCCGTGGTATCCGAATCCGCCGTAGGTGTCCATGATGATTTTGCGGCCGGTGAGCCCGCAGTCTCCCAGCGGTCCGCCGGTGACGAATCGACCCGTGGTGTTGATGAAGTACTGGGTGTCGTTGTCGAGCAACTCCCGTGGAATAACCTCCAGTATCACGGCCTCAACGATAGCGTCGCGAAGCGTATCGTAATCCACGTCCGGGTCGTGCTGGGCTGCGATGACCACCGTATGAACCCGCACCGGCCTGCCTTCCACGTACTCCACCGTGACCTGGGACTTTCCGTCGGGCCGGAGCCATGGCAACTGCCCCGACTTGCGCACATGGGCGAGGCGCCGGGTGAGGCGATGGGCCAGGTAGATGGGCATGGGCATGAGTGGCTCCGTGTCCCGGCAGGCGTAGCCGAACATGAGTCCCTGGTCTCCCGCGCCCTGTTCCTTGAAAAGACCCTTGCCGTCCACGCCCATGGCGATGTCGGGGGACTGCTTGTCGATGGTGGAAAGCACGGCGCAGGTCTCCCAGTCAAAGCCCATGCTTGAATTGCGGTAGCCGATATCCTTGATGGTATGTCTCACCACGTCGGGCATGTCCACGTAGGCCGTGGTGGTGATCTCTCCGGCGATGATCGCCATGCCCGTGGTGACCAGGGTCTCGCAGGCCACGCGGGACTTGGGGTCCTGCTCCATCATTTTATCCAGGATGTGGTCCGAGATCTGATCCGCGACCTTGTCGGGATGTCCCTCCGTAACCGATTCGGAAGTAAACAGAAAATTCGATGACTTCATCAGGTTATCTCCTTTCGGGTCTCTATGAGGCACCCTCGTCCTCCGGCGGGCCGGGTGTGCCCTTCCGGATGACGCGGTTGTCGATGAGCCGCGTTCTTCCCACATGGACCGCAAGCGCCAGGAGCGTCTCTTCGCCCAGCCGGGTGACCTCCTCCAGGCTCACCGGGTCGCACAGGGTGACATAGTCGATGCGTGTGTGGGGGTGTTCCAGGATCAGGGATTCCACGGCCTGCCGGACCACTCCCGCATCGGTCTCGCCTTCCGCCAGCATCCTCTCGGCCAGGTCCAGAGATTTCTTAAGGCTCAGGGCCGAAGCCCTCTCCTCCTGGTCCAGGTACTTGTTCCTGGAACTCATGGCCAGGCCGTCGGGTTCCCGGACCGTGGGGACCCCGACGATCTTTACCGGCATATTGAGGTCCGTCACCATGCGGCTGATCGCCGTGAGCTGCTGGTAGTCCTTCTGGCCGAACACGGCCACGTCGGGTCCCACGATGTTGAAGAGTTTGGCCACCACCGTGGTCACCCCGTCGAAGTGGCCCGGACGGGATGTCCCGCAGAGCCCCTGCGTCACACGCTCTACGTGCACAACGGATTGAAACCCCTCGGGGTACATCTCCCGGGCCGTGGGAATGAAGACCAGGTCCACACCCACGTCCCGGGCCTTTTGAAGATCCCCTTCCTCGTCCCTCGGGTACTGGTCGAAGTCCTCCGAAGGACCGAACTGGGTCGGGTTTACAAAAATGCTGATGACCAGGACGTCGCAAAGACGCCGACCCACCCGCATCAGCTCCAGATGACCCTCGTGCAGGAAACCCATTGTTGGCACCAAGGCGATGCTGCGGCCTGCGGCCCGCACCGTCAAGGCCTTTTCCTGCATCTGCCGTATGCCGCGGATGACTTCCATCCGAATGCCTCCTTCCCGGTTCACGAAGCCCTCCGGGGGCCTTCAGCGTGCCGAACTCATAGGCACGTAATACCGCCTTCCCCGATCCATACGGCGCACCTGGGTCACCAAGTCCTCAAGGTCCTCGACCACGTTCACGAAATCGATCTCCGAGGCGTTGACCACCAGCAGGGGCGCACCGTCGTAGTGAAAAAAGAAATCGTTGAACGCCTGATTGATCTCGTGGAGGTACTCCCGGCTGATCGCCTTCTCGTATGCCACACCGCGTTTGCGGATGCGCTCCATGAGCACCTCGGTTCTGGCCTGCAGGAAGATCACCAGGTCGGGCGCGGGCACTCTCCGCTTGAGGAGTTGATATACCTGTTCGTACAGCCAGAACTCGTTGTCGTCCAGGTTCACCCGGGCGAACAACCGGTCCTTCTCAAAGAGGTAGTCCGATATCACGACCCTCTGGAACAGATCGATCTGGCCGATCTCCGTGGCCTGGCGGTACCGCTTGAGCAAGAAATAGATCTGCGTCTGAAACCGAAACTTGTCCGGGTCTCTGTAAAATCCCTCCAGGAACGGGTTGTTTGCCGTCTCTTCCAACAGGGCCCGCCCCTGAAGCCGGTCCGCCAGGAGCCTGGCGAGGCTGGTCTTTCCGACGCCGAGTGGCCCCTCCACTACGATGTAATGATGGTCCGTCATTGTGCAAAGTCAACGACCGAACGGGGAGGGGGCCCGTCCGAAAAGGCCCGTGAGATCCCTGCTGCCCCCGGGCCGTGGAAATTTCCTGAAGGGGATAGCTCATCCTCCCTCGGCCCTGCCTCCGGGATCAACACCGGCCCGAATTTCCCCAACTTGCAACCAAACTTTAGTAACACCCCCGTGTCCTTTTGTCAATGCAAGGCGGCCGCCAGGCACAGGAAGTCGTCCATGGCCAGGGTCTCGGCTCGGGCCTTGAGGTCGATCCCGCATCGTTGCAAGGCCGATTCCAGTTCCTCCCTGCTCCGTGCAGGATCGAAATCCCTCATGGAATTGACCAGGGTCTTCCTCCGGTGGGAAAAGGCGGCTTTGACGGTCCTCCTGAACGCCTCGTAGGATTCCGCCCGCCGGGGATAAGGCCTTTCGAAGTCCAGTTCCAGCAGCATGGATTCCACCTTGGGCCTGGGCCTGAATGCCGTGGGAGGCACACGAATCAACGGTCGGACCGCCGCATGGTAACGCACGAGCACCGTCATGGCGCCGTAGGCCTTTCCGCCTGGAGAAGCGGTGAGCCTTTCGCCCACCTCCCGCTGAAACATGAGCACCGACCGCCCGATGATATCCCGATATTCGGTGAGCCTTTCCAGGAGGGGGGTCGAGATATTGTAAGGTAGATTGCCGATGACCACCACCTTCCCTCCCCCGGGCCTTGTCACCTTTCGGAAATCGAAGGTGAGGATGTCCTCGTTCACCAACCGAACGTTGTCATGCCCCGCCCGGGCCAGCCTCTCCGCCAGGTCTTTGCACAGAATGGCATCCTTTTCCACGGCCACAAGTCTCACACCCTTTCGGGCCAGAGGGAATGTAAGCGCCCCCTTTCCCGGACCGATCTCCAGGACCGGGTCCCCCGGATCAAACCCGGCCGCTTCCACAATCCTGTGGCCCAGCGAGGGGTCCACCAGAAAGTGCTGACCCAGCCGCTTTCGGGGCCTCAGGACTTTTTGAGGGCCCACCTACGCCTCTCCCTTCTTTTGCGCCGCCAGTTCGCAACGGCCCTGAAGATCCACAGGAACACCAGATAGGCCGGACCTGCGGAACACAAGCCCATGGCCAGCCCGCCCAGCAGAAAGGCCGCCAGGATCAGGCCTCCCGCCCCCAGGATCTTTCCCACGATGACCATGGGATCTTCGCCGGCGCGCACCGCCGCCATGATCGCCGCGAAAACCGCATTCTGCTCCGGCAGGCTCAACAGCCATGCCCCGATCTTGTAGCTGTAATAATAGAGAAAATACCAGTTGAGCGGATTGCTGATCCAGGTCCCCAGAGCCGCGGTGATCTTACTGCTCTTGAGCAGCATTGCCAGCATGACCGCCAGGGCGATCTGGAAGGGCATGATGGGCATCATGCCGGTAAATACGCCCAAGGCCATCCCCAGGGCCAGTTCATGGGGTTGGCCTCTGAGCCTTATGAAACGCAAATAGTAGTATTTGAGTTGCCTGCTGAGTTTCAAGTCAAACGAATCCCTTTCCGCCCGATCCGGAACCCGTGAAATGCCCACACCTTTATCCGTTTGAGCCCATTTCATCCCCGGCCCGCCGGGGAAGGCCTCGGATCATAGTGGGTCATCACTTTTGTTTGAGGGAAAACGCCAGGGGGGCTGGTCAAGCTTTCCCTTGCGACGTCGAATCATCTTGGATGGGGAACTTCGAACGCACGTCAACAGACAAATCCGCCAGTTCTCCGCGTCGCAATCGGTGGTATCCCGCTGCAGCGATCATGGCCCCGTTGTCGGTGCAATATCGGGGGCTGGGAAAATAAAGCCCGACCCGGGATTCCGAAAACGTCTCCCGGAGCCTCGCCCTGAGCCTGCTGTTGCAGGCCACACCCCCCGCCACCACCAGCGATGAAACTCCGGTGGCCTCCCTCGCCCGACGCACCTTTTCCACCAGCACATCAACCACGGCTTCCTGAAAGGAGGCCACGATGTCGTGAAGGCCCACGCTGGCCGCCCGCGCGGGATCCTGACTCCATTTTTCCACGAACAGGGCCACGGCCGTCTTCAAACCGCTGAAACTGAAATCCAGCGAGTCCCTGTCCAGCATGGCCCGCGGGAAGGCCACGGCGTCCGGGCGGCCCTGCCGGGCCAGCCGGTCGATAAGCACACCGCCCGGATAACCGAGTCCCAGGATCTTCGCCACCTTGTCGAAGGCCTCGCCTGCGGCGTCATCCAGGGTCTGGCCCATCTGGACGTAGCGACCGAATCCGGTCACATGGTAAAGGCTCGTATGGCCCCCTGAGACGGTCAAGGCCACGAAAGGAAAAGGGACCTCCTCCTCCAGGAAAATGGAAAGGATGTGCCCCTCCAGGTGATTCACCGGCACCAGGGGCAGCCCACCGGCCATTGCCAGCCCCTTGGCGTAATAGAGCCCCACCAGCAGTGCGCCCACCAGCCCCGGCCCCACGGTTACCGCGATGCCGTCCAGGCTTTGGAAATCGCCTCCGCATTCGGAAAGACACGCCTCCACCACGGGCACGATGTTCCTCATGTGTTCCCGGGAGGCCAATTCCGGCACCACTCCTCCATAGGGATGGTGCACCTTCACCTGGGAATGAACCACGTTGGCCAAGACCCGGCGGCCGTCTTCCACCACGGCCGCGGAGGTGTCGTCACAGGATGTATCGAGTCCCAGTAATATCATGAAGCAAACAGCACGGGGGCCGGATCCGGGGAGCTTCCCCACCCCGGCTCAGGCCATGCTTCTGGGGCGGAAGCGCCTCTTGAATTTATCCCACCTTCCCTCCTCCTGCACCTCCAGGAGGATCACGGAAACGTTGTCCCCGCCCCCGCCCCTGAGCGCCTCTTCGATCAGCAGGGTAACCCTGCGTTCCAGGGAAAGACTGAAATCGTCCAGCACCGCTTCGATGGCCCGCTCCTCCGCGTAGTTGGTCAGGCCGTCGGAGCATAGCATGAGGAGGTCCCCCGCATTGGGCCGCAGGGTCCAGAGATCCACGCGGACCTCCTCTTCCGGCCCCAGGACCCGGGTCAAAAGGTTTTTCAGCGGGGAGAGACCCTTCCCGCTCGTGTCTCCGAAACCCAGGCTCCGTTGCTCCCCGGCCAGGGAATGGTCCGTGGATACCTGTCGGAGCCGTTCCTGATCGTACAGATAAATACGGCTGTCACCCACGTTGGCGGCCCATATCATGTCTTCTCCCACCACGGCGGCGCTGATGGTTGAGCCCATTCGATGATACGCCGGGCGCTTTTGGGCTTCGTGGATGGCCGCATTGGTATATGCGATGGCATTGATCAGGTGGTTGGCCGTCTCCTCCAGATCTTCATCATAGGGACCGAGCCAGGAATGCCTTACGCCCTTCTTCAGCCCTTCCCAGTAACTCTTCATGGTGTGAACCGCCATGCGGCTCGCGACTTCACCGGCCTTGTGACCGCCCATGCCGTCGGCCAATACGTATAGTCCCAAATCCGGGGCAATGAGGATTTCGTCCTCATTGACCTTCCTCTTTTTTCCCACATGGGATCGTCCCGCAGCGGAGACCCTCATCGGTCAAAGTCCCTCTCCGGTATCGGCCTAGGACATTGTCGGGGCTCAGCCCTCCTGCTCTGCCTTTTTCCTGGCCCTGATCTCGTCGATCTTGGCGATCACCATGTTGAGGTGCCGGGCCATTTGTCCCGCCCTCTGATAGCGATGGTCCAGGTCCTTTTCCAGGGCCTTGTCGATAATCTTTTCCACCACCGGCGGTACCTTGGGGTTCACCGAGCGGATGGAGGGATGCCTCTCCTTGGCGATATGATACATCAGCGTGGTGATGTCCTCTCCCCGAAAAGGTTTCTGCCCCGTTAGCATTTCGAAGAGCACAACGCCAAGGGAGAAGATGTCCGAGCGGCCGTCCACCTTTTTGCCGCTCACTTGCTCGGGAGACATGTAGGAAGGTGTTCCCAAGACTACTCCCGTCTTGGTCTTGGAGGAGGAGGTGATCCTGGCGATGCCGAAGTCCGTCACCTTTATCTCGTTGTTCTCCTTCAATCGCATGATGTTGGCCGGCTTGATATCCCGGTGTACGATGTCCTTTCCGTGGGCGTAATCCAGGGCCTCGGCCACCTTTGCCACAATGGAAAGGGTCTCCCGCATGGGAAGGAGATTGTCCGGATGGGTGTATTTTTCCAGGTCTTCCCCGTCGAGGTATTCCATGGCGATGTAAGCCAGATCGTGCTCCTCCCCGCAATCGTAAATGGTAACGATGTTGGGATGGGTCAAGAGGCCTGCCGATTCCGCCTCCCGGAAGAAGCGCGACTTCATTTCGTCCAGGATCTCTTCGTCGAAATCCGACAACCGCACGGTCTTGATGGCCACCGTGCGGTTGATCTTGGGATCCGTCCCCCGATACACAATTCCCATGGCGCCCCGGCCAAGTTCTCCCACCACCTCGTAGCGGCCCAGGGTGGGCTTGGTGTCCAGATCCAGGAGAGTGTCCCCGATGTCGCCCGGGTGCGCCGTACCCGGGCCCCCGAAGATCATGGTGGCCTCGGCGTGCTTCAGCTTGGGGATTCGCTCGTCGAGATCCTTGAAGTTGACCCCGTCGGCCACGATCATCTTGTAGGCCGCAAGGGCCTTTGAAAACTGCCGCTTTCGTTCATAATCGAGCCCCAGGTTGTAGAGCAGGTCCTTGACCCCTTCCTCCTCAATGGGCAGGCTCCTGAACTTTTCCATGGCGAGATCCAGCATCCCCTGCTGCTGAAACGAAAGGCCCAGCATCTTGTTGGTCTCCACGGAATCGGCCTCCACCTTCTCTTTGGTCCTCTCCGTGATAAGGAACCGCTTGGAGACTACAAGAATGTACCCGATTATCAACAGGAGGATGGGAGGCGCCACCCTAACCCAGATGTGGGACGAAAAGAACAGCACCGTCCCGGCCACACCGTAGCCCAGAAGCAGAATCAAGGTGACGGCCGCCCCGGTTCCCGCCCGGAGCCTGGGCAGGACCAGGGTGATATAGAGACCGAAGAACAAGAGCACTGCGAATTCCAGGAAGAGGACCCAGGCGGGCTGCAGGAAAAACCGCTGGTTTAGGATGTTGGCCACGGCGTTGGCCACCACCTCCACGCCCGGCAGGTTCCCGGAAATGGGTGTGACATGACGATCCCCGATGCCTGGCGCCACGGGTCCGATGATCACGATCTTGTCGCGAAACAGGCTCGTCTTGACCTGGTTCTTGAGAACCTTGACAAAGGGCGTCTGGTGAAACGCCACCCCGGGCCCCTGGTTCCAGCACAGGAGGGTGTGCATCTGCGGGTCCACCACCGGCACCTGGATGACGGAAGAGGGGCTCACCTTGAGGTAGACGCCTTCGCCGAGGACCAGGGTCACTTCTTCATCCTCGACCCCCTTGAAGAGCTTGGCTATGGCCATGGCAAAGGAGGGAAAATAGTAATCGTTCAGGTAGCCCACCACGTGCACCTGGTTTCGGATATAACCGTCCGGATCCGGGAAACTGTTCATGTGACCGATGCCGGCAGCCACTTCCCCGAAGGACGGAAGGAGCGGTTTGATCTTGGAAAGCCAGATCAGGGACGAGACGGCCCACTCCTGGTCCTTGCCTTCCACACGCTTGTAGGCATGCCTGGCGATGAAGTCGGGGGCCTCCTGGTCCCGACCCGTGCTCTGAGTATCGAAATACACCGGCAGGACCACGTTTCCGGCCTTTTTCAGGGCGTTATACAGCTTGGCGTCGTTGTCCAGCTCCTCAAGAGTCTTGGACAGCATCTTGTAGAAGTCCAGGCCCGCCCCTGCCTGGGCGAGCCCCGCCCCCTCATAAGTCTCCTTGAGTTTGCGCACGGCGGTCAGACCGGCGCTCTCTTCGGGCTCCGCGAAGAGGATGTTCAGGGCGATCACTTTGGCGCCCGCCAGCGCCAGGTTTTCCACGGCCTGGGCCAGGACATGTCTGGGCCATGGAAACCGGCCCAATTCGTTCAGGTCGTCGTCCGTGATCACCACCAATTCGATATCCGGGTTCCTCTCTGCGGGCGCGGCAAGCCGGGCCCTCAGGTCAAAGGTCTTCATCTCGATCGGGTGAGTGAAATCCAGGATTCCGGTGAACGTGATGAAGAGGAAAAAAAGCGTGACGAGCAGCCCGATGACCCAGTCCGGAAGAATCCTCTTGATTTTCATGGCAAGGCCTCTCTATCCTGGGTGTTCACAGGACCAAGAACGGTTTGATCTTGGCGTAAAGCGCCGGACCCACGCCCGGGACCCGGAGGAGTTCCCTCAGACGGCGAAAACCCCCCTGCCTGGCCCGCCTCTCAATGATCCGCGAAGCCAATCGCGGACCGACGCCGGGCAGGGCTGTGAGTCCCTCAGCCGACTCATCGTTAAGGTGCAGAGGGATTCCCAGAGTCATCTTGTTATGGGCGGACATGGACTCGCGCAGGACCCAGACGCCGCCCCCCTTCACCAGCACGCGGATCATCGTCCCGGTGGGATAAACCACCTTGTCGTCCGAGACCGGAATGAATGCGGGCTTCACCGTTCCCCCGGCCCGCTCCAGGAGCAATGGAAGGCTGGGAGGGGCAGGAAAGCCGTATACCCCGGGTGCCGCCACATCACCCGTCACGCCTACGAACACCGCCTCCCGGGCGAGCCCTGCCCCAGACTCCCCGCCGTCCGTCCGCAGCATGGAAGGGAGCAGCAGGATAAGCGCCAGGAGGAGAAGACCGGCTGCTGCGCCGGGCTCACGTTTCGTCCCTGGGATCCTTGTCCAGGCCGAACGTCTCATGCAGGACCCGCACGGCCAATTCCGTGTACTTTTCCTCGATGACGCAGCTGACCTTGATCTCGGAGGTGCTGATCATCATAATGTTGATATTCTCGCTTGCGAGGGCCTGAAACATCCTACGTGCCACACCGGCATGGGTTCTCATCCCCACTCCGATGATGGAAACCTTGGCGATGTCCTCGTCGCCCAGCACGCTCTCGGCGCTGATCTGTTCGGCCACCTCGCTCACCAGTTTCATGGTTTTCAGGAAATCGGGCTTGGGCACCGTGAAGGTGAGGTCCGTGAGGCCTTTTTCGCTGGTGTTCTGAACTATCATGTCCACCACTATGCCCGATTCAAAGACGGGTTCGAAAATCCGTGCGGCAATCCCCGGCCTGTCCGGCACCTTCTTGACGGTGACTCGCGCCTCGTTCTTGCTGTAGGCGACGCCCGAGACCACCACTCTTTCCATGTCATTCGTCTCCGGGACAACCATCGTACCCTTCTCCTCCGTAAACGTGGATCTCACATGGATGGGCACGTTGAACTTCATGGCGAATTCAACGGACCGAATTTCCAGGATCTTGGCCCCCAGGCTGGCCATTTCCAGCATCTCCTCGTATGAGATGCGGTCCATCTTCCTGGCCTTGGGACAGATGTCGGGGTCCGTGGTGTATACGCCTTCCACGTCCGTGAAGATCTCGCACACATCCGCGTCCAGGGCCGCAGCCAGGGCCACGGCCGTGGTGTCGGAACCCCCTCGCCCAAGGGTCGTGATATCCCCCTTGCGGTCCAGACCCTGAAAGCCCGCCACGGCCACGATCCGGCCCTTTTCCAGTTCCCGTCGGATGCGGTCCGTTTCTATATCCTGGATCTTCGCCTTGCCGTATAGATCGTTGGTATGAATACCCACCTGAAAGCCCAAAAGGGACCGGGCCCGCCGTCCCATGTCTCCCACGGCCATGGAAAAGAGCGCTACGCTGACCTGCTCGCCCGTGGACATTAAGACGTCCAGTTCCCGTGCATCCGGTTCCCGGGCGATCTCGTGGGCCATCTGGATCAACCCGTCGGTCCGCCCGGCCATGGCCGAGAGGACCACCACCATCTGATTTCCCTGATCCTGGGTTCTGATCACCCGCCGGGCCACGGCCCTGATCTTTTCCAGGTCGCCGACCGAAGTCCCTCCATATTTCTGGACAATCAACGCCATTCCTTGCTCCGTCCCTCCTCCTCCATTGAAAGGGCTCGGATGATCTCCGCGGCCCGGTTCGACCGTCCCGTGAGGAAAATCCGCCGGGTGGTCTCGTCCACCACTTCCAGCCGCACCTCGATCCGGTGTTCGGGCAGCATCTCGGGGAAGAGGTCGGCCCACTCCATCGCCACCACCCCGTCCTCGTAAAAGAACTCCTCGAGCCCCGCAGCCACGAAGGCATCTTTGCTCTCCAGCCTGTAAGCGTCCATGTGGTAGAAGGGCACCCTGCCCTCGTATTCATTGACAAGGGCGAATGAAGGGCTGGTTACCACCACACCGTCAGGCACGCCGAGCCCCAGGGCGAGGCCCTTGGCAAACCAGGTCTTCCCGCTGCCCAGGCGTCCCACAAGGGCCACCACGTCACCCGATCTCAAGGCACGACCCACACGCCTTCCCAGGGCGATGGTCTCTTCGGCCGAACCTGTTGTCGTTGTAACACATTCCCCGTTCAAGGCACAAGGGTCCTTATGAGATCCGCTTTTCCGATGATGCCCACCACTCGATCGCCGTCCATCACTGGAATCGTATAGACCCTCTTCTCGGTCATGATGCTCGCAATCTCATCCACCGGGGTTTTCTCGTCCACCGTGATCACCTCCGTGGTGTAGAGGTCCTTTACGGTGGCCGCATTGATCCGCTCGATCTCCTTTTCCATCTT
This sequence comes from Deltaproteobacteria bacterium, assembly GCA_019307945.1. Classification (GTDB taxonomy): domain Bacteria; phylum Desulfobacterota; class DSM-4660; order Desulfatiglandales; family Desulfatiglandaceae; genus B17-G16. The sequence goes on along the minus strand of JAFDIS010000022.1, from coordinate 12,218 downwards.
CCTGGGGTTCTCCAGGTACAGGACCCAATCGAAGAGGGCCACCACGGTGGGGATGTGAAGTTTCTTGTTGAGCCGGATAAGATCGCTTTCGCAGACCACTCCCAGCAGTTTTTCATCCTCGTCCACCACGGGCACCCCGTTGATATGATGCTTGTAGAGGATCGCCGCCAGTTCCTTGATCCCCGTATCCGGTCTCACCGCGATGACCTCCGTGCTCATTATATCGCTGGCATTGAGCATGGCCTAACCCCCTTTCTCCCGTAGTTTCCTTGCGGCCGGGGAGCAAGGGCCGCGCCCCCGAGTCTCTGCGCCACCTAGCAGGCTGTTGAAAAACTACCTTGCTTGTCGATGTTCAGGTCAAAATTCGGCTCAAAAATTCTCGTCTATTCTTATGTAAACTCAGGCTTTTTCTCCTCCACACTTGCCTGCCTCGCCTGGGCTCGCTATGTTTTTAAACGCCCTGCTATAATGGGGTGACTAGGTCTTCCTGGAGCGATGTTCCGGTGAGGGGATGCTCGCCCCGGTGTAAGTCCTTCATCAGCCCCGGAATCACCCCCAACAGTTCGCTCGCCAGCACCCCCGCACGCCCCATCCTCTCGGCCAGCAGGTCCGCCGCCAGACCGTGTAGGTAGACGGCGGCCAGGGCAGCCTCCAGGGTCGGGGCCCTGCGGGCCAGGAAACCGCCCATCAGTCCCGTTAGCACGTCACCGGAGCCACCGCTCGACAGCAAAGGGTTTCCGGTGGGATTCACGTAGATCCTGCCTCGGGGGGATGCGATGAGGGTCCTCGCACCCTTGAGCACCAGGTGGCAGCCTGTCCTATTCGCGAAATCAACCGCCGTCCCCACCCGGTTCTCCTGCACTTGGGCGGCGCTCGTCCCGGTGAGCCTGCCCATCTCCCCGGGATGCGGCGTGAGCGCGGCCTCGGCCCCAAGTCCCTCCAGGATCCCCGGTGCCTCGGCCAGGGCGTTTAGGCCATCCGCGTCGATCACCATGGGCAAGGGACATGCCGAGACCACCTCCCGCACCAGCCGAACGGTCTCAGGGTGCGTGGAGAGTCCGGGGCCGACGGCCAGGGCAGTCTTCCCCTCCAGGAGTTCGAGGACCTGATCCCGGGCCCGGGCGGCCAGGTGACCGTCCCCCGTATCGGGCAGAGGCACGGTCATGGCCTCGATGAGATTTCCTTCCAGGACGGGATTGAGGGTCTCGGGCACGCCCAGGGTGACTAGGCCCGCCCCGGCCCTCAGGGCCCCGAGACAGGCGAGTGTGGCGGCACCCGTCTTGCCGGTGGAGCCCGCCAGCACCAGGAGGTGGCCTCGATGGCCTTTGTGGGTGTCCTCACGTTCCTCTCCCAGTAGGTCACGAAAGTACTGCGGGCCGGCCAGGAATCGGGTGGCGGGGACCCGGCCCGAAACGGCCTCCGGAATGCCGATGTCCACCCGTACGAGCCTTCCCACCAGGGCGGCCCCGGGGTAAATCACCTGCCCCACCTTCGGAAACCCAAAGGTCACCGTGAGTCGGGCCCGCACTGCAGTGCCCATCACCTGCCCGGTTTCCGCGTTGAGACCGGAAGGGATGTCGATGGCCGTAATGGGCCTGCCCGAGGCGTTGAGATCATCAATTACCGCGGCGTAATACTCGCGCACCGGCGAATTGAGCCCGGTGCCCAGGATGCCGTCCAGTACGTAATCGTAGGACTCAAGCGCCTTCCTGACGGGTAGCCAGGGTTCGGGCCCTGGCGCGATTTGTATGTCGAAATCAAGACGTCTGATGACCCTGAGGTGGGTCAGGGCGTCTCCCTCGATTTTCTCTTCCGGGCAGAGGATCACTACACTGGGCCTCAAACCCGCCCCCTGGAGATAGCGGGCCATGACATAGCCGTCCCCGCCGTTGTTTCCGCGGCCGCACACCACGAGCACCCTCGCTCCTGCTTTCGGCCTGAAATGCTCCAGGAAGACCCTGGTGGCTGCGCGGCCCGCGTTTTCCATGAGCACGGCACCCGGAATTCCCAAATCCCGGATCGCCATGCCGTCCATCTCTTTCATCTCAGACGCCGTCACCAGCCTCATCATCCGCCTCCAGAATCACCATGGCTACACCATAGTCCCCCTCGTCGGAAAGGCTCAGGTGCATGGACCGGATTCCCCTCTGCCCGCAGATTTCCGCACAACGCCCGTGTACCCGCAGGGCCGGTCTTCCGCCGGGCTGATGGTAGACCTCCATGTCGCGCCACCGAACCCCGCCCGTGAGTCCCAGCCCCAGGGCCTTGGACAAGGCCTCCTTGGCCGCAAAACGAAGGGCATAGGCCGCCGCAGGTCGCGCCCGCGTCCTGCAGGTCTCCACTTCCGCCCCGGTAAAGACCCTGTTCACGAAACGCGCGCCCCACCGATCAAGCAGCCGCTCCATGCGGCTGATCCGAAGGATGTCCACGCCGATGCCGTGTATCATCCCCGCCTCGCCCCCATAAGGCGTCCCGTCCGACAGGTTGCCTCAATAGCCGCCCTTGCTCCGACGAGCCGTTGGAATCCCGGCGGAGTAAGGGCACTTTTCAAGGCTCATGGAAAACCCTCTTCCCGCAACCTCTTAGAAATCCTTCACCAGAGCTACCATCTCCCGCACCGCCCGCTCCATGCCCACCAGGACGGCTCTTGCCACGATACTGTGACCGATGCTGTACTCATCCACCACGGGAAGCTCTTTGAACCGTTTGATATTCAGGTAGTTGAGCCCGTGACCCGCACTGACCAGAAGCCCCAGATCATGGGCCGCTGCGGCCGCTTCTTTTACGGCCTGGAATCGCTTCACGGCCTCGGCCTCCGTTTTCGCCTCCGCATAGTGTCCGGTGTGGATTTCCACGATATCGCCCCCGCAGGTCGAAACCTCCTCGATCTGCGCCGGGTCCGGGTCCACAAAAAAGCTCACCAGAATACCGCCGGCCTTGAGTCGCTGCGCCACCTGCGCGTATCGTTGCGGATCGGACCGGACATCCAGCCCGCCTTCCGTGGTAAGTTCCAGGCGCTTTTCCGGGACCAGGGTCACCATATCGGGCCCGGTCTCAAGAGCGATCCGCACCATCTCGTCCACGGCGGCCATCTCCAGGTTGAGCCTCGTCTTGACCGTTTCACGCAACAGCCTCAGGTCTCTGTCCTGGATGTGCCTCCGATCCTCGCGGAGGTGACAAATGATCCCTTCGGCCCCCGCCAATTCCGCCAGTCCCGCAGCGAGGACGGGGTCCGGTTCCTCGATTCCCCTGGCCTGTCGGACCGTGGCCACGTGATCCACGTTCACCGCCAAACGCGCCATTTTTCAATCCTCCTCCATGAGTTTCATGACCCGGGCCTCTTCCTGTTCCATGCGCAGGGCATCCGTCGCCCCGGTCTCGTGATCAAACCCCAAAAGGTGCAGCAACCCGTGGACCAGCAGCCGGTCCACGGTCTCTTCCAGGGTCTCACCCAGGGAGCGGGCCTCCCTCTCGGCCGTATCCGTGGAAATGACTACATCGCCCATCATGCGGGGATCCGCATCGTCCGGATCGCCCATTGGAAAGGCCAGGACATTGGTGGGGCCGCTTTTGCCGCGGTAGCGTTCGTTGAGTCGGGCCATGTGGGAATCATCCGTGAAGAGGATGCTCAACTCCCGGTCATGACAGCCCAAGGCGCTTAAGACTTTCTCCAACTTGCGCCTGATCGTCCTGCTTTTCAGTCCAGGATTCCGCCGAAAGCTTATCTGGACTTCCATTGTTTCCCTTCTTCCCCTGACCGGTCTTGGCCACCGGCTCCGGGTAATCTATGCGGTGGTGAAAAATGCCGCTCAGGGTCTTATTGAAATTCTTGGCGATCTCGTGCAGATCCTTGAGAGTCAGCTCGCATTCATCCAGTTGCCCGTCCGAGAAGGCCTTGTTGATTATCTTCTGCACCATGCCCTGAATCCTGGCTGCCGTGGGCTCCACCAGGGTCTTGGAAGCCGCTTCCACTATATCCGCCAGCATGACCAGGCCCGCCTCCTTGGTCTGGGGCTTGGGGCCCGGGTAGCGGAATCCCTCCTCTTTCACATGCCCGGCCTTTCCCTTTTTCTTCTCCGACTGCTCCAGCGCCTTTTGATAGAAATACCGGATAAGGCTCGTTCCATGATGCTGCTGGATGATGTCGATGATCTCCCGACCCAGTTTGTGTTCCCTGGCCAGCTCCACACCGTCCTTGACATGGGACATGAGGATCAGTGCGCTCATGGAGGGCGCCAGTTTTTCGTGCTTGTTCTGCCCGCCCACCTGATTTTCGATGAAGTAAAGGGGTTTTTTCATCTTCCCTATATCGTGGTAGTAGGCGGCCACCTTCACCAGGAGGGGGTTGGCGTTGATCGCCTTGGCGCTGGCCTCAACCAGGTTGCTGACAATGACGCTGTGATGGTAGGTGCCGGGGGCCCGGACCATGAGGTCGCGCAGGAGGGGTTGGTCCAGACTGGCCAGTTCTAGCAGTTTGATGTCCGTGGTGAACCCGAAAGTCATCTCAACCAGGGGCAGCAGTCCCGTGGCCGTCACCGCCGTCAGAATGCCTCCCGTGAACGCGGCCACGCAGGCAGCCGGGAGTTCCATTGTGGAAGGCGCCCCTTGCAGGACCTCGATGGCCAGGGCGAGGCCCATGTTGATCACCCCCACCCGCAGACCGGTCTGAATGAGCACACCCCGTTCGCGGCAGTTCTTGACCCCGTGGCCCGCCGCCAGGCTGCTCACGAAGAAATAGATGAAAAACTCGATCCTTCCGCCCACCACCAGCGTGGCCAGGGTGGAGATCACCAGAGCGAAACTCGCCGCCGCCCCGATCCCCTGGAAGATGGAAATCAGCATGGCGCCACAGGCGACCGGCACCGCAAAAAGGAAGGCCCGGGTGGAAATCCCGGAAAAGCCCCGGGCGATCTCTTCGGATACCAGGGCCCCCGCGATGACCACAACGAAAATGACCAGCAGGGTGGCGGCGTTGAAGAGGAGATAGCGGCTTTCACTCTTGGCCGAGGGCGATCTCAAAAGCCCCACGGCATAAAGGATCCAAAGCAGTACACCCACCAACAGGAACATGGCCGGCGCCCGGCCCGCCACCTCGTTCCAGCCCACGTTTTTCTCCTGCTCCGAAATCTTGAGCAGGTGCTCCGGCCGGATGCGCTCCCCCTCCCGGACCAGCATTTCCCCTTTTTTCACCTTGAAATAAAAAGGCTTGACGGCATGGCGGGCCTGATCCTTGCGAAGCTCCGTCTCCCGCTTATTGAACGTGACATTGGGCCGCAGCAGGACCGCGGCGATGGCCGCGCACGCCCGGGCCAGCTCGGGCTGAACGGAGGATCCCGCCACCACCGTACCAGCCTGCCCCAGTATGAATCTGCGCGCCTCCGCCAGCTCCAAGAAACGGTCCGGGTCTCTTATCGTCATCTCTTTGCCGGTGTGTATATTGTGAAGCACCACCCCCTGGCCCGCGCGGCTCCGGAGAATGGCCCTGTTCGCGATTATCCCCTTGCCCGATGCCTGGGTCACCAGGCGGACAACCACATCCTCGGCCTCCGGGGGAAATTCATAGGTCATCAGAATATCGAAAACTTTCCGGTTTGGAGGGACATCCAATATCTCGAAAAACCGTTCGGCGAAGACCCCTGCGGGGGAAGGCTCAGCCGAGGAGTTTTCCCCTCTCTTACCCGGGCCCGGAAGCCCTGACGGCCTCCGGGAATCGGCCTCGGCCAGGAATTGACGGCCCGCCTCGAAGGCCTCGCGCACCCTGGATGCGGCATTGGCCGCGCCGGGATCAAAGTCATAGACGGCCAGGACACCCTTGACCGCCTTGGCCCTGTTGGCCTCGGTGAGTTCCTTGTTCTCCACCAGAAACTCCCGTGAGGCCTTGATGTCCCGCTCCGCCACATCCCCCAGATGATAGACCTTGGGCCGGCTCAGGATATTGGGGAAGAGAAGCAGGGATATCACCGCGCTGACACTTGCGAGGAGGACCCATTTGTGGAAGTCGCTCCCCCGCCGCGTCCCGCGCTCCACAGCGGGCTTGGGGATCCCTTCCCGTTCAGGTCTCCTGGGAACCCTGACCCGCCTTGTAAGGCTCTTTTTCGTCTTTTCAGCCATGGGCTGAAGACTCCAGCATGGTTTGGTTCAACGCACAGGGCGATGTAATGCCCCCCCCGGAACACATGGTTCCGGTCCGGGGCGAGGAGCCCGGCGGAGATTCGCGTCCCCCCGGGGGGGCCTCACGAGTCCCCGGATGGGTGGCCTCCGTTTCCCGGGAACCGCCTCTTTTCCTCTATTTTTTCGTAGGCGTCAATGATTTCTTGCACCAGCGGGTGGCGTATCACATCCTCCCTGGAGAAAAATACAAACCTTATGCCTTTTATATGACTAAGGATTTCCTTTGCTTCCACCAGTCCGGAACGCTTCCCGTCGGGAAGGTCCGTCTGGGTCACATCCCCCGTGATCACGGCCTTGGAACTGAATCCCAGCCGGGTGAGGAACATTTTCATCTGTTCCGAAGTGGCGTTCTGGGCCTCGTCCAGGATTACGAAGGAATCGTTCAGGGTCCTGCCCCGCATGAATGCCAGGGGCGCCACTTCGATGACCCCCTGCTGGATAAGGCGTGACGCACTGTCGAAGTCCATCATGTCGTGCAGTGCATCATAGAGGGGGCGGAGATAAGGGTTGACCTTCTCGTAGAGGTCGCCCGGGAGAAACCCCAACCGTTCTCCCGCCTCCACTGCCGGACGGGCCAAAACCACACGTCGAATCTCTTTTTTCATCAGTGCCGCAACGGCCATGGCCATGGCCAGATAGGTCTTGCCCGTTCCAGCGGGCCCGATGCTGAACACTATATCGTACTTTCGGATGCTGTCGATGTATTCCTTCTGATTGACGGTCTTCGGGGTGATGATTTTTTTCTTGGAGGAGATATAGACTTGGTCTTTGAAGATCTGCTTCAGCTCGACCGACTCGTCACCGCTCAAAATGCGAACGGCATAGCCCACGTCGTTGGGGAAAAGGGGATAATCGGACTCGAGCAGCCCGTATAACTGCCGGAGGACCTTTTCGGCCAGTTGAACCTGCCACTCTCCTCCTTCGAGGATAAGATCACTCCCCTTGGCGTGCACGGAGAGGCCGATCTTGTCCTCTATCAGGTGCAGGTGCTCGTTTCTTTCACCGTAGAGACTCCGGGCCAGTTCATTGTCGTCAAAGCGAACCTTTCTTCTGATCCGGGGCTCCTCGGTGGCGTTGCCAAGTGTCAACGAAGATCTCCTTGCTCCCGCACCGCGTTGCGGCATCCAGCCCGCATTTTTCACCAGCAATCCACCGCGCCGCCGGATGAGTCCATGTCCGGCGTTGCGCTCAAGAAATGCTCACGACATACCGTGGAGCCCCACGGGCAAGCCCTTGGTACCATTTGGTTCGGTCCACCTGCCTCGCAATAGCGGGGACCTGCGTGGTCCGACATCTCGCCGCCGACCGCATTCATGGGCGGCTGAAGCCGGGGCTTTCTGCGGGCGGGGTAAGGAACGCTCGATACTACTTTTCCGCTCACCCTGCCTGCCTCTCCACCGTCTCATGACCAGGGCCGGTGAGAAATGCGGGCTACTCTCCCATCACGTGCACAAGCACGCGCCGCTCCCTGGGCCTGTTGTCGAAATCGAGCAGGACAATCTGCTGCCATGTCCCCAGGCTCATCCGCCCATCCACGAGGGGGATGTGCAGGGAGGGACCCAACAGGGCCGCACGCACATGGGAATAGCCGTTGCCGTCCCCCCAGCGTTCGTTGTGCTCGTAATACATGTCCTGGGGCGCAAGCCGTTCGATGGCCTTCTTGAGGTCATTGATCACGCCGGTTTCATACTCGATGGTGGTGAGCGCGCCCGTGGATCCCGGGACGAAAAGGGTCACCACCCCGTTCAGGATACCCGTATCGCGCACCCGGCGGTCCACATCTGAGGTCAAATCCACCACATCGCACCTTCGGGTGGTGTTTACCGCAAGGGTTTCCACATGAATCTTCATGGCAGTCGAATGACCGGACCCCCGGAGTTGATCTTTGGGGGATCCTGCTCCCTAGGGGAGATGAAATCCGGTTATCATCCTGAATTTACTAGCACAGCCCAGGGGGTTTGTGCAAGAAAAAGTCTGGCTGTCGCCCTTTGCCCCACCAGACCACCCGGAGGACCTGCGAGGGGCAATTTTCCTGAAATTTCACTATGATTTACATGATGGCCCGGAGGTTTGCCTCGATTTCCTGTCGGGGCACGGCACCCACGAGCTTCTGCATGAGACGGCCGCCCTTGAAAAACAGCATGGTCGGAATGCTCTGGATGCCGAACCGCGAGGCGGTCACGGGGTTCTCGTCCACGTTGAGCTTGGCGATCTTGACCCTCCCCGCGTAGGCCGAGGCTAGTTCGTCGAGGATGGGTGCCACACTCCGGCAAGGACCGCACCAGGGGGCCCAGCAGTCCAGGAGAACCGGCCCGGGCTCTGAAAGGACCTGGGCCTCGAAATCCCCGTCCGTCACATGGACGGGGGCCCGGTGAATACCCGGGGACAGGGGCGCGCGGCATTTACCGCACACAGGATTTTCGTTCAGGCGGCGGGTGGGAATCCGGTTTCGGGTTCCGCAGGTTCCGCATCGGATGATCAGGTTTTCCTCGCTCATAAGACGCTCCCGGTATGAGGGGCGGAAACCCCTTAGGATCTAGACTGTTGATTTTAATGTAACCACCCGTCCTCTCGTTTTCAACATCCCCCCGCCCGGGAGGCATGCCCTGTTGCTTCGAGCCTGCATGCCGAAAGCCGCTTTCAAATACCCCGGCGATGTGATACAGGGGTGCATTGAGGACCGAATCAGGGGGCCGGGGATTGCGCCGGTACCCCCGGAGAGGTCCGGGGACGAGGGGGCCCCACACGGCGCCTTCGGGCCTCACATTGAAACCAGGGTGCTGTCATGTCTACCAGGAACGGATACTCGTGGGACTTCGTGGTGATCGTGGGCCTTTTTGTCACGAGTCTCCTTACTGCAAACATAGTGGCGGTGAAACTGATCCGGATCTTCGGACTGGTCCTCCCTGTCGCGGTGGTCATTTTTCCCGTGAGCTATATTGTTGGGGACGTGCTCACGGAGGTGTACGGTTATGACCGGGCCCGCCGGGTGATCTGGCTCGGGTTTTGCTGCAATTTCCTGATGGTAGTGGTCCTCTGGCTGGGCGGGGTTCTCCCGGCGGCCCCGTTCTGGGAGGCTCAGGCGGCCTATGACCGGATCCTGGGGTACACCCCCAGGCTCCTGGCCGCATCCTTTCTGGCTTACCTGGCCGGGGAGTTCGTCAACGCTTTTGTCCTGGCCAAGATGAAGGTGGCCACCCGGGGCCGGTGGCTCTGGACCAGGACCATCGGGTCCACCCTGGTGGGGCAGGGGATCGATTCGATGGTGTTCATCACCATCGCCTTTTGGGGGAGCATTCCGGCCGGGACCCTGTTCAGCGCGATCGCGACCCAGTGGCTCGTCAAGTCGGCATACGAGGCGGCCGCCACCCCCCTCACCTACAAAGTGGTATCACTTCTCAAAACCAGGGAAGGAGTGGATGCCTACGACCTCGACACCCGCTTCAATCCCCTCCTGTGGTGGAAATAGGAAGCGGACTATCAAGAGCTAAGGACCTTGTCCCATGACCCATGAACAGGGCGTCTCCGGCATGTTCGGCCGCATCGCCCCCCGCTACGTACTCCTCAACCGCCTCATGAGCTTCGGCATGGACGCATCCTGGCGCAGGCAGGTGGTCCGCTGGGCCGGTTTGCGTCCCGGCTGCCTTGTCCTGGATGTGGGCACCGGCACGGGGGACATCGCCCTGGAGGCCTTGAGGTTTGAGCCCTCCATCAAGGTAATCGGGGCGGATTTCACTGCGGAGATGATGCGGGAGGGACGAAAGAGACCCGGAGGCGGGCGGATCCTCTGGTGCCGGGCCCATGCCTTGACTCTCCCCTTTCCCGAAGCCGTCTTCGACGCAGTGACCTCGGGTTTCCTGGTGCGTAACGTGTCGGATCCCCTGAAGACATTTCAGGAACAGGTGCGCGTGGTAAAGCCCGGGGGATGGGTGGTTTGTCTGGATACCAGCCCCCCGCCCCGAAACCTTTTAAGGCCCCTGGTGGTTTTTCACCTCAAGGCCGTGATCCCCGCCCTGGGAACCCTCGTGGCACGCGACCGCGCGGCCTACCGCTACCTGCCCGCTTCCACACAGGCCTTCCTGCCCCCGAAAAGGCTCGCCCGCATCATGTCCGATGCGGGGCTGGAGGAGGTCTCTTTTCGCAGCTTCATGCTCGGGACCATTGCAGTGCTCAGGGGCCGCAGGCCCCCGAGCCTGGAGGTTTCTCACTGATGGCCGCCTGAGAACAATCAAAGGCGAACAACGGGGCCGGCTCTCATTCCTCGATACCCGCCAGCCTCTTGGCGATCCGCTTCTTGGACTCCAGGTCGTACCCGGAGCGGATCCCGATCTTCTCCATGATCGGCGAGCCCCCGCCGTGAACGCCTGCGTACTGGCTCCAGCCCGCCATGGCGGAGCATGAAAAATCCGAGATGAACCGAAAGAGCCGGTGGAGATTTTCGGGAGGCACGCCGGGCCTCCTGCGGATGTACTTTTCCAGGTCCGGACCGGTCTCGGGGTTCAGCCAGTCTTCTTCCGGAGGCAGAGTGGAAGGCACCCCCCCAGCGATGGCGTTCAGCACGTCGTATTCGTGATAGATATTGATCCCCGCCATGTACCTGCCCGTGTTGGAATAGAGAAACGCCGGTGTGAAGATGCCCGAAGAGGTCCGGGTCGCCCGGGCCGCGGCGGCGATCCCGGAGGCATAGACCAGTTCGCCGATCACCATGAGCTCCGTGAGCTCATCCACCACGTGGGGAGCCTTTTCCACGCCGTTGTACTCGGCCGCCAGGGCAGCGGCCCCCAGGATGATGTCCGTGATGGCGGGCTTACAGCCGCAATATGAGTGGCGGTGAAACCCCGCAAAGGTCAGGGCCAGCCTGCCTGCGAACTCCCATTCACCGCACATGAAGACCCGTTCCCAGGGCACGAACACGTCATCGAAAACCACCACCGAATCGGCCACGCCGTAGCGATTGTAGGGTGCCTCGAGGCGAATCCTAGGCCGAGGGGTCACAACCCGGGAGATGATCCTGACCCCTTCGGCGTCCGCAGGAACCGCAAAGGACACGGCCCAGTCCCCCTCTTCCTCCGTAAGGGTGCGAGTGGGAATCACCAGGTGCTCATCCACGTAAGGCCCCATGGTGATATGATTCTTGGCGCCCCGCACTACGATTCCTCCGGAATCTTTCTTCACCACATGGAGGTAGAGATCAGGGTCCTCCTGGGCCGAAGGACGCGCCCGGCGGTCCCCCTTCATGTCGGTCATGGCCGTGCTGCCCACCAGGTCGTTGGCCTGGTAATAACGCAGGAACTCGAGGAAATGGGCATGATATTCCGTACCCTTCTCATCGTCGATTTCCTTACTCACCACGCCTATGGCGTTCAGGGTGTCCGTAGCCATACACCGCTGGGTGCATCCCCCCACCCTGTGACAGCATCGCCGCTTCATCTCCTGCTGGGCGTAGAGGTCCTCCACGCTGAGGTTCAGAGACGTAAACCGATTGATCTCTTCTCCCGTCAGGTGAGAACGGGTCAACATGAGATCCCGCAATTCCGGATCATTGACCGCGTCAAACGTGAACCTGAGAGTGTTGATGGGCAGTGCCAGCATGGGATCGTCCCGCCCGATCTTCCTTCCGTGGGCGTAGACATTGGGCCTCATCCTCTTGAGTCGTTCCACATAGTCTTCGGCCGTGCACAGGGCCATCGGCAGCCTCCTTGAAATCATCTTGTTTGCGGGGTTGAAACTTACAATCTTGCCATGCGGACGACAAATGATATCACAACGCCCCTCCCAAGAGAATCCCTAAGAGAGGGTTGATCTTTGGCTTTCACAAAAGTATGCTGAGCGTGCCAACCTCCAGGGTTCATTTCACGGCCTGCCCGCCCGAGGCCAGGAGCTTCTTCACCAAAATCGACAACAGGGCACCGTGAAGATTCCCTGTCTCATCATGAAACCGACCGAAAATTCGCCTTTCGTTTTTCCACGAAGGCCGTGACCCCCTCCCGGAATTCCGGCTGGAGGGAGCTCAAGGCGATCCCCTGCCGTTCGCTCTCCATCTGGGA
>JAFDIS010000184.1 GCA_019307945.1 Deltaproteobacteria bacterium | reverse complement strand
GCAGATGCTGGTTATCGGCCGTGGGCTCATGGCATCCCCGAAGCTCATGCTCCTGGACGAGCCCTCCATGGGCCTGGCGCCCCTTCTGGTGTCGGAAATCTTCGAAATCATCACGAGGATCAACAAGGAAGAGGGGGTGAGCATTCTCCTGGTGGAGCAGAACGCGCGCCTTGCCCTTTCCATCGCAGAGCACGGCTATGTCATGGAAAACGGCCGGATCGTCCTGGACGACACGGTGGAAAAACTCAAGGAAAACGAGGACGTCAAGGAATTCTACCTGGGCCTGACGGAAGTGGGCAAGAAAAAGAGCGGATCGTCCTGGACGACACGGTGGAAAAACTCAAGGAAAACGAGGACGTCAAGGAATTCTACCTGGGCCTGACGGAAGTGGGCAAGAAAAAGAGCTATCGTGACGTGAAACATTATCGGCGCCGCAAGAGGTGGCTCACCTGATTTTCGGCCATAGGCCCGCAATTTTTTCGCTCCAGGCGCTGAATAAGGCTATGAAAAGACTCAACCCCGACCATGTGATCTTCATCTATAAGGCAATCAACAGTGCGCCTTACTTCGGCCTTCTGTCCATGAAGGTCGCCGACCTCCGGCAGGGAACAGCCCGAGCGGAGGTAGTCATCGAGAAAAAACATCTCCAGCCTTACGGGTTCGCCCACGGCGGGGCCTGCGCCTCGCTGGTGGACGCGGCCTCGTTCTGGGCGGTCTACGGCCAGATGGACGAGGGCCTGGGACTCACCACGGTGGATCTCAAAGTCAATTACCTTGCCCCTGTGCCCAAAGGGCTACTAGTGGCCAGGGGCCGTAGCCTCAGGGTGGGACGAAGCCTGTGCCTTTGTGAGGCCTCGGTGGAAAACGAAAAGGGCGACCTCGTGGCCCACGGTACTTCCACCCTCATGGTCCAGGAAAAGCTCGCCATGCGTGGCGCTGCCCATGCCCCACCCAAGTTCCTCGACTGACACCCTTCAAGACACCGCAGGACATTCTCTCCGGCCTCCCGAAGAGCTACAGGCTTTTCTCTTTTGATCGTGCAATGACCTTCCGCTTTGGGTATAAAGGACAATACGGTCTTCCGCCCATCCCTCAGGGGATGCCGGGGAGGGCGGACCGGGAAACGATGATCGCCATCGAAAGGCGGATCAAGGAGGCGGAAAAGGCCCGGCAGGAGGCAGAAGCTGCGGCAAGGCGCGAAGCAAAGGCCCGGGTTCAGGAGGCGGAAAAGGCGGCCCGGGAATTGGGCGCCGTTAAGGTCCAGGGGGAGAGCGACGCCTCGGAGTGAGGGCGCGGCCCCTTTTCCCGATCTACCCCAAGGCGCCCTGGCCCCGAACGGAGGATTTCAAGGTTCGAGGGAGAATGCATCATGATCGTCGGAGTCTTAAAAGAAATCAAGGAAGAAGAAAACCGTGTTGCCATGACCCCCGCGGGCGTGGAAATAATGAGGCATCATAACCACACGGTGCTGGTGGAGAGGGGGGCGGGCGTGAGCAGCGGGTTCCTGGATCACGCCTACCGTAAAGAGGGCGCCGAAATCGTGGACGGTCCTGCTGCGATTTATGCGCGTGCGGAAATGGTCTTGCATGTAAAGGAACCCCAGCCGTCTGAATATGGTCTCGTCCGGGAGGGACAGGTCCTGTTCACTTACCTTCATCTTGCCGCGTCCGAAGAACTCACTCGGGCTCTAATCCGGACGAAGGCGGTGTGCATCGCCTACGAGACCATCCAGAAGGCCGACGGAAGCCTCCCCCTGCTCACGCCCATGAGCGAAGTGGCAGGCCGCATGGCCATCCAGCAGGGCGCAAAGTACCTGGAAATGGCCCAAGGCGGGCTGGGTGTGCTCCTGGGTGGCGTCCCCGGGGTCAACCCTGGTACCGTCCTGATCATCGGCGGCGGGACCGTGGGCATCAACGCCGCCAAGACGGCCTGCGGGCTGGGGGCCAAGGTCTACCTGCTCGACACGAACCTGGATCGGCTACGCTACCTGAGTGACGTGATGCCCCGAAACTGCTTTCTGCTCATGTCGAATCCCGCCACAATCAGGCGTTATCTCGCAGAGGCCGATGTGGTGGTAGGCGCCGTGCTCATTCCCGGCGCCAAGGCGCCGAAACTGGTGACCCGGGATATGCTTAGGCTCATGAAAAGGGGCGCGGTGCTCGTTGACGTGGCCATAGATCAGGGAGGATGCTTTGAGACCTCCCGGCCCACCACCCACCGGGAACCCACCTATGAGGTGGAGGGCATCGTCCACTACTGTGTGACCAACATGCCGGGCGCCGTGCCCAAGACCTCCACCAATGCGTTGACCAACGCCACGCTCCCCTACGCCCTCGAGATCGCCGACAAGGGGTGGCAAAGAGCCGTAAGAGAAAACCCGGAGGTCCGGGCCGGGGTGAACATCGCGAAGGGCGTGGTTACCTGTCCCGGCGTGGCCGAGGCCTTTTCCATGACGTGCACACCGGTAGAGCAGGTG
>JAFDIS010000117.1 GCA_019307945.1 Deltaproteobacteria bacterium | reverse complement strand
GAATCGGAGCCCTTTGACCTGGCCGTGCTGGACATCATGGGGGTGGACGGCTACAAGCTCCTGGAGATCGCCAACAGCAAAGGGGTGCCCGCCGTTATGCTTACGGCCCATGCCTTCACCCCGGACAACATCGTTCGTTCCATCAAGGAAGGGGCCGTCTCTTACGTTCCCAAGGACGAGATGGCCCACATCGCCGATTTTCTTGCCGATGTCCTTGAGGCCGGGCGCCTGAACGAAAATCCCTGGGACCGCTGGCAGAAGAGGCTTCCTTCCTCCTACTTCGAGCAGAAATTCGGCGCCGCCTGGAAGGATGCGGACAAGGACTTCTGGGATACCTTCAAGGCGGGACTCAGGGCGCGGTCCCGGTCAGACAACTGAGGGGACCATGGGAGAACGCGGCCGGCAAGGCCCGCCCCCTGCGGAAGGACCGGTGGGAATCCTGGCGGACAGCCACGGGAGAGCAGAGGCCATCACGGCTGCGCTTTGCCATCTGCGGCCGCTGCGGTGCCGACGGATCTACCACCTGGGCGATATTTGTGACTCTCTCAGGCCCGAGACCGCCGCAGCCTGCCTCGAGCTCATCATCTCCCACGGGATCATGGCCCTCAAAGGAAACAATGACCACACCGTGGTGGTGAACCAAGAGGGACGAGAGGGGCGGACCGTGCCCCCGGACGCCCTTCGCTATCTGCGCGAGCTTCCACTGGTGCTGGAATGGGGGCGGGCCCTCTTTGCCCACTCCCTGCCTTTCCCGCGGCAATTGGGCCTGTCCTGCATGATCGGCAGCCTGGGAGAGACGGAAGTCCGGTCAATTTTCCAGACCTATCCCGACCGTATCCTTTTTCGGGGCCACGCCCATGGTCCGCAGATCATCTGGAAGGAAGGGACTAGTCTCCGAACACGGACCCTGCGGCCGGGCTCCGGTGTGGATCTTTCCGAAAAAATACCCTGCGTGGTGACCTGCGGCTCCCTGACCCGGGGACTGTGCATGATCTGGCGGCCCGAAGAGGCCTGGGTGGAATGCAGGGGGTTCTCAAAGGATTGATTCCATTGTGCTCCCGTCGTAGCCGCGTTTGAGGGCCAGTATGTCGGCGATTTCCTCCAACTGGTGATAGACCGTGACTCCCTCTTCGAGCACCTCTCGCACGGCGGGGCCATGGGAGGGAAGGACCGCCGATGCGATGAGCACCGGTAGGCCGTATTTCTCCTGCAGTCGGGCGCAGGAACGCATCACTTCCTTTTCCATCTCCACTATGATCTGTGTGGATTCAGGATCCTGCGCGATGAAGGCCAGACGCCCGAAACCGTGCAGCACTAGGGCGTCCACTTCACCGGAGGACAGCACCGCCCGGGCCATCCCCTCCACCGCGCCCGGAGAAAAGGCCACGGACGCCGCCGCCCCTATGTCGATGGGGTTTCGGGTCGAGGCCCGCGCCGGAAGACCCAGTTCCCGCAGCGCGCCCTGGACCGAAGTGCCCAATTCCGGGACACGGAGCCCCCGCTCTTCCAGCAGGTCCGTGAGCGCCACGCCCCAGGAGCCCCCCATGGTGATGATGGCCACCCGGTCGCCTTTGACCGCTGGGAGTTTGAGAAAGGCGTTGCCCAGCGGGATCAGACGTTCCATGGACGGAGACTGCACGATGCGCAGTTGCCTGAAAAGGCCCTCGTAAAAGGAATGGTCGCCAGCCAGGGCCCCTGTGTGGGAGCGGGCGGCCCTCGCACCGCCCGGCGTTCTTCCCACCTTTTGGACGATCACTGGTTTTTGCCGCGCCACCCTGCCCGCCACCTCGCGGAAGCGCTTTACGTTGCGCAGGGTTTCCAGGTACATCACCACCGCGCCTGTGCGGGGGTCTTCACCGAAATACTCCAGGAAGTCGTTCACGTCCAGATCGCACTCGTTTCCCGTCTGAACGAACTGCCCGATCCCCATCTTCCTCCAGTAGCCCGAAATCACCAGATCATAGATGGCATAGCTGCCCTGGCACACGGCGCTCACGGCAGTGGGATGAAGGCGGTTGGGAGGTGCGGCCGAGGCATTGAAACGCGCGTGCAGGTTGAACGCACCGCTCACGTTGGGGCCCAAAATGCGCATCCCGTTGGCCCGGGCGATGGCGGCAAGCTCCAGTTCCTGCTCCCTTCCACCCTCCACGGCCTCACCGAACCCGGCGGCGATGACGGCAACGGCACGTATTTTTTTCCGGGCGCAGGCCAGGACCGTCTCCCGGATCACCTCCGCCGGCACGGCCAGAAGCGCCAGGTCCACGGCTCCGGGAATCGCTTCCAGGTCAGGGTAGGCTCGAAGCCCGCCAACCGTTTCGGCCTTTTGGTTCACGGGGTAGAGGGCGCCCGGGAAGTCCCAGTACTTCAGGCCGTTCATGAGGATGGAACCCCAGGAACCGATGCGGTCTGAGGCGCCCACCACGGCCACGGAACTGGGTTTGAGGAATGCCTCGATCTGTACCTTCAAGGTCTCGTCCAATTTTTGTCCCCCCCGAGGATCTTCACGATGCCAGGAAGAAGTCTCGAAGGATGCGGTTTACCTCTTCGGGTTTCTCCAAGAAGAAGCTGTGCCCGGCCCCTTCCAGGATTTCGAGTCTTGCGCCCGGGATCGCCTCGGCCAGGAGCCTTGAGTTTTCAGGGGGCATCATGCGGTCCTGGGCGCCCGTGATTACGAGGGTGGGGCAGCGGATTTCGCCCAAGCGGTGCCGCACGTTGAAACGGCTCAGGGCCGCCATCTGACCTGCGGCCCCCCTGGGCGTGGGCCAGTGCGCAAGGGACTGCCTCATGAGCATCTGGAGCCGGTCCTTTTCTTTTTCAAGGAACGCGGGCGCAAAGACCACTTGGGCGCGCATCATGTAGGCCTCTTCCCTGGGGACCCCGGGGTCGGCTGCCTTGGCCAGGATCTCCATGACCTCCTTTTCCGGTTGAACTGCGTGCCGACCCCCGTGGGTGGTGCACCCCAGGACGAGTTTTTTGACCCGGCCCGGATAGTCGAGCGCCAGGACCTGCCCGATCAGGCCGCCCATGGACACCCCGAAGATGTGAGCCGCCTTGATATCCAAAAAGTCCATCAGGGCGACGGTATCCGCGGCCATGTCCGCGATGGTGAAGGGGTCCCCGGGCACGGTGGATTCACCCACTCCCCGGTTGTCGAAGGTGAGCACCTGAAATTCCCGCGCCAGGGCTCCCACCTGAGACCCCCAGGCCTCCTTGGTCATGGTATAGCCGCCAATGAGGACGACCCAGTCTCCTCTTCCTGCGATCTCATACCCCAGTTGGATTCCGTTTACCGCCGCGGTGGGCATCTGAAATCTCCTATCCCTGTGAGGGCTTTCGTTCTATTTTCTTCCGAACCCCATTCGAAGACCCCCGTCCAGCCGGATGCACTCGCCGTTGAGGTAAGGATTCCGGATTATGTGAAGTACGAGGGAAGCGAATTCGGGCGGCTCTCCCAGGCGCGGTGGAAAGGGAACCTGCCTGGCCAGCCGGTCCAGCACCTTTTGGGGGTTTCGATTGAGGAGGGGCGTGTTGAAGATGCCGGGCAGGATGGTCATGACGCGGATTCCATTGTCGGCGAACTCCCGGGCCAGGGTCAGGGTCATGGACACGATGCCTCCCTTGGACGCGGAATAGGCCGCCTGCCCCACCTGGCCGTCGAAGGCCGCGATGGAGCCGGTGTTCACGTACACCCCACGCTCGCCCTGCGGATTGGGCTCGTTCCGCATGAGGGAGGAGGCCGTGGACCGGATCATGTTGAAAGTGCCCAGCAAGTTGACGTCCACGATGCGCGTGAACCACTCCACCGGGACCACGCCCTCTTTTCCGACTATTCTTACCGAGCCTCCCGTCCCCGCGCAGTTGATCACCGCATGCAGGGTCCCGAACGCCTCGAGTATTTTCTGGATCACATTGTCCACTTCATTGTGGTCCACCACGTTGAGAGGGAAAAACCGCACCGCAGCTCCCAACTCACCGGCCAGGGCCTCTCCCTTGTCTCGGTCCATGTCGATGATGGCGACCTGCGCTCCCTCCGCCACCAGGGCCCGCACCGTGGCTTCTCCCAAGCCCGATGCCCCGCCCGTGACCACCGCCTTGCTGTCCTTGATCTCCATGGTTTATCCTCCCGCTGATGAATGTAGAGAACCTCGAACAATTTTCTAAGAAATGTGATGAAAAAATTAATCAAATTTTTGATCAAGTGTCAAGGCCATTACGTGTCCCCCAGGTACCGGGTCGTTGGGCGCCGGAGGGGGCGCCTTTCAAATGACACCCTCGGATCTAAGCTTCTCGATTTCGTCTGCGTCATAGCCCAAAAGCCCGGAGAGTACTTCTTCCGTGTGCTGCCCCAGGTCGGGCGCAGCACTCACCGTTCCCGCCCTGGCCTCGCCGAAATGGACCGGGTAGCCGGGAATCTTCACGGGTCCAAGGGTGGGGTGTTCGAAATCCACCAGGTAGCCGTTTTCCAGGATCTGAGGATCGTCCGCTAGATCCGTGAGACGGTGAACGGCGCAACCGAAAAGGTCATGCCCTGCGAAGATGTCGAGCCACTCGTCCCTGGGCCGGGTCAGGAAAACCTCGTCCAGAATGCGGGTGAGTTCCTGTCCGTTTTCCTGGAGTTTGGTGAGGGGCCAAAACCTCCCGTCCCTCTCAAGATCCGGTCGACCGATGGCCTTGCACAGAGGTGCCCAGTGGCGTTCCGGCGGGGTGAGCGTCATCATGATCCAGCGGTCGTCACCGCAGCGGTAGTAGTTTCTCAAGGGGTATTCCGTGGAACGTGTGTGCCGCGGCACCTCGAATCGGCCCAACTGGGCCGTGAGCACGTTGAAGTAGAGAAGGAAGGTGGCCGAGCCCAGTATGGAGACATGGACCTCCTGACCCCTGCCCGTGCGCTCGCGCATGAACAGAGCTGTGATGATCTGGTGGCTCGCCATGATGGCCGTGGCCTGGTCGATGATCCCGAACTGGCTCACCACGGGGGGCGCCCCTTCTTCTCCCACCGAAAACATGAAGCCGCTTCGGGCCTGACCCTGGTAGTCGAATCCGCCCCGGTCGCGGTCCGGTCCTTTGGGCCCGAAGGCGGAGACACCCGCATATATGATTTCAGGGTTGACCTCCCGGATTTCCCGGTAACTGATCCTGAGACTCTCCACCGCGGGCCGTCGCAGGTTGGTAAGAAAGACGTCCGCCTGTCGCACGAGTTCGTAGACGATATCGCGGCCCTTTTCCTTCTTGAGGTCCACGGTGACGCTTTTCTTGTTACGATTGGCGCCCTCGCAGAAGAGCGTGCGGTCACCGGGGATTTCAAACGGTATCCGGCCTATCATCTTGGCGGCCCGGATGGGATCGCCCACACCCGGCTGCTCCACCTTGATCACTTCGGCCCCCAGATCTCCCAGAATGGCGGAGCCGCCCGGGCCCGCGTGAAAGACGCCGCATTCCACTACACGTATGCCTTCTAAAGGTCGCTTCATGAATCAGACCTCCCTGGGTTGTCCTTCCATTTTCCCGCATTCTTCTCCGACAGCGGGGGCTCGCCTGGTTTCCGCCGGAGCATAGGGGAAAGTCTGCGGGGCTGTCAACCTTGGAGGGACGGCGGTCGCTCGGCCGGTCTCCCGGCGGCTCCTTCCAGCCCCCGCCGTTTTTTTTCTTGGCAAGCGAAAAAAGGCTTGCCGGGACCTTGAAGCGCGTGTATAGAAATGATAGATGATTCACCTTTGAGGTGTTCCAATGAAATCAGCAGTGGATGCCACCGCCCAGAGAAGATCCCTGGGCGCAAAAGGAAGGGCTACGAGAGCCGCCATCCTGGAAGCAGCCCACGAGGTCTTCAAGGCGCACGGCTACTACGGGTCCTCCGTTTCCGAGATCACGAGGCGATGCGGGGTCTCCATCGGTACTTTCTACCAGTATTTCCGCAACAAGGAGCAGGTCTTTCTGGAATTGCACGACGTGGTCACTTCCCGATTCCTCGCCCGCAGTTCCGCCTTTTCCGGAGGTGAAGGCGGTTTTCTGCAATCCTTGAGGCAAGGTGTGAGGCTGCTCTGTGAGCACATGCGCGACAACTTCGCCTTTCACAGGATACTAGGAGAATCGGAACTTATCGACGGCGTCACCATTTCGTATTACGAGGCGGTGGCGCGGCTCTACCGGGACCTTTTTCGCAATGCGTTTCAGGCGGGCGAGGCGAGGCCTTTAGACCCCAACCTCCTGGCCTACGGCCTGACGGGGATCTGCTATTTTCATGCCATGGATTGGGGTCCCGACGCCGAGGTGTTCGAACAGGACCGTCTGGTGGAAATGATCACGGATTTTGTCTGGAAGGGCATTTCCGGTTCCGCACCATGGGATCGAACACCGGACTGGGACCTGCTCTCCATGCCCGAGCCCCGGGAGCTGCGTTCCCAAGGAGGCCGCCCCCTGACGCGGGGACAGAGGACCCGTCGGGCCATCTTCCAGGCCGCGGAAAAGATCCTGGGGCTTCACGGAATCAACGGGGCCAATATTTCCGACATCACCCGTGAGGCCGGGGTGGCCCAGGGGACCTTTTACGTCCACTTCAAGAGCAAGGCCGATCTGGTGGAGGGATTGGTGAAGTACCTCAACCACCAGATGCGCGTGGAACTTCAGCGGTACGCCTCCGTCATGAAAGACCGGCGGGACGTTGAGCGTGTGGGAATCCTGGCATTTTTTCGTTTCCTCAAGCGCCACAGGGAGATTTACCGCATCGTGCCCGAGTGTGAAATGATCAGCAGGCCCGTCACGTTGTGGTATTACAACAAGACTGCCGAAGGTTACGTGCGGGGTCTCCGCCGGGGGATGGAACGGGGGCAGATCCGCGACCTTCCTCCCGTCTTCCTGGCCAGAACGCTCATGGGGCTTACCCACTTTGCAGGCATCAAATGGGTGGTGTGGAATCCCGCAGGGAGTACCGAGACCCATCGCCGGATGCTGGAAGACCTCCTGCTTTTCGCGCTTTACGGCGTAGGGGTCGGGCGCGGATAACAAACCGGAGTGTTTTTTTGTTTGACAGGCGGCCCGGAATGAAATAGAAAAACTGATAGTTGGTTCATATTTCAAAAAAGTTTCATCCTTGGTTGACCTCACAGACAAAGTGGTGCTGGTGACAGGTGCCAGTTCCGGCATCGGGGCTGCAATGGCCCGGTGTTTCAGCCGGGAAGGGGCGTACGTGGCACTGACTGCGAGAAGCCGGGAGGGCCTGCACCGTACCTCCAAGACATGCCCAGGGCCGACCCTTGAGATACCCGGCGATCTGCTTCGCTCGGCGGACCGTGAAAAGATCGTCGACCGTATCCTGGAGCGGTGGAATCGAATAGACGTCCTGGTGAACAATGCGGGACTCGGCATGTACGGCAGCTTCCTCGAAGTCACGGAAGAGATCTGGCGCCGCGTGTTCGAAATCAATCTCTTCGCCGCAATGGAGATGACCAGGAGCGTCCTGCCCGTCATGCTGGAGCGGGACCGGGGGCCGATTTTTTCACCGGCCAGGTCCTGAGCCCCAACGGGGGCTTCGTCATTTGAGAAGCGGGAGGATGGATATGACGGAAAGCTACCGGAAACTCATCGTGCGGGATGGAGACGAGATCTGCCGCATCACCATTGACCGGCCCGGTGACAGAAACTCCCTCGACACGCCCCTCATGAAGGAGATCGTCAGGCCCCTTGAGGCCGCGGAGGCAGGCCCGGCCCGCGCGGTGATCTTCACCGGCTCGCGGTCATGGCCATCATGCTCAATGTCCTGCTCATGGTCATCATCGGCGGCATGGGGACACTTTACGGCGGCATCGTGGGAGTCGCCTTCATCCTGATCACTGAGACCTTCCTGCCGGACCTGGAGCACCTGGCGAAGCAGGCCTTCCCTGGGGCCTAGTTCCTGCATGCGGTCATGGAGCGGTGGCTGCTGCTCTTCGGTGTCCTGTTCATCCTCGTGGTGGTATTCTTTCCCCAAGGCGTCATCGGCACCGTCCGGGGATACATCGCCAAGAAGAAGGGGGTTCAAGCCTGATCATGTCCGGATCCAAAACCACCGCAGGCATCCTTAGCCTTGCGACCTATATCCCCCGCTCCTACCACGACGCGGACTATATAGCGGCGCGGTCCGATACGCCGGCCGAAATCATTCGGACCAAGCTGGGCTGGTACCAGAAAAACGTACCCGGTCCCGGGGACGGCACCGTGGCCATGGGCATCAAGGCGGCCCGCAAGGCCCTCTACTACGCGGGCCTGGATCCCCGGGAGATCGACCTTGTGATCTGGAGCGGGGAGGAAGTCAAGGAGTACCGGAACTGGCCCGTGGGCCCCAAGATTCAGAAGGAATTGGGCCTTGACAGGGCATGGTCCTTTGACTTGCAGCAGCGCTGCGGGACGACCCTGGTGGCCCTGAAACTCGCCCGGGACATGATCCTGTTGGACCCGGGCCTTAAGAACGTACTGATCGTTTCAGGCTACCGCAACTCGGACCTCATCGATTACGCGAACCCCCGGGTACGTTGGATGTACTACCTCGCCGCGGGTGGGGCGGCCTGTGTGGTGCAGCGCAACTGCCCCAAGAACGAAATCCTGCAGAGCCATGCCATCAGCGACGGTTCCTTTACGTGGGACGTCTATGTGCCGGAAGGGGGGTCGGCGGCGCCCATGACCCGGGAGGGCCTCGAGGCTGGAAGGCAGTACCTGGACGTCATGGACCCGGTGGGAATGTGGGAATGAAGGAACGGCTGGAACGCCTGAGCCTCAAGAACTGGCTCCTTTGCATCGACCGGGCTCTGGAGAAATGCGGCTGCACCCGCTCGGACGTGGACTACCTGGCCACACTTCTCGTCAAACGGAGCGCGCACGACTACCTTATGGAGCAGTTGGGGCTCGGGCCCCATCAGACCCGGTATCTCGCGGAATTCGGGCACCACGGCCAGAATGATCAGATCCTTTCCCTGGAACTGGCTCTGGAAGAAGGCCGCCTTCGGGATGGGGACCTGGTGCTCATGATTTCGGCGGGCATCGGGTATGCCCGGAACGCGGTCCTGGTGCGCTGGGGCGAGACCCGAAAGAGGGAAGAGACATGATTTACGGTGACTGGATCGTCCGATGGGGCCGGGCCTGCCCGGAAAAGGAGGCCCTGGTGGATGTGATCGGAGGCCGGCGGTATACCTATGGCGAGCTGTCGGCGGAAGTCTGCCGCATGGCCAATTTCCTGAGAGAGGAGCTTGGGGTGGAAAAGGGGGACCGTGTGGCGTGCCTCTCTTTCAACCGTGCCGAATACATCTTTCTCTTCCTTGGCCTGAGCCGGCTCGGGGCGGTCATGGTGCCTCTCAATTTCCGTCTGGCCAGGGGCGAATTCGACTATTTTTTCGAGGATGCGGCCCCCAAGGCCCTCTTTTTCGACGGCGCGCACGGGGATGTGGTCGCCTCTTTCAAGGACGAAGTGTCCCTGAGCCATTTCGTGTGCCTGGACGACGAGGACACGGTGGGGAGGCCCCTGCCCCGGGTGTGGTCCGACCTTTCCCAGGCGCCCCCGCCGGAAGTGGAACTTTCGACCGATGATCCCCAGTTGATCATCTATACCTCGGGGACCACCGGTCTCCCCAAGGGCGTGCTCCTCACCCACGGCATGATCACCTGGAACTCCATCAACACGAACCTGGGCTGGGACCTTTGTTCCGAGGATCGGACCATCCTCCACGCGGCCATGTTCTACACGGCCGGGTGGAACGTCTTCACGCTGCCCATTTTCCACTGCAGGGGAACCAATATCCTGGTGGAGAGCTTTGATCCGGACCTGATCCTCGAATTGATTGAAAAGGAACGCGTCACTGTCTTTTTCGGGGTCCCCACCATGTTCCAGATGATGATGGAATCCCCCCGGTTCGAGGCCACCGATTTTTCGAGCATCCGGTTCATGGTCTTGAGGGACCGGATTTCGGACATCGAAAGGCCCACCCTTCTCATTGCGGCACAGGAAGATATCGTTACCCCTCACGAGCAGATGCTGGCCATGAGCGAGGCCATGCCGGACGCCCGGATCGTATCCATCCCCGCCACGGGGCATGCGGCCTTCCTGGAAAAGATGGAAACGGTCTGCACGCTGGTCCGGGGATTCCTCACCCCATAGCCTCAGGAACAACAACCTTTCATGATCCGGTTACATGAAAGTGGTCAGGAAGGTTGCAATTTGCGGAAACGCGATAAGTAACCCTATCACGCAAAAAATATCAACCAGAAAGAAGGGGATAAAGCCCGAAAAGATCTGCCGGAGGGACAACTCCGGAGCCACCCCTTTCAGCACATACGCCTGAATTCCGACCGGGGGGGTGAGGAGACCGATTTCCACCAGTTTGACCACTATGACGCCAAACCATATGAGATCAAAACCAAGGCCGGAAATTGCCGTGGAGATGAAAGGAACGGTAAGCAAAATGAGCCCGAGGGCGTCCAGGAAGCAACCCAGGATAAGATAAACGGCCACGGTTCCGATTATGATGATTATTCGGTTGACATGGAGCCCTATGACCCATTCGGCAAAGTTGACCGGGAGGCGGGTAAGTGAAAGGAACTGAATAAAGATGTAAGCACCCAGCACGATAAGAAATATGGAAGAGACGACCCTGAGGGTTTCCAAGACAATTTCCTTGAAGATCTGCTTGTTGAGTCTTTTCATCGCCAAGGCCATTATGAGGATGATAAAGGCACCTACCGCCCCGGCCTCTGTCGGTGTGAACAGGCCGGAATAGATTCCTCCCGTGACGCAAATAAAAAGGAGGAGAATGCCGATTACGTCCTTGAGACTGGCGAGTCTTTCTCGCCGGGAGAACGATTCTCCCCGCGGGGCATGGGCGGGTCGGATCTTGGCCCATAGCACCACAAGCACGGCAAAGAGGGCCATGGAAAGCACTCCCGGTATAATTCCGGCGATAAGCAATTTTGAAATGCTTTCTTCCGTAATGACGCCGTAAATCACAGGTGCCGGCCTTTATTCCTTTCAAGATATCTTTAGACTTGAGAAGGGACTGGGACCAATAAAACTCATGCTTGACCTTTTCCCCCTGTCCTCCTCTCTATCTCCTTCATGGTATCCTCGGCAGCCTGGGTGCGTGCCGTGCCGGGTTTTGATGGATCTGCATACTTGAGGATCAAGGGGCCGGCCGAAAAAGCCTTTTGGGCGTAACCCAGGTTGAAGGCCAGGGCAAAGGCCAGGGCGATTGTAATCAAGAAAAATCGAAACTTTTCCATCTTGATATCCTCCTCTCTTCTTTCAGTTCAATTAACGGCACGACTTTCCGGGACGGAAACCCAAGCGTATCAATAACCTGTGCCTTTAAGCACATAACCGGAAGATTGACAAGGAAGTGGTAAAAGTTTTTGTTGACATTTTTTTATGATATCTCTAACAAATATATTGAAATAATGGATTTTATAAGGGAAAATTAAATTGGCTTTGTAAAGATATTGCTTGCATTTTCGTCTGAAAAATAGTAGACGATGATCATGATAACGCCAAAGGAAACATTCTACTGAGCGAAGGAGGAAATCTTATGCA
>JAFDIS010000116.1 GCA_019307945.1 Deltaproteobacteria bacterium | reverse complement strand
CTCCCTATGCCGTGGCGGTGGCCCTGGAGGGCTTCCGGTACCGGAGACCGGGATTGTGAGTCGATTTTCCGTCTGAAAAACGAATCGCAAGAGACGCTGGGTGTCGTCCATGACAGAAAGGAAATAAGGATCAAGATGACCCACGGTGGGTGCCGAGAGGGCCTCCAGCACCCTGGGGGGAACATCACTGGGCCCTGGGCCCATCAAGACCCTCCGACCGGGGTCGAGATCTCTGAAAGAAGCGGCGTCGAAATTCATCAAATCCTCCTTACATACCCATCGGACCTGGGGCGTCCGGGCAGGAATATCGTCTCGAGAATTGGGTTTGAGGCTGGGGCTTCGGAACCGAATCTGAAAGCATCAGAAAGGCCGTTTGCAACCGATGGACTCAAACGGCCGGAGTATATGGAAGAAAAGCCCCCCTGTCAAGGCGGATGGAAAGATTTTGAGCACTCAATAGCGGGCAAAGGGAGAGGCCGGAAAGGTAGCGCGCAGCTCCACCAGCCGCACCTCGCCGGAGGCGATGGACTCACGCACTTCTCGGCCCAGTTCATCCGCGCTCTCCACCCGGACCGAAGAAACACCGAAGGCCCGCGCCAGGGCGCAGAAATCGGGATTCACGAGGTCCGATTCAAAGGCGGTCCCATAGGCGCCCTCCTGAAGCTGCCCGATGATCCCGTAGGCGCCGTCATTGACCACCACCACGGGGAACCCGATTCCGTGCCGCACGCAGGTGGCCAGTTCCTGGGCGGAGTATAGAAAACCGCCGTCCCCGATGAGGGCCGCCACAGGCCGCTCCGGCAGGGCAAGTTTGACCCCCGCCGCGGCGGCAAAGGCGAATCCAATGACGGCCGAACCCTTGGCCGGCACCAGGCCGCCGGGGAAATGGGAAGGGTAGAAGTATTCGGCCCAGTACCCCAGGATCGTGTTGTCCGCCACCAGCACCCCGTCCCTGGGAATCGCCGCGCGGAGGGCATCCAGGTAGCTGACTTCCCGTAGACGACGGATCTCTTCCTGCTCCTGCGCCGATTCCCGCCCGAAGGCCTCGGCCCAACCAGCCCGCCCCCCGCCTCCTTCCGCCACCCCCCCCAGGAGACTGCGGGCAAGAGCCACGATGTCGCCGGTGAGGGCCACATGGGGGGGGAAATTCCTGCCGATCCATTGTTCATCCCAGTCCACATGGATCAGCCGGGGGAGCGTGATTCCCCGCCGCTTGGTGTCCACCTCCCGCAGACGCGTACCCAATGCCAGGACCACGTCGGCGGACTGAATCATCCTGCGAACCGCCCCCCTCCTCGCCGCGTTTCCAAAGGCCAGGGGATGATCCTCGGGGAGTATTCCCTTGGCCGGAACCGTGGTGATCACCGGGGCCGCCAATTCTTCCGCCAGGGCCTTGACCTCCCGGGCCATCCCGGCCCGCACGGCCCCGGTCCCCACGAGGAGGACAGGGCGGGATGAGGAGTTGAGAAGATCCACGGCCCTTGCGAGCTCCGAGGCGTCTCCGGGGGGGGCGAACAAGGAATCCGTGTCCGGGCCGTGCTCTCCTCCAGGGACTTGCCTGTCGAGGAGATCCGTGGGCAGTTCCAGATACACGGGCCCGGGTCTCCCGGAGAGGGCCGCCCGCAGCGCCTGCCGGGTCTTTGGGACCACGTCTTCGGGCGATCGGGCCACGAAGGTCTCTTTGGTGATGCCCTGAAAGATTCGGTCCTGGCGGTCCAGCTCGTGCAGAGTTCCGATTCCCTTCCCGATCTTGGAGGACTTGATGTTGGTGGTGATCATAACCACGGGCGAAAGGCTGCCCAATGCCTCCAGTAAGGCGGGCACGGTGTATCCAGCGCCCGGTCCGGTGGAGGTCACCACCACGCCAGGGCGCCCGGCCGCCCTGGCGTAGCCGTCGGCCATGTGAGCCGCGCCTGCCTCCTGGCGACACAGGATGTGTCGAATGGAAGGTCTCTTGCGAAGGGCCTCGTAGAGCCGAATATTGTGGATACTGGGGATGCCGAAGACCACCTCCACGCCGGCCTCGTGCAGAATATCCACGACCCTTTCAGCACCCGGTTTCATGAATCACCTCCCCATGAAATCCTCGCCCTGCGCAGGGGGCATGACTAGGAACCCGCGCTTTCGGCCCGAAATTCCCGGTCATCCTCCTGCGTCGTCCCTGCGGTCATGGGGACCTGACCCATCTGGCGCCGGATCCTGGCCACATCGTCCGCCGTGGGCGGGAAAGGATAGTTGCGCATGTGGGGTCCCGGCCTGGAATTGGCGAAAGGACGGTTACAGGCCACATGTCCGTCGCGGCCCGTGCACCCGCTCGTGCGGAAAGGCTCGCCCGTTTCGATCACCAAGTCCAGATTCCCTCGTGACAGGCCGAAATCCGCGATCCTGCCCTCTTCGTCATAGGAAAACCGCGATTCGTGGGACAGACGCTCGTCCACCAGGTAGCGGGCAAGCTGCACTCTGCGATACTGGTCTATGGGGGGAGGGGGCCGGTGCTCCAGCGCGGATCCGGCTTCCGGGTAGAAGGAAAATAGGTGGGTCCTTCCGCCCATGTCCCGGGCCCTCTGGATCGCCCTGCACATTTCCTCTTCCGTTTCCCCCATACCCACCATGAAGTGGGGGCCTGCGTTGCCTTGTCCGAAGACCTCAAGGGCCTCGGCCAGGCACTCCCAGTAACGCGTCCACCTGTGGGGTCCGCCCACGCCCTTTCCCCGGTAAAGTTCGAAAAGTTCCGGGGTGGCCAGATCCACGGCAACGCCAACCTTGTCGGCGCCTGCGCGGCGAAAGGCCCGCAAGTCCCCCGCTCGGAGGATGGTGGGGGAAACCAGCACGGAGATGGGCGTATCCAGCCTGGATCGGAGCCTGGCGCAGATTTCCTCCGTATCCTCCACCGCCCTCTTGCTCGTGATCATCGACAGACAGATCCGTTGCACGCGCCTGCCGCGCTCCGCGATCCGGTCCATTACTTCCCCAAGATCGTAGGTGGGCCAGGTGACCCTGATGAAACTCTTGCCGCCGTATGTCCCCGGCCGCTTACCCGACAGGCCGCAGTATGCGCATCGGGCGGCACAGCCCTGCTCATACGTCAAGAGCAGGTTGATGCAATAGAGCCTGGCGTTCCGGTAGAAGAGGCCTCGCTTGAACCCAAGGGTCATGGCGGCGGCCAGGCTCATCCGTACATAGTGGGGGCTCTCCGTGAGTCCTGTAGTCTTTGATGCTTCCATGGACGGTCTTCCTCAATTTTCCCTTCTTCCCAGAGGGGCCTCCCTTCGCTCCGTCAGGGGCCGACCGGGCGCTCCGCTTGCCGCCGGAGGCCCCCCCTCCTTACCATGCATCCCGGGAAAGATCCAGGGATACGGAGCAGCAGGTGCGCTGGTACGAGATCCGAAGTCCCCGTCTCCGGGCGTACGTCACCGCCTCCTCCGATGGAAGGGCCATGCGGTCCACACCCGCATCGATGGCCGAAAGCTCCATGGCGGTATCCCCCCGCTTCCTGGCGCAGCCAAGGCTGATTCTCACATCCGGCATGAGTTCGCGCGCGCAGGAGATGATACGGGCGACTTCTTCAGCCGAGGGCGTCGAGACCCGGTGAAAGGGAGTTCCCGGAGAGGGCATGAGGGAGACCACCACCACCTGCTCGGCCCCCACGGTTGCGATCATGCGGACGGCCCGTTCCTCGGATCCCATCTTGCCGCCGTCCAGGCCGCACACGATGTGTGGAGCCAGGGCCAAATCCGCGCGCCTCATGGCCTCCATGGAGGCCCTAATCCTGTCCACTCCGAAGGGCACATGGCACACCCGCCGGTAGGTTTCGTCGTCTCCCACCACGTCGATGAGAGCCTGGTCCACACCTGCTGCCTTGAGCCCCCGGGCCGTCTCGTCGTCCACCAAACCGCTGTGGACCGAGATATAGAGCCCCGTCTCCGATTTGATCTTTTCTATGGCCGGAAGAAACGGCTTCCAGGGGATGCGGCCCTGCCGGTCGCTCCCTCCGCTCAGCAGGACCCCGTGATGCCCCCTGGCCTTCAGCCGGATACAGACTTCCAGGAGACTCCGCGGATCCTCCGCAGCGATCATCCCCTTGAGCAACCCGGCCCGGCAGTGGTCGCACTGAAGGGTGCAACGGCTCCCGGTGACCGAGACACCGGGGTACTTGCCCTTGAGCCCGTGGTAGTGAAACATGCCCGGCAGGTAGAATGTGATCTTCCGTGCGGTCCCCGACCGCTCCCCCGCCTCTTTTCGTTCATCCGAACCTTCAGGCATAATACTCTCTGAAACCCACCCAGCAGGACCGAATCACCTCCTCCAGTCGGTCCCATCGGGCTTCGAGGTGTTTCCTCTTCTCCCAGGCCCGTTCAAGTGTCTCTCCGAAGAGATCTCGCCACCCGGACTCATAGCCCGCCAGGGCGGAGGCCCTGTCCTCCAGGACCGCCCGTGCCGCCCACTTTCCAGCCATTCGCCCGCATTCCACCGCCTGGGCCACCCCCGCCCCGGTGATGGAGTGCGTCTGCCCGGCAGCGTCTCCGGCCAGGAGGGTCCATCCCCGGACGGTTCTTTCAAGGGGCCTTACGGGGATCCATCCTGCGGTCAGCGACCGGGGCGTGTTTCGAATTTTTCCCTCTCCTGCCAGCCGTCCCAGCAAGGAGCCCAACAAAGGCCTGAGGGCGTGAGGCCCCCCGTGCCCCGGGGCCATGCCCAGGCCCACGTTGGCCTGGCCCCCCCGCGGGAACAGCCATCCATACCCCCCGAAGATTTCGGGGAGAAAATGAACCTCCGTGTGATCCATGGGGCGCACCAGGGGGACCCGGACCTGCACTGCTGCCAGGAGATTTCGGTTGCGAATGCCCAGCCGCCGTCCCACGGATGAATGGGGACCGTCGGCGCCGATCAACACTCGGGGTTTCACCGTCCACTCCTCCCCTGACGCCCCCAGGAGCCGAACGCTCCCCTCCTCACCCATCACCGCCCGTGTGGAAAGGAGGATGTGGGCCCCTGCGTCCCGCGCCCCGGCCGCCAGGACCTGGTCGAAGCGCCGCCGTCTGATGATGAATCCCGGTGCCCTCAGGGTATGCACCTCGCCCGAGGGCAGGATCGTTCGCATCCCCTTCACCGGTTGGACCACGAAGGCGCCCCCGCGGCCCACCTCCCGCAGCAGGGGCGCGGGCACGTACTCCCCGCATCGCACCGGCTCGCCCACCACCGCCTTGCGCTCCACCACCAGCACCCGGACGCCGGCCTCGGCCGCGGCCCGGGCCGCGGAACAGCCCGCAGGACCCGCTCCCACCACCAGGACCTGGGGATCACCGGGTGGCCGTGCCGGGCCCCGTTCCTCATTATGGGTCACGGTACCGGCGAGTACCATGAAGACCTCCCTCTCATCCCACGGCCCTAGGCCCGCCTTCGAGACCGTGGCCCTTACAGGTCCACATTCATGACCGCGTTGAGAAGATCCAGGTTGACCTGGGTCTGGCTGGCGAACCGGCCTGCGTAGGCCTCCTTTGCCTGGTCCAACTCGTAGCAGGTGGTGTCATCTATGTCCAGCAGGATGCCGGGAACACCCGCGCGCTCGAAATCGTCCACGTGCTTGGTAAAAAAGGGCTGACAACAGCACCCGATGAAGGCGGACACCCCGGCGGCTTTCATCTTTTCCAGTTCCTCCATCAGGTCTTCGAAACTCACCACACACACCACCTTCATCTTTTTCATCCGTCCCATGGTCCAGGCTGGTCCGATGGAACAATCCCCGCACACCCTGCACCCCTTCTTGTGCCTGAGGTCGCACTCGAGATCCTTGGAACAGTAAGGTAGCAGGAGCACCGATGGATCCCGGTTGAGCACCTCTTCAAAAGAGCCGTTCGTGACAGAGATGAGATTGCAGTACTCGAGAGGAATTCCGTATTTCGCGATTTCCACCTTGCGAAGGATCTGGTCCAGTGGCTTCAGGAAATCGTCACGGGTCATCCCCGGAATCAGGATCAGGCCATCATCAAAAAACCGGCGTACTATGCGGTGCACCGACTCTCTTTGGAGGGGGGTCCCTCGCAGCTCCGCCTCCAAGTCAAAGAGGGCCCTGGTGGGGAAAGAGAGAAAATCCCCGGTGATGTACAAGTCCTTGATCCGCTTTTTCGGGAGATCGACGACCACGGTAAACCGCACCAGGCCCTCCTCATTCTTGTAGGCGGACTGAACCACCTCATGCCCGGCCAAAACAGGGCGCACCATGTCGATCCACCCGGATGAACGATAGTACCCGAGTTTTTCCTGGAAGAGACGCTCCTCGGCAGGGGTCAACCCGGCAGGTTCCAGCCTGATATCCAGGTGTTTCTCGAAACCCTTCCGGATCGCCTCCTTTATCTCTCCCAGGGGTGGGGTGTAGCCGAGTTCCCACTTCAGGCAGGTGACGCGTTCCTTCACCGAATCGATTTCCTTGGCCTTCAGCTTTTCAACCGGGATCCGGAGACTGCGGAGCATGGTGTCCACGTCGAAATCCGTAAGCATGGTGCCCTGAAACAGGAACGCACCGTCCGATTCGGTCCCTCCCGTTCCCGAGATCTTCCGGCCGTTGACCTCGATATCGTTTCTGGGCCTGAAACTGGACCTGACCCCGAGCAGATCCAGGGCCGTCACGACCGGATCGCACAGGGTCCGGAAGAGTCTCTGCGTGGGGACACGAACGTTGAAGAATTTCTTGTCGCAAATGACTTCCCATCCCAGTTGGCTTTCATCAAAAAATATGGCACCCCCGCCCGTCACTCTGCGGTTGATGTCAATACCGTGGGATGCGCAATATTCCATCCGTATCTCTTCCTGGATGGACTGATGAAAACCCACCAGGACCGCCCGGGGTGAGAACTGGAGAAAATGAATGGTGTCGGGAGTAAGACCTTTCCCTTTCAACTCCACCAGGGTCTCATCCAAGGCCATGTTCTCCGCCGCCGTCATGGGCGGAGTGTCCAATAAACGCCAGATCCGCATGAAAAATCCTTTGAAATCTTCCTCGGACAAACGGGAATGTGCCGCAACCGCAAAAGAGACCAGGGGCAGGCCGCCGAAGAAAGGCCCGGAGAGGCCATGGGGCCCCTCCCCGGGCGACCTGGCGAGACACCGCTCCCGGGCCTGCTACCTGTCCAATGCCCGGAGCACCAGCTGGGTGATGTCCATCACTTCCAGGGGAATCTTGTTCCGTCTCACAAAAGTGGTCATGGTTCGAACGCACTGCTGGCACGAGGTCACCACCGCCTGGGCCCCCGTGGATTGGATCTCCTCGATCTTAGCGCGGGCGATCTCAGCCGAGAGTTTCGCGTCGATCATCTCCAGGTTGCCTCCGCCGCCGCAGCATCGGCAGTTCTCCCGGTTTCGAGGCAGTTCCACGAAGGTGACCCCCGGGATGTTACGAATGATTTCGCGGGGCGCATCGAATTCCCGCGCGCCCCGACCCAGATCACACGGGTCGTGGTAAGTGACCTTGAGTGGCGTCTCTTTCAGGGGAATTCGACCTTCCCCGAGCAGTTCCAGGAGATACTGGGTGGCGTGCGAGATTCGGAATCGAGCAGGGTAGTACTCGCGCCACATCTGATAGCAGGAAGGACAGGCGAAAATCACCCGGCTCGCACCTTTCTCCCGGACCGCCTCCAGGTTGTGATCGGCAAATTCCCGGAACATCTCTTTCAGGCCCGCGCCCAGCAATGGAAAACCGCAACACCACTCCTCCTCGCCCAGGAGGGTGAAATCGACGCCACCCGCTTCCAGGAGTTCCGCCAGGGCCATGGGAATCTTCTGGGCCAAGGGGAAATAGGCGGCAACGCAACCCGTAAAATAGACCACTTCGGCACGCTCCTTGATAAACCCGTCATCAGGCGCATCCCGCATATCCTCCACCCATTCGGCCCGTTCCTCGTTTTCTTCGTCGAAGACATTGCGGCTCCGGGCAAGGTTGTCGCGGATCATTTCAATCTTTTTGGGATAAAAACCGGAATGGACCATATCCTGCCTCAGGGACAACCACAGGTCCTTGAGCCGGATCCCCACTGGACACACTTCCTGGCAGTTGCCGCACAGGGTGCACCGGAAGGAGGTCCCGCTGAAATGCTTCCCCCGCTCCTCCTCCCACGTCTCCCTACGAAAGAGACGCTGGAAAAAGGCGGATCTGCTCCGAACCAGGTCTTTGACTCCCTTCATCCGAAAAACGGCGGAAAGCTCCCCGTCCCCGGAAGCGGCCACCGCAGGGCAGACCTCGGCACAGACCTGGCAATTTGTACAGGCCTCCATCTCCAGGAGCTGCCTGAAATGATAGTCCTTATTCCCCATGACGACTCCGCCTAGCGGCCGTTCCCATCCAGGGCCCTTACTCTTCCTTGTACTTCTCGATATCCGCAAGGACCCATTTTTCCACGGCCTCGGGCCCCCGGATCAGGTCTTCCAGTTCCCCCTTGTCCGATGGTTTGATCTTGTAGAGCCATCCCTTGCCGTAGCAGTCCTCATTGATCAGCCCCGGATTTGTCTCCAGGTCCTCGTTGACCGCCACCAGCTCCCCACTGACGGGCGCATAGACCTTGCCCAGCCATTTGCCCGATTCGATCTTAGCGAATTTCTTGCCCTTTTTCAGGACCTTCCCTTCGTCAGGAAGCTGCACGTACACGATCTCTCCGGCCATCTTCTGGGCGAAATCGTCCATGCCCATCACCAGCAGCTCTCCTTCGTCCCGGACCCAGAAATGATTCTCTTCGTAGTACAGCTCATCCGGCATGTTGTATTCCTGAATCTGCATGCTTGTGCCTCCTCCCTGGTTCGTGATTTGGTTCAAGGGCCTAAGGGGGCCCGCCCGGGCCGCGGCAAGATATACCGGAGCCCTGCCTCTGACCCCTGCCTCAGACCCCGGCCTCCTCCATGAGTTCATTGATGAACTCGGTGATATTGCATACCCTGAATTTCTGTTTCCTGAGCTTGGCGTTGGACAGGTTGTGCACGCAGGAGTTACATTCGGTCAGGACCACTTCTGCCCCCACTTCTTCGGCTTCCTGAAGCCTTCTGCGCGCCATGGCAATGGAGTTTTTCGGAAACGCCCCCCGCACGCCCCCGCCGGCGCCGCAACAGAGTGCATCGGCGCGGTTGTGGGGCATCTCCACGAAATTGGGCGCGATCTTGCGGATCGTGATTCTCGGTTCCTCGTAAATACCCGCGTGGCGCCCCAGATCGCAGGGGTCATGATAGGTCACACGTTTGTCCGTGCGCACACCGAAATCGAAATCTTTCAGGAATTGGCTCAGGTGCAGCACCCGGACCCCCTTCTCCGCCAGGGCCCTGTACTGGGGTTTGTGTAGAAAGGTCCTGGAACAGTAAGGGCATCCCGTGATCACCCCTTCGGCCTCGGTGGCGAAGATCCGCTCCAGATTCAGCCCCACGAGCCGCTGGTTCATCTCGTATCCCACGTCTTCGAGAACTCCGCTGCAGCACACCTCGTCGATCAGCGTGTAATCCACCCCCAGTCGGTCCAGGAGCTCCAGGGTGGCCAATGTGGACTCGTCTTCCCTGTAGGCCCCTACACAGCCGATGAAGTAGACCCAGCGCGCCTTTCGATTTCTCTCCCGGTTCTTCTCCTCCTGCTTTCAGGGCCTTTGCCGTGAGAACCCGCGTTCAACACGAGCACCACGGGGGCCAGAATCACATGAATCAGACGGCTGAATGGCAGGTAGGCGATAAAGGCCGCGGTCAGGACTGCGTGCCCATACCAGACATAGCCGTAGGCATTGATCAAGGGATCCGCCTCCCCGAACTGCGAGGCCACCCAGTTTCCCACGAACGCGTAGGCCGCACCGGCGGGCCTACCGGTCATGGCGATACGGATTCCTTCCAGGACGAACCCCACCGCCACGATGGCTCCCAGGAGGCCCAGGGACAGATAGTCTTGCCGCGGCAGGCCCGGGGCCCTCTCCTTTCGGGCCAAGACCCCGCGGACCACGGCCAGCAGGATGCCGAGGCCGAGCAGAAGGCCTGAAATGTCGAAGGACAGAGCCGCGGCCGGGGCGTTCTTGTCGAGCATCCATCGTACTATCTCGCTTTCTGGAGACCACAGGGATCCCAGGAGACCAGCGATACCCCAGACGAATCGGAAGAGGAAGGGATAAAAGATGAGGGCATGAATGACCCACCGGCCTTCCGATTGCCTGTATAGGCGCCTTTGCAGCAGGACGTCCAGGAAAAAGGCCCGGAGGCCCCCGACCGAGAAAAACGCCCCGGCCCACGTCCGGACACCGCCCGCCACTCCACGCAAGATCCCCCCATGGGCCCCTGCGAACCATGTCGCCGTCAGGAAGACCAGGCCCAGGATGAAGATGCCGAGCCCCCCGAGGGTCACGGGATCTCCGACGGAGAAAGTGGATGCATGACAAGGCATGCAAAGGATGCCTTTCGGGGGAAGCACCATGGCCGCCGCCCCCACCCTGTTTCCCCGAGTGTGGCAGCGGGAGCACTTTTTCTCGTCCTCCATAAGAATCATATGGTGGATCCCGGAGGGTTTGCCCAGGCTCAACGGCCGTTCCCACACCACGACCTGTCCGTCCCGATCCAGGACCGGACGCACACCCGGCAGATGGCATGCCCCGCAGCTCACCCGGGCATGCAGATCATGGGCGGTCTTCTCGTCATGAGGTGCGTGGCACCGGCCGCAATCGCCCGGGGCCTGAGAACCGTGCCCGAAGCGGGCCGCTTCCGGGTGACAGGCGGTACAGGCCGTCTTGGCGTGGGGCGTGGAAACGTATTCGGACGAATCAATGATCGGCACCCGGGCCCGCACGGCCACGGGCAAGGCACCCTTTCCCCCGCCGTGACAGTGGAGGCAGAACCGGGCGACGATTCGGCTGTGACCGGGGTCTTTCGGGTCCGGCAGGCGATGGCACGCCATGCACTCCTCATCTCGGGAGTCCAAGGCGGGCAGGGTGTCCCTTTTGTCGTGACACACCCCGCAGCGTTCCGCGCGGGGGGTGTCGGCGGCCAAGGCACGTCGCTTCTCTTCACCTTCGCCCGGCACCTCATGGGGTCTGTGGCACCGGATGCAGTAACGGTATTTTTCCGCACGCACCCCTTCCCTGGACCCATGACGGCCCGCATCCAGATCGTCCTTCACTCCGTCGTGGCAGGAATAGCAGACCTCCGCGTCGAAAAAGTGGGCCCGGCTCTTGTTCACGTCGGCCGGGTCGGGGTGCAAGGGCCGCCCCGAGATCCTCTCGTGGCAGTCCTGACACGAGACCTGCCCGTGGGCCGACATATGAAACCGCTCCTGGTCGACGAACCAGGCCCCTTGGGCCCGGTCCCAAAGGATCACAGATACCAGTACGGCCAGGAGGGCCGCCGTGATCTTGCCTGGGACTTTCGGGCTGTGGCGCATGACAACCATCCGTAGTTTTTCTCTTGCTACCAGCGATTATGATAAGGACAAGTAGACGTCCTGAAAACAAACGAGGCTCATCTCTCCCCCCATGTGGAATCCCTACCCCTCCGCACGGGGGAGCCAAGTTTACCACGGCGGGCTTTCACCATACAACGGCAAAGCCCTCCCCCTCCCGGGAAACCGCCCATGAGAACGGCGCCTGGAGCGCCTCCGCCGCATCATGGCGGCCGAGGAGGAAGAATCCGACACACACCGATCATGACTCATCCCTTTGCACGGGTCTCCAGATCCCTAACGTCCTTGAGCAGGTAGTGGCGGCCGT
>JAFDIS010000115.1 GCA_019307945.1 Deltaproteobacteria bacterium | reverse complement strand
GCCAGCAACGGCGAAAAAGCGGCCATCAGCCGGGGCGACATTATCTACAAAGATGTGGTGACCGCGGATCAGATCGATACCAAGGAACTCAAGGCCACACTTTCCCTTACGGTCACGCCAACGGTGAGCTACAATGACTATGTGACCATGGACATCCAGGTTACCGACGACAAGGCCCTGGGCACGGATCGAAAGCTTGAGAAAAAGATCCAGACGAAACTCATGGTCAAGAGCGGCGACACCGTGGTGATCGGCGGTATCTACAAGGAGGACAAGTCCGAAAACGAGACGGGCATTCCCTGGTTGCGCAAGATCCCGATCATCGGGTGGCTGTTCAAGGCCAACACCAGATCCACGGAAAAGACCGAACTGCTGATCTTCCTGACCCCTCGGGTTATCTACACCGGTGCGAACAACGTGTAGGCTTCGGGACATGCGAAGATCGCTCCTTGCCCTAGTCCTGTGTGGACTCATCCTGGGCGCCTTGGGTTGCGCCGAGGACAGGGCGCTGCTCCAAAAGAGGGCCAGGGCCCGGGAGGACTTGGGCCTGTCCTACATCCAGCGCGGCAATGTGAAACTGGGCCTCAAGCACCTCAGGGAGGCCGCTCGTCTTGACCCCGAGAATCCGGACATCCAGCACGAGTTGGCCCTCGCCTACAAGGAAATGGGCACGTATGAAGAGGCGTTGCCCCACTTCAAGCGTGCCCTGAAACTCAAGCCCGCCTTTCCTGAGGCCTGGAACAACCTGGGAACCCTCTATCTCCTGCTGGCAAAGTGGGACCAGGCCGTGGAGTGCTTCCAAAAGGCCGTGGATGACATCACCTACCGTACGCCCCATTTCGCCTACAACAACATGGGCCTGGCCTACTATAACAAGGGGGACTATGAACGGGCCATCCGGAGTTTTCAAGAGGCCTTGAAGCTGGATCCCAACTATGGTTTATGCCGTGTCAACCTGGGGCTGGCCTATGAGGCCGCAGGAAGGCTAGGAGAGGCCCTGGAGACCAACCTCAAGGCCCTGGAGATGCTTCCGGAATATGCGCCGGCCCACTTCAACCTGGCCGGCATTTATCTCAAGCTCGGCCGAACCAAGAAGGCGGCCCGGGCCCTCCGGGAGACCATCCGCCTGGACAAAAACGGGACATTCAAAGAGCGGGCCGAAAGGCTGTTGAGGCGACTGAAGGAAACCGGTGCCCTGAAATAGGCCGGCCGCGCCGAAAACGCTCGTTCCTCCCTTCATCTCACCCATTCAACCAACAGGAACGCCCTGCCCCTATTCCATCCCAAGGATGTTCTTGATCTCCAGCAGGTCTTCAATGTGGTGGTCAGCATCGAGACCCCTGTTCTTGTAAGCAACAAAGGGAACCCCTGCGGCCTTGGCCGTGTCGCTATCCACCTGGGAGTCGCCCACGTAAAGGACCTGCTTCGGTGAGAGGTCGAAAAAGGAAAGGATCTTTTGGATGGATTCCGGGTGCGGCTTGGGATGCCGGACGTCCAGGGATGAGATCACGATATCGAAGTAGTCTTTGATGCCGTGGCTGACCAGGACTTCGTCGATGGTGTTGCTCCGGTTGGTGGCAACGGCGAGGCCGTAGCGGGGCCTGAGAAACTCCAGGAGTTCAACAAGACCTGGTTCCATACTCATGTAGCGGATGAAAGGGGTGTAGGCTACGCGCGTCCGGTAGGCCTGGGCGGCTTCCACGTAAGGGGTGCCTCTGAAGATGTGCCGCACCGATTCTTGGGCCGTTGCCATGTGCACCACCGCCACGTCCGAGTCCTTCATGGGGGGCAGGCCGAAGTGTTCCAACAAGTGATTGTAAAAATGGATGTTGGCCTGGCGGGAATCGAACATGACCCCGTCACAGTCGAAAATGACGGCCGTGGCCTTCCTGGGAAGAGAGGAGCCTGAGGAGTGCATGGAACGGTTTGTTTCTCCTACAAGGGCCCCCACCTCTGACATGCCCTTTCGGCCAACCGCGGGGGACCTATTAAAACAGAAAAGGCGCAGGGCACGTATCAGGGGCGTACTCTGCGCCGAAAATCGCTCAAGCGCCGGAAAAGCTTGCCTAAAAATGTCGCTCCCGCATGAAGCCGAACAATTGCAGGACGGTCTTGAGCAAAGCGAAACCCACGCCGCATCCGACGATGGTCAGGGCCAGGTACAAAAGACCCATGAATAGAAGATAGTCGATGTTCCACTGCCACTCAAAGGAAAAGGGTGTCATGCTGATTCTCCTCTTGCGATCGCTAATCCGCCGCGGGGTTCAGTTCCGGCTCTTTGGGAAACACGGGCAGGTAGCGGTAAGCGGCGGAAAAGAGCAGAAATCCGTACCCCACCACGGCCAGGCCCACGCCCCATTCCTGCCACGTGGGCAGGTAACTCCAGAATCGGTCGAAAGGCATCACCGGGATGGCAAGGGTGACGATAATGAAAACGAACCGGTTCAGGACGATCCCCGCGCAGGTAAGAAGACCTGCAAAAATCAACCATCCCTGCTGCTGCCGCACCTTGGGAATCATGAGAATGACGGCCGGTAAGATCCCGCAAATCCCCAGTTCCGCCACCACCATCCAAAAACCGTAGGGGCCTTCTCGGTAGAAGTCCATGAAACGCAGGCCCGCTTTGGGTACAAGGCTGTTTGCCCAACCAAGGGTGTCGATGAACTTGAACACCAGATAAAGGCTCAGGAGCCAGGCCGAGATCTTGGCCAGGGACTGTACGGCCTGATCCGGGACCAGCTTCTTGCGCGTGATGAACTCGGTGAGCTTGGTGCACAGAATCGTAAACAGGGGCCCTGCGGCTATGGCGGAGAGCACGAACAGAAAGAAGGTCCAAGGCCAGATGTAAAACCCGCCGCGGGCTGCGAAGGGCCGGGCATACATGACGCCGAACATCCCGCCCAGGGATCCCTGATGGAAGAAGGAGAGAAAGGTCCCCGTGGCGGCGAACACGGCCATGATCTCATGCAGGTTGTGCCCGAAGAGGCGAAGCTCTCGCACCTTCTGAAGGGTCCGATTTTCCAGGATGATGGGGATGAACTCAATGGTCAGCACCATGAGATAGCAGGTGATGCAGAAGGACACCTCGACAAGCATGGAGTGCACGTTGGCATGCCAAAAGATGAACCACCCCCGCAGAGGCTGGCCTATATCGATACCCAGCATGGCCATGGCGCCCGAATAGCAGATGAACCCGATTATGACCGCTGCGTTGATGATGTCTTTTAGTTCCTTCTTCCCAACTATGTAGGTCAGGAATCCCGTGAAAAAGGCCCCGGCACCCAGCGCAATCACCGCCAGGTCGAATACGATCCACAGGGCAAAGGCGAAAACGTTGCTCATGTTGGTCTGGTTGAGTCCCTTCCAGAGGCAAAGGACTGCGGAAAGCCCGCCCCAGGCCAGAATCCCCAGCCACGGCAACGTCCATAAAAAGAAAACCCCCGGGGAACATCTCTTCACGCCGTATGAATGCGTTGGCGAATCCATCGAATTTTCCTCCTGCCTTGTCGATCCTCCACCGTTTCAGCAGATGCTTACCTAAGACAACGGCTTGAATTCATCGGGCAGATAATTGTCTGCCAGTTTTCTCACCCAGTCCTTCGTGGACAGGTAGTAGACTTTCGGTTTGGTGTTCAGGCGCTCCAGGAGCCGGAAGGCGTTCGGGCTCTTGGCGAGCCGGGAGACCCGGTGCTTCGGGTTGTTCAGGTCGCCGAAGGTGATGGCCTGGGCCGGGCAGGCCTCGGTGCAGGCGGTAATGTACTCATCCTCTTCGATTTCGCGGCGGTCCTCTGCGTAGGCCCGGGTCTTGGCCCGCATCAGGCGATGGTGGCAGAACGTGCATTTTTCCACCACACCCCGCATGCGGGGGGAGACTTCCGGAGTCAGATAGCGGTCCAGGCCCTTTCCTTTGGGGAAATAGGCGTCCCACCAGTTGAAGTAACGGGCCTTGTAGGGACAGGCCGCCTGGCAGTACCGGCATCCTATGCAACGCGTGTAGATCTGACTCACGATCCCGCTGTTGGGGTCGAGTTTCGTGGCCGTGGCCACGCACACGGTCACACAGGGAGAGGTATGGTGGCCGTGGCCGTCCTCCTCGCAGTGCATGCACGGCCTCGGAAAATAGCTGACCTCGGTATCGGGGTAGGGCTTGCCGTTTGTGATCTTGAAGATCTGCATCCAGGAGATACTTCTCTCTTTGTCTGATTCGTCTTGCCGCACGGAGACATTGTTTTCCGCAGCGCAGGCCACTGCACAGGTCCCGCAGCCGGTGCATTTGTCCAGGTCGATGACCATCCCGTATCTGTGTTTGCCGTGGTCAGGTCCTTTTTCCATGATCTACCTCGTTTCGCGGTTTCACCTCATAGACGATGACGGTCCCTCAGCGCGCTAGATCCTTCGCAATCTCACTCGTGTGTTCCACCATGCGGGGAGCCCGCTCAGCGGGTCCCGGGCAGGTTCGATGATCTCGTTGGGGTTGGCCCCCTTGTCCTTGAGGAACTCGTCATAAGCGGTGTGTCCGAGCCCCAAGGGGAGATATGCGGCTCCGGGCGCCGCACCCTCGAACAGGGACACACGGGCCTGAATGCGGCCCGCGGGGGATTCCACCATCACTCTTTGCCCCTGGCGAAGATTTAGTTTCGCAGCCGTTTCGGGGTTCAATTCCACGAATGAATCCTGCTTCAGCAACTGATTGTCGAAAATGGTCTTGAACAGGAACGGCGGCGAGGGTATCCAGCCCGAAGCCAGGTTTATCATCTCGTAGGGCACCAATATCAAGGGGTAGTGCGCAGGGTCCCCCCCGGAGGAAGCCTCTTCAAAGTGCGGCATACACGCCTCGTCGCCCCTGGCTGAGACCCCCATACGTGCCAAAACCTCGTCCGTTCCACCATGTTGCGACTGTTCCTCCAAAGCGAGCTCGATCTGGGTGGAGAAAAACTCGAACCGGCCGGTGGGTGTCTTGAAAAGACCGTTGCGCACCCCGTAAGCGTGTGCGGGCCGGAACCAAAGGCCGCCCGATTGCATCTTTTCCCACAGGTCGTCCAAAGATTCGTAGTCGGCTCTGATATCGCCTCCTGAGGCCATGGTCTCCCAGGGAGGGGTAGAACCGTCAAAGGAAGTGAGGCCGGGAGCCCCTTCCGCGATCCCCTTGAATCTTTCTTTGAGCGCCTCCTCGAAATTTTCCCATGGAAAATTATCGGCCACGCCTTCTCCCAGCCCCTTGGCGAGCCCGATGAGCACGTCGCCTGCGTGCCGCGTCCGGTACAGGGGCTCGATCACGGGCCTGGATAGTCCCACCAAAGGATATTGCAGGCCCGAAGGCCAGACCACGTCTTGCAGCTTTTCAAGGAATACATGGTCGGGCAGGATGAGATCCGCCATCATGGCGGTCTCGTCCCGGTAAGGGGAAAAGCTCACTATGAAGGGTACCTTCTCGAACATTCGCCTGTAAGCCCCGGAGCCGGGCAGGGTGTAAAGGGGATTGGCCGCCAGGACCAGCACGGTGTCCACCGGGGTGGAACGGCTTTTGAGCACCAATTCGGGGAGGCGGTTCACCAGGCTTTGAGCAAAAGGGAAGGTCGCGCTTCCCGCCCCGTCCAGCCGACCCTTGCGCAGGCCTGCGGAGGCGATGGCATCGGCCTCCACCGCAGCAAACGGGTCCAGCGGCAGCTTGTCGTGGACCAGTACGCCGCCGCGGCGGTTGATTCCGCCCACCAGGGCATTGAGGGCCAGCACGGCCATGGTTTCGTAAAGACTTCCGTTGAGGTCACCCTTGCCCTTTCCGCACAGGGCCAGTGGTGCCCGGGCCCGGGCAAAATCGGTGGCGAGCCTTTCGATCTCCGCCGCCGGCACACCGGTCATCCGGCTGACTTTGGAGGGGGCGTATTTTTCCAGGAGCAGGGCCTTAAAGCCTGCGCGGCGTTTTCCGTCCGAGGACTCCCAGGGCTCGAAACCGAAGGCGTGGTCCCGCACAAAGGCCCGGTCATAGAGGTTCTTGGTCACGAGTACATGTGCCAGGCCCAGGGCCAGTGCCGCCTCGGTGCCGGGCTTTACGGCCACCCAGCGGTCCGCCTTGGAGGCCGTGTTGGAGGCGCGGGAGTCCACTTGCACGATGCGGGTCTTGCCCTTCTGTTCGCCCCGCCACATCCCCCATGCGTTGAGCACGCGGCCA
This sequence comes from Deltaproteobacteria bacterium, assembly GCA_019307945.1. Taxonomy (GTDB): domain Bacteria; phylum Desulfobacterota; class DSM-4660; order Desulfatiglandales; family Desulfatiglandaceae; genus B17-G16. Next base: position 5,558 of record JAFDIS010000115.1, on the reverse strand, counting down.
GGCGCTCCCCAGCCCTCCAGCAGACCGCTTCCGAAGCTCAAAATGAAATCGGCGTTTTCCAGGTCAAAGGCCATGGGTCCTTCGTTGCCCTGCATGAGGATGCCGGCCATCCAGAAAGTATCCTCGGCGGAGGGTATTCTGGTGTAGTTTGAACTGCCCATGGACATGAGGAGGCGTTCGAGCAGTAAGGCCTGAGTGGAGCCGCGGGGACTGCCGTCTATGGCTACCAGGGCTTCGGGTCGGCCCTGTTCCCGCAAACCGGCCAACCGGCCCCGCAGCGCTTCCATGGCCTCGTCCCATGTGATGTCCTTGAAGTCGCCCGAACCCCTGGGACCTACGCGTTTCATCGGCCGGGTGAACCGGATGTCTTCGTTACAAAGCAGTTGAAGACCGCCCATCCCCACGGGGCAAGGGCCTCCCGGGTTGACGGGGTAGTCGGTTCTGCCCTCGATTTTCACGGTCCTCTCGTCGACTTTTCTCACCTCGATGCCGCACCCACCGGGGCAGAGAGTGCACACGGTGCTCTCGGTGGCGAAGGCCCCTTCGGGCGGAACCGGCACCCAGGGCCAGTTCTGCGTCCAGATGGCGCTGTCGTCGGTCAATTTCCAGGGCAACGGGGTTACGTGGATACCGGCCACGCCTCCCACGAGAAACTTGATGAAATTTCTTCGATTCAGTTCCATTTCCCTCTTCCCCTCACTTGTGGCAGACAAAGCAGGCGTTGTTTTCTTCGTGGCCCTTCTTGGTGTGGCATTCAGCGCAATCGTCCATCTTCATCCGATCCCAGGTGTTGAACTTGAGACCCGAAATGCGCTCGCCCCAGATCTTGATGCTGTAACCGGTCAGGCGATTGGCCCTGTATGCGGGCAGGTCCTCAAGCTTGCCGTGATCTCCGTGACAGGTGCGGCAGTCCACCTTCCCCATCTTCACGTGGGCGATGTGGGGAAAATAGACGCAATCTGGTTGCCTGTAATAGGAAAGCCAGGGGATTTCCTTTTCCTCCGCCACATAACGGGTCAAAAAATCCTTTTCCTCCGGGGTGGAACCCAGTGGCGATTCCGGATCGTCATGGCATTCCATGCATTTTTCAAGACGCGGAATGCCTGCAAAGGTCCCGTCGTCTCGGAGCTGGTGACAAAAAAGGCATTTTTCCGTTTCCGTATCACCCTCGATGCCGTCCACCTTGTCCGGGTTCATGTGCAGGGCGTGATTGAAATTCATGGGCTGGGGCTGACTCGAATACAGGGCCATGGGGAAGATGACCCAGCCCAGTATGAGAGACCCGATGAACCCTGCGATGAAAAACAACCAACCGCCCTTCGTGGATTGATCAGAGGAATGTGCCTGATTTTCCATGTGGTTAATCCTCTAGTAGAAAGCGTTCTGGTTCACGGTTTCCGGGAGCCGACAGTTGTGCGTATTTACCTGCTCGGCCTTCTTTTGTCAAGGAAAAAACCCTGGTTAATCTTATAAAATCAGGCAAATAAAGGTGCTCCGGAAGGGGAGGAAAACGCGAACGGAAACGGGCCCTTTCAGCCTCGCGGACACCGTGGAAAAGGGCGGGCCGGGGTCGGGTGGAAATCTGTGCGGAAAAAAGCCGAGGATCCCGCGCAGGGATCCTCGGCCCCTTATCGCTGCTCAAGGTCCGGACTACATCTTCTTCATTCTTTTTCTTCGCCTCTTGGCGGCCTTGGCCTGTTTCTTTTTCCTTTGAACACTGGGTTTGTCGTAGAATCTTCTTTCCTTGATCTCGGAGAAAAAGCCCTCTTTCGTGAGCTTTCGTTTCAGATCCTTGATGGCCTTCTCGATCTGGTTGTTCTGTACGATGACCTTCATGTAGATACCCTCGTTTCTAAAGCCCCGGTGGCGATCGGGGTCGAAATGGAAAACAAAAAAGCATCCCCTACCGTTCCTGAGATGCTTTTCCCGTCCTTCTTCGCACAGGTTGAAGAGGTCTCGACGCTACATGTTTTCTTCTCCGGCAAAGGGGATGCAAGAGAGGCTTAGGAACACCGGCTTCTCTCCACAGGACGGGATGCACGCGTCGGGGCGCAAAAAGGGGCGGCGGAAATCAAGTGCCCGCATGGCAACCTGGAATTGACGGCCCCGAAAAACAAGATACAAAGGTGGCTCACCCCCTTTTCATTTGGGATCCCGGCATCCGCCACGGGGGCGAACCCACCGCCCGGGGCGAAGCATAGAATGCCTCATTATTATGTCAAAACATCTCGCTGTCAATTGATTTTTCATCAATCCCCGGCTCCCCGGGGATCCGCTGCGGCAAGACCCGGACCTCCTATCGAAGCTGCAATCGCGCCACCGCTTCGATGTGGTACGTGTGAGGGAAGAGATCCACGGGCTGAATCTCCAATGGTTCATATACCCCCGCCAGTTCCTCAAGGTCGCGGGCCATGGTGGCCGGGTTGCAGGAGACATACACGAGTCTCGGGGCGCCCAGGTCCCTCACGCGCCTCAGCACGTCTTTGTGCATGCCGGCCCGGGGAGGATCTATGATCAGGACGTCGGGCCGTTCGGTGAGCGTGCCCAGGGTCTCCCGAATATCGCCGGGTACGAAGAGACAGTTTTCCACCCCGTTGGCCAGGCAATTTTTTTCCGCGTCGGCCACGGCGCTTGCGCTGATCTCTAGGCCTGTTACCCTGCGCACCCGGCGGGACACGAAGATGGCGATGGTCCCCGTACCGCAATAAAGATCGAGTACCCGGTCGTTGGGCCTGAGCTCCGCGTAGTCCACGACCTTTCGGTAAAGGACCTCGGCCCCCGGGGTGTTGGTCTGGAAAAAGGAATTGGCCGAGATCCTGAAGCTGAAGGGTCCGATGCGATCCTCAAGAGCGCCGCTGCCGCACAGCACCACCTCTTCCTGGCCCACGGCGACGGAGGCCTTTCCACGGTTTATGTTGTTGACCACGGTGACGGACCGCCCGAACTCCCGGCAAAGGGTTTCGGCCAGGGGTTCGAGGACCGCCGGGTTGTTTTCGCTGGTCACCAGGTTCACCATCCACTGATCCAGGGCGTCCGAATACCGCAGCACGAGATACCGCCAGAAGCCCCGATGTGTCTTGAGCCCGTAGACAGGCAGGCCCGAGCTTTCCGCAAAGTCCCTGACCCGCCCGAGGAGCTCGTTTCCCCGTCTTCCCTGGAGCAGGCAGGCCTCAACATCGATCACCTTGTAAAAGACGCCGGGCACGTGAAGCCCCAAGGCGAAGTATTCACCGCGTCCTTTCCCGTCCAACTGGTGCGGCAGAAACCACCGTCGGTCCGAAAAGGAAAACTCCATCTTGTTCCGGTACCCGAAGGTTCGGCTGGAAGGGATGGTTGGATGAACAGTCACGCCATGGATTCCCCCGATGCGGGACAATGCCTCCAGGACGTGCTCCCTCTTATAATGGATCTGACGCTCGTAACGGATGTGCTGCCACTGGCAGCCCCCGCAGTACCCGCTGTAAGGACAGGGGGGCTCCACCCTGTCCGGGGAGGGAGAGAGGATTTCCACGATTTCCGCCTCCCCGAAGCCCTTGCGTTTTTTGAAGACCCGTGCCCGGACCCGGTCCCCCACGGCGGTGTTGCGTACGAATACCACGAACCCGTCCTTCCGGCCGATTCCCCTGCCCCCAAAGGCCAGTGCGCGGATGTCCAGTTCGACTATTTCACCTTTCTTGATGCTCATGACCGGGGTATCATAACACCGCTGCCCCCGCACTTGCCAGCCTCCAGTTCCGGGGGCGGATCATACCGCACCGTGGATTTAGCGGCCGATCTCGGCGCCCCCGAAAGTGTAAGAAAAAATAACGGTGTCAAAAAACGTTACAGTCCATGACGAAACAAAGCCGGTTGCCGGGGCCCACATGGGGCCCTGAGTCCTACTTTTCAGGGTGTTTTTGGGAGAAAGGCGTGATGGCATGAAGTTTGCTTATATTTTCTACTGTACGGGGTCCGAGGATGCTGACGGGCCCGCTGGAAGGCAAACCGGAGGCTTCGAGAAGGAGAGGGAGGAAGATGAAGGCGGTTCAAAAGGTGCGAAGAGGAGGCTTTTCATTGATCGAGCTGATGATGGCCCTGGTGATCATCGCCATCCTGGCGGGGGTGGCCATTCCCACATTCGCGTTGTGGCTGCCGGGCTACCGCCTGAAGAGCGCCGCTAAGGACCTATATTCCAATTTCCAGCTTGCGCGGCTTACGGCCATTCGGAAGAACTCCGACTGCCGCGTGATTTTCGACCCCTCCGTGACGCCGGGCCGTTACACCATCTGGACCAACGGCCCCAACGGGAACTGGGACGGGGGCTCCGTGGACGACGTGCAGGAGAAGACCGTAGACTTGAGCGACTACGGAAGCGGCGTGGACTACGGCAAGGGTGCGGCGACCCAGGAAGTGACCGGCGGGACCACCTGGGGCGGCGGGGACTTCATCACCTACACGGCCAACACGCTCATTTACGGATCCAGGGGGACCATCTCGGGCACCCTGGGGTATGTCTATCTCACGAACGACCGAAACGACGCCATGGCCGTGGGAACCCCCGGGCTTGCCGGAGCGGTTGCGATGAAACGATGGGTCAACGGCGCCTGGCAGGAGTGATCGGCGCAAGGAACGGGAGAAGTTCGGCATGAAAAACCATGAAGGCTTTACTCTGGTGGAGCTCCTTGTGAGCATGGTCATCGGGGGAGTGGTGATGGCGGGCGTCTACTCAGCCTATTACACCCAGCAGAAATCCTACCAGGTCCAGGAGCAGGTGGCGGGTATGCAGCAAAACCTGCGGGCCGCCATGAGCCTCATGGAGCGGGAAATCCGCATGGCGGGATATGATCCGACAGGCAATGCTAACGCCGGTATCATCACTGCCGGGGCCAACACCATCTCTTTTTCCCAGGACATCACGGGCGGAGAGAGCGACGGCAAGGACAACGACGGGGACGGATCCGTGGACGAGGCCGACGAGGATCAATATGGGGACGGTGATACCAACGACAGTAACGAAACCATCACTTATAGTCTTTATGACTCGTCCGTGGACGCCGACACCACCGCAGACGATCTGGGCCGGCAGACGGGCGCAGGGTCCCGGCAACTCGTGGCGGAAAACATCACGGCCCTCAGTTTCTTCTACCTGGACGAGAACGAACAACCGCTGTCCTCTCCGGTAGACACTTCGAAAGTTCGGTGGGTAGTGATCTCCATGGCGGCCCGCACGGCCCGGTCCGATCCGGGTTTTTCGAAGACCAGGACCCTCACGTGCCGGGTCAATTGCCGGAACCTGGGTCTCTAATATGACAAGGGAGGCGCTTATGAAATGGGCTCCTAAGAGTAGAAACGCACGCACCGGAGGGCCATGTCGGAATGGGGGCTTCACACTGGTGGAAATCCTGGTGGCCCTGGGTATCCTGGCATTCGGGCTTCTGGCCATCGCCTCCATGCAGGTATCCGCTATGAGGGGCAACGCATTTGCAAGTAGCGTGACCGAGGCTTCTACCTGGGCCACCGACCGCATGGAGCAGTTGGTGAACCTGTCCTGGACGGACCCGAACCTTCAGGATGCCGAC
>JAFDIS010000114.1 GCA_019307945.1 Deltaproteobacteria bacterium | reverse complement strand
ATGACGAGACCCGCCAGAATCGCGCCCGGGATGCTGTCGATGCCTCCGAGAATCAGTACTGGAAGTGCCTTCAGTGCGATGAGAGAAAGACTGAACTGGACGCCCAGGCGTGATCCCCAAGCTATACCGGCCACGGTGGCCACAATGCCCGCCACCACCCAGGTCACCGCCCAGGCCCGCAGGAGAGGGATACCCACGGACAGGGCCGCCTCGTGGTCGTCGGCCACGGCCCGCAGGGCCCTGCCGGTCCTCGTTTTCTGAAAGAAAAGGACGAGGAGGAGCACGAGGATTCCGGCCACGGCCCCGAAGATGAGATCAAAACTGCTGATCCAGATTTCACCGAATTCGATCGGATTGTCCGGGATACCGATGTTGAGCCCCTTGGCGTCAGTACCCCAAATCGCCTGTCCGATGCCCTGAACCAGAAAAGAAAGACCGATGGCGGCCATGAAAAGGATGAGAGGCGGTCGGGCCAGCAGAGGCCTGAAAACCATGTACACGGTGCCATAGGCCAAAATCGTCATAACCCCGATGGTGCACAATATGGCTAGCCACAGGGGCATGACCGTCAGGAAGCCCACGAGGGCCAACCCCGCCAGCAGGCTCATGTCCCCCTGTGCGAAGTTGAAGACGTCCGAGGCCTTGTAGATGAGAGCGAATCCCAGCGCCACGAGTGAGTACATGACACCTACCAGCAAACCGTTGATCAGCACTTCAAAGAAAAAGGCCATTCGCCACTCCTTATGCTTTTCCCGATTATCCTTCGCCGAGGTATGCCTGGATCACTTTGGGATTGGACTTGACCTCCTCAGGCGTCCCTTCCGCGATCTTGTTGCCGAAGTCCAGTACCACTATGCGGTCACAGATATCCATCACCACACCCATGTCGTGCTCGATGAGCACGATGGTGTAATCCAATTCCTCGTTGGCATCGAGGATGAACCGGGCGATGTCCTCCTTCTCTTCCAGGTTCATGCCCGCCATGGGTTCGTCCAGGAGCAGGAGTTTGGGTTCGGCAGCAAGGGCCCTTGCCAACTCCACCCGCTTCTGGAGACCATAGGGGAGCATCCCCGCCGGCTGCTTCCGGATGTTTTCAATTTCCAGGAAGTCGATAATCCATTCCACCGCTTCCCTGTGCCGTATTTCTTCTTTTTGGCTGAAACCCCAATAGATGCTCTGTGAGAAAATATTTGAACGCATCTTTTGCGTGCGGCCTACCATGATATTGCCCAGCGTGGTCATCCCCTTGAACAGGGCCAGGTTTTGAAAAGTCCTGGCGATGCCCGTAGCCGCCACATGATGGGGCTTCATCCCCCGGGGGCGCTCCTTGCCCTCGAAGACTATTCGGCCGGTGTCGGGAGTGTACACTCCGTTGATCACGTTCAGCATGGTGGTCTTGCCGGCGCCGTTCGGGCCGATGATGGCCATGATTTCCCGGGGGAAGACCTGGAAGCTCACCTTGTTCAGGGCTTGGAGCCCGCCGAAGCTGATGCTTATGTCTTCCACCTGGAGCAACGGTTCCCTTTGCTGGTTCATGGGCTCGTCTTCTCCTTCAAAAGGTCTCGGCGTCTCGAATGGCCAGTTCCGCCTTGATGTTGGCCTTCCTGCCGTCCTCGTAGGTGATCACTGCGTCCACCTTCACGCTGTCCTTGTCCGAGTACAGCGCCTCGATGAGGTCCCCGTATTTCTCCGCGATGAAGCGCCTGCGCACCTTCCGGGTCCGGGTGATTTCCCCGTCGTCAGGATCCAGTTCCTTGTGCAGGAGGAGAAATCTTCGGATCTGGGCCCCTTTGAGCCTTTCATCTTCAGACAGACTCTTGTTCACGCGAATCACGGCCTCGTAGACAAGATCGTAGACCTGGGGCTTTTGGGCCAGGTCCGTGTAGCTCGTGTAAGGGATGTGTCTTCGTTCGGCCCAGTTGCCCACGGCCCCGTAATCGATGTCGATAAAGCCGGCCACATAATCCCTTCCCTCCCCGTGGGCCACGGCCTCCTTGATGTAGGGACTGAATTTCAACTTGTTCTCGATATACTTGGGGGCGAACAAAGTGCCGTCAGTGAGCTTGCTCACATCCTTGGCGCGGTCGATGATCTTCAAGTGGCCCCTTTCCGTCATGTACCCTGCATCACCCGAATGCACATAGCCGTCTTCGAGAGTCTCCTCCGTGGCCTCCGGGTTTTTATAGTATCCGATGAAGTTGCCGGGGCTCTTGTAAAGGACCTCACCCTTCTCGCTGATCTTTATATCAACGCCGGGCACCGGTGTCCCCACCGTTTCGGAGTCGATGTCGTCGTTTTTTTGTATGGAGACCAGGGCGCAGCTTTCCGTCATGCCGTAAAGTTGTTTGAGATTGATTCCCAGTGAGCGGAAGAACTCGAAGATTTCCGGGCCGATGGCCTCGCCCGCCGTATAGGCGATACGTACCCTTCTCATGCCCAGATTGTCTTTGAGGGGTGCGTAGACCAGAAACCGGCCTAACCTATAAAGGAAGCTCAGGCTCGCCGGAACGGGTTGCCTGGCGATGCGCAGTTTTTCCACTCTCTCGGCCACGTTCATGAAGAAATGAAACATCTTCCGCTTGACCCACGCGGCGTCTTCCATCTTGATCATGACCTGGGTGAGCCAGTTTTCCCAGATTCGGGGCGGGCAGAAGATGAAGGTGGGGCCGATTTCACGCATGTCGTGGACCACGGTGGAAGTGTCTTCCGGGCAGTTGGCCACGAAACCGGCCACCATGGCCATCCCGTAGGAAAAGATGTGGTCCCCGATCCAGGCCATGGGAAGATATGCCATTACCTCTTCGTCGGCGGTGAGATCTTCGAATTGGATGAAGCCTATGGCGGCGTTGACGACCGAGCGGTGGGGGAGCATCACGCCCTTGGGGTTGCCCGTGGTGCCTGAAGTGTAGGCGATAATGGCCAGATCGTCGAGTTGCCCCTTATTGATCTCATCCATGAAATAGTCGGGGTTTTCCTGCCCGAATTTGCGCCCCATCTCCTGGACTTTGGTGAATGCCATGAGGAAGGGCTCAGTGTAGTTTCTCATTCCTTTGGGATCGTCATAGAAAATATACTCCAGGTTCGGACATTCATTCTTGAGTCCGAGGAGTTTGTCAGACTGCTCCTGATCCTCGGCCAGTGCCCACTTGGCTTCCGAATGCTCGAGGATGTAGTGTAGTTCCTTTTCGATGGCGTCCTGGTAGAGGGGAACGGGGACGCCTCCGAGGCACTGACAGGCAGCCATACCCCAGTACAGTTGAGGACGGTTGTCGCCGATGATGGCCATTTTGTCCCCCCTCTTAAATCCAAGGGAGGCTAGACCAAGGGCGAAGTCGCGTACCTGATCCAGGTAGTCTTTCCAGGTGTAGGTCTGCCAGATCCCATAATCCTTTTCTCTCATGGCAGGCTTGCGGTCGCCGAACTTTTCCGCATTTTCGACAAGGATCTGGGGAAAGGGCTTGGCTTCGGTCATGATGTCAAACCTCATCTGTCGTCTTCCGGAATACACAGGTACCCCTCAGACGAATTGCACCATATCAAATGGAAAATCTGTGGTTCTGGGGTGTGGCGAGCACAGGACCGCACTGACTACCGCCGTACGTCCACTTGCGTTCCGATCCTTGGCTCCCGAGTTAACTGCCGGTATGAAAAGGCCCGCCTGCGAAAGCTGTCGCACGCGAGCCGTTTGAATCAGTCAGTTGATCCTGGAGTCTGTTGCTCCCACTGTGTTGCATGAAGGTTTGAATCGGTGGTCGATCATGTGCCTCTGTAATCGTGGTCACATCGATTTATGATCAGCGGGCGAATAGCCCGTTAAGTGTGGATTTGTGTTTAGGGAATAGTTTACTAGACGAGCACTGCTCCCTTGTCAAGAAAAAATTGAAATTGTGAAACTATTTACAAGGCATCATGATATGGGGAATTAGCGGAGCTGAAGAGATCATGCTTCTTGACAGCGGAGTGCCTTGGCGGTATGGCTCTGACCTGAATGTGATGAGTTTCATAGAAGGAAAAGAACGCCCCTGGATTTCGGGCCCAACGAGGTTGAGCATGCAAGTATTACTGCGGACGGCCGTGACGATCCTGGTGGCATCAGCCTTTCTGGGGCCGATGGGCCAGGGGTGGGCTGCGGGCTTCACGGTCCGGGCGGAAAAGCCACTTTGGATCCTTCCTGCGGTCTTCGAAGGCGAGGCCCTCTCCCATGCCTTCACTCTCATCAATCAAGGGAATACCCCCGTCCGAATCAAGCGTGTGGCACCCGCTTGAGGCTGTGTGGCGACCCGTTTCGACAGGGTCGTGCCTCCCGGGGGGAGGGGGAGCGTAACCTTGCAGGTGGATACCTCCACTATTATGGGCCCGTTCGAAAAACGTGCCGTGGTGTGGTTCGAGGACCGTAACATTCAAAGGGTCGTGCTGACTTTGAAAGGAGAAGTGATTCCCTACGTGTCTTTTGAGCCCGGGGCCTATATCTCTCTCTGGGGGAAAACAGGGGAGAAGGCGGCGGACGAAATCCTTCTCACAAACCACGCAGAGGGATCACTGCAAATCGAGGGAATCACGAGCGACCTCGGGGGCCGAATCAAATGGCGACTTCTCACGAAGGAAGCGGGCCGCGTATTTTTATTGCACGTGGAGGACCTTTCCCGACTACCCGGGGATTACAGCGGGCACCTATACCTCAAGACGAACCTGCCCCAGAAACCGCTTCTTACGGTCCTGGTGAACGGTTTCATAGACTGAGCGGATACGAAAGGCGCGCAGATCCTCTTGGGGAGGGAGTCAAGCGGCCCTTCCGGGCAAACGGCGGGTAGTATCCCTGCTACTTGAAGGAAAAGGGCAGTTTGAGGCCGCCGGCGGTTCCCTTTTGGCCGAGCCCTCCAAGGAGGCTTTCGCCCATGTTCAGCCTCCCTGCCAGTTCCTTGCCAACGGGGGCCAAACTGCTGAGGCCTCCTTCCATATCCCGGGAAGGGCCTCCCACTTTGGCCATAATGCCTTTACGTAGTTCCTTTTCAAACGCAGCCGCCCGTTTCTTCAGGCTTCTTAAAAGTCGTGAAGGGTATAAAGCGGCGTGAACCCCGCCACCAAGGCCAGGCAGAAGGCCAGGCTGATCTGTGCGGGGTCCGCGTCGCTGTTGAGGACCCTGAGGAGCTTGGCGATCATCTTGAGCATTTGCCGCGCTCCACCGGGCTTGGTGGGTGCAAGAGTGGTCCCCTGTTTCGGCGCTCTTGAGGTTCCCTGGATTTGGCATTGCGAAACCCTTCCCATTGTACTAAGTATAGGTCCTGCTCAAGGAGTGAACGGCGTTCAGTGCGCCAAGGGCGCCGTGACCAAGCTCTCTCCCTTGGGCAAGATCCATGGACCGTTTAAGGAGGAAAGGCATGACGACCCACCAAGGCATGGACCCCGAAACATTCTCCATGGTCATGAACACCATTGACCGCCTGGAGAAGGACAGGCTGCCGCTGGAGAAGAAACTGGAGTTGGACCGCGAAGGCCGATTCCCCGAGGACCTGATCCGTTTCATGTTGAGCCCTGAGATCGCGCTTCATCTGGTATTCATCCCCGAGGAATACGGGGGACTTGGGGCGGGGGCCGTGGAGATCGCTCGCATCTCCGAGCGCATGGCCAAGATGGATCTGGGCGTGGCCACCTCTTTTCTGGCAATCTGCCTGGGCATGGACCCGATCCGCGTGGGTGCCACCGAAGAGCAAAAAGAAAAATACATTCGGAGGATCGCAGAGGAGGGCTTGACCGTGGCCTACGGCGTGACCGAGCCCGACGCCGGCTCCAATGTCCAGGCCCTCAAGACACGGGCGGACAGGGTACTGGACGAGGCGGGAAACATCAAAGGCTACCGGTTGAACGGGCAAAAGCAGTTCATAACCAACGGGGGCGTGGCGGATCTTTACACCATCCTGGCGGCCACGCCCGAGGGACCCTCCTTTTTCATTGTGGAGGCGGGCGCCGATGGTCTCAACCCGGGAAAGCACGAGGACAAGCACGGCATACGCGCATCGGATACGTGCCCCCTGAGCATCGAGGATCTCTACGTGCCCGCGGAGAACCTGGTGGGGGGCGTGGAGGGACGCGGCCTCAGGCAGGCCAATGAGGTGTTCGGTTATACTCGCTTGATGGTGGCCTCTTTCGGGCTGGGCGGGGGCGTGGCGTCGCTGGACAGGGCGGTGGCCTACGCCAAGGAGCGGGTGCAATTCGGGAGCCCCCTGTCCCGGAAACAGGGTTACACTCATCGACTCATCGTCCCCAATGCCGTGAACCTGGAGGCCGCGCGGGCCTATATCGAACAGACGGCCAGGCGTCTGGACGGGGAGGAAAAGGATCTGCAGGTTGAAGGATCTATCGCCAAGTATTTCGCTACTGAGGCGGGCGACGCCACGGCCAACGATGGGATCCAGGCCTTTGGGGGCTACGGCTACATCCGCGAATACGAGGTGGAAAAGATAAAGCGCGACGTCAAGATACTCACCATATACGAGGGCACCAGCGAAATCCAGAGAAGCATCATCTCCACGTTTCGCATGAGAACCACGGTACGGTCCAAGGGGGCCTTTTACGGGGACATGGCGCTGGGTGTGGAGAGACTGCCGGCCGAATCGGGCGGACCCTCATTGGCCCCGGCCTTGCGGGCACTGAACGAATTCATTTCCACGGCCAGAAAATTGAGGTTGACCCGCTCCCAGCATGTGATGTTTCTCCTGGCCGACATGATGACCTGGTGCGAGGTGGCGGAGTCTTTGTGCAGGAAGGCGGCAGGCGGAGAGACAATCCGTGGGGTATCGCCCGGCTACCTTTCCGCTTGTGCCAGGCTCTTCGTACGCAGGGCCCTTGAGAAGAGCCACGTCCACGGCCTGCGGATAGCCGCAGCGGGCGGTGATGAGGCCGCATCCCTGCACCAAGTCCTTGGCACCCTCCGTCTGGGTGAGGCCATGCAGGGCGACATGGAGGACATGGACCTAGTGGCCGCGGAGCTGTTCGCCTGAAGGGCAGGGGCGGAAGACGGGAAGCACGATGTGAAAAACAGGCTCCAACAGACTCGAAACAGGCGTCGAAAGGCTGCGGGCGGTGCCGGCGGCAAGTCCGGATTCCGGAAGCCCGGGCTTGATCCCGCCCTTCGAAAGGTTTTCAAGAAAATCGGCGTTCCGGAGCCCGAGGCATTTCGGGCGGATCCCTTTCAACTGCAAGCCCTCCAAGAACTCGAAGGTCATGATGTCCTGGTCTCGGCCCCCACGGGTGCAGGTAAGACCTGGATAGCCGAACAGGCGATCGCTTCTCTGCTCGAAAAAGGGAAAAAGGTCTGGTATGCCTCCCCACTCAAGGCCCTCTCCAACGCGGTTTATCATCAGTTTTGCCGGGAGTTCGGGAACAAGACGTGCGGGATTCTCACGGGCGACAGAAAGGAAAACCCCGAGGCCCCGATCATTGTGGGCACCACTGAGATTCTCCGAAATCAGCTCTACGACGCGATGCACCGAGGAGAGAGCATCGGCACTGATCTCGTGATCCTGGACGAGGCGCATTACCTGAGCGACCAGGATCGGGGCGTGGTCTGGGAAGAGGTGCTCATCTACCTCCCCGCGAGAGTCAGACTCCTCCTTCTTTCGGCCACTCTTTCCAATGCCGAGGAGATCTCGGCCTGGCTCGAAGAGAACAGAGGTGTCCCTACCCGGGTGGTCCGCTCCGACGAGCGTCCCGTACCTCTGGAGTTCCTCTTCCTTTTCCCGGACGGCCTGATAGCCCCGCTGGCCGGAAAGCGGGGCCTGACGCCGCGGGTCAAGAAATTCCTGGCAACCCGCACGCAGGCAAGGCGCCGTAGAGCGGAGCGCATCGACTTCGGGCGGATCATCGGGGTGCTCCGTAAATTCGATCTGCTGCCCGCCATCTTCTTCCTGAAATCCCGGGCCGACTGTGACGCCGCCCTCCAGACATGCCGTCCCGTCCAGGACCCTGGTGGGCTCAGGGTGCGAATGGAGGCCGAGGCAGCGAGATTCCTGTCCGCCTTCCCACATCTCGAGCGTCACCGCCAGATGCGGATTCTCTTGGATGCCCGTGTGGGCTCACACCATGGAGGACAACTTCCTTCCTGGAAACTTTTCGTGGAAGAGATGATGAAAAAGGGCTATCTGGAGGCCATCTTTTCCACTTCCACCGTGGCCGCGGGGGTCAACTTCCCGGCCCGTACCGTGGTCCTGACACAGAGCGATCGATATAATGGAAGAGAATTCATCGATCTCACGGCCACGGAACTACACCAGATGATAGGACGGGCCGGCCGCAGAGGGAAGGACCGGATCGGCTTTGCGCTCCTGATCCCCGGTCTGTACCAGGACCCGGAGCTCATCGTGGAACTCAGGGATTCGCCTCCCGAGCCGATCCGGAGCAGAATTCACATCAATTTCTCCATGACCCTGAACCTGCTGCTTTCTCAGGAGCCGGAGGAAATCAAGAACCTCCTGGGGCGCTCTTTCGCCGCCTTCCAGGAGCGAAAATCCGGGTCCACGCTGGCCGGTCGATTGAACCAACTGGTCTCGGAAATCGAGGAGGCGATCCCGAAAGGAAAGTGCGATACGGCGGACCCTTACGAGGTGATTGAAAACATCCAGAAACGGGTGGAACTCAAGAAAACGATGGAAGGGATGCGCCGCACTCTTCGCTATGAGACCATGATTGACACCTACGGTCCTTACCTGAAGCCCGGCAGGCTCTTCCTTCACCGGAACGGAGGGGTCTACCTGCTCTTCGACACCTTCATGGAGGAAGGCCGGTTGATCTGTGCGGCCCACAACGTCCAGAGGAAAATAGGAAAGCGAAAACGCAGACCCAGATTGAGAAAGGTGGATCTGGCCCAGGTCCGGGGAATCTTCGACTACCGGGTACGTATCCCGGACGACTACACGGCGGCGGGACTGCGCCGTCTGCTGGAGTCGGTCCCCGGAGAAGGACTGGAAATGATCGATCTGGAGGCGTCGGACGCGGTAGAAGAGCCCCACTCCGGAAAGGTTCAAGAACGCACCATGAGTTTTCCCTGCGAGGATTGCGAGCATTTCCGGGATTGCCACATCGCCAGGAAGGGGGAATTGCGAAAATTGCTCCGGGACTTCAGGCGTCTTGCGGACCGCATGGAGGGCAGGGGCGGTGTGCTCTGGTTGAATTTCAAGCGCCACTTGAGGTTTCTCAAGGAAACGGGATTCGTCACCCATGACGACAGGCTCACCCCGGACGGCGAGTGGGCCTCGCGTCTGCGATTGGATCAGCCCCTTTTGATAGCGGAAGCTATCCGAAAAGGGGCCTTCGCGGAGGCGGCTCCCGAGAAGCTGGCAGGCGGGCTTGCCCCATTCGTGTGGGACCGGGGCCAGGAGGTGGAAATCCGGGTGCGTCACAGGGAGGAGGTGGAAGAAATCGAAGATCTTTTCACCGGCATTGCGCGGTGTATCGAACCGTTGAGAAGACTAAAGTCCAGGCGAGGTTTCGAAAATCCATCAATCCAGTTTTGGCCCGCGGCCGCAGTGTACTTCTGGGCAAGGGGCATGCCCTGGGAGGTCTTGCTGGAAAGAGCCGCGGTGGACGAGGGGGATCTGGCCTCTTTGATCGTGAGAACAGCGGACCACTTGAGGCAGGTAACCGGCCTGAGGGATACCCACCCCGATCTGGCCGCGGCGGCGGAGGAAGCCATAGCGCTGATCATGCGTGATCCGGTCTACCTGGATTAGGGGAAAGCTCCATGTCCTTGCGGATCAATAAAATCAACAGGAGCACGGGGAGCCCCAAAGCCGTGGTGAGCAGGAAAAAGGCAGGGTAGCCTATGCTGGTCACTATGGTGCCCGAGTAACCCCCTAGAAGCTTTGGAAAGAGTGACATCAAGGAGGAGAAAACGGCGTACTGCACCGCCGTGAAGGACACCGAGGTGAGGCTGGAGAGAAAGGCCACGAAGCCCGCAGACGCCAGCCCTGCGGCCAGATTGTCGGCGGCGATGACCGCGGTCAGCCAACCGATGTCGGGCCCCAGGCGAGCGAGGACCATAAAAAGGAGGTTCGTGCCTGAGGCCAGCACGGCGCCCGCGAACAGGATCCGCAGGATCCCGAAACGTATCGTGAACATTCCCCCCAGAAATCCTCCCGCGATGGTCATAACGAGGCCGAAGGTCTTGGTGATGGCGGCGATTTGGTTCTTGCTGAAGCCCATGTCCAGGTAGAAGACATTGGAGACTACCCCCAGTACTATATCCGAGATTCGATACAGACCCACAAGACCCAGGATCAGGACAGCGGTTTTCATGCCATACCGCTTGAAAAAATCACGGGCGGGCGCGATGTAGGTCTCTTCCACCATCCTAGATTCCACGAGCCCTGCGCTCACCAGTAGTCGAGCCACGAACCATGCCGCGAGAACGGCGATCCCCAGGCGGAAGGCCTCCGCCAGAAAACCCAACAAACGACCCGCATGCGGAAAGGCGACGGCCAGGTGTTCCCAGGCCGGGTGCCAGAGTGCTCCGCCGGCAAAGAATGTCAGCGCAAACCCACCGCAGGCTGCGAGGAAAAGCACTGCAAAACGCAGGTAATCCGCGGCGGCGCGCGGGGTGATGTGGGGCCTGCCCTCGGGTTCCGGTTCCGAAACGCACAGCGTCGTGAGTATTCCCGGCAGCATGCATGAGGCCGCGGCTAAATAGGTGGTCCGCCACGCCGGATACAGGTAGAACCCGCCGGTGGTGCCCAGGTAGGATGCAAGGAACAGTGAACCTGCACCGGCGGTCAGCATTCCCATGCGGTACCCTGCGATATAGGCGGCCGAGAGCATACCCTGCATGGTGGGCCCGGCGCACTCGATACGAAAGGCGTCGATGACGATGTCCTGGGTTGCGGACGAAAAACCCAAAAGGACTGCGGCAAGGGCCATCACCGTGAGGCCCCGGGTCGACCCCCCGGGATCCACCAGGGCCATCCAGCATATGGCCGCCGTCACGCTGAACTGGCTCAAAAGAAGCCAGGAACGGCGCCGCCCCAGGCGTCTTGTGAGAAGAGGCAGGGGCATACGGTCCACAATGGGCGCCCAGGTGAACTTGAACGAATACCCCAGGGCCGCCCAACTGAAAAAGGTGACTGCGGAACGGCTCACGCCCGCCTCACGCAGCCAGACCGAAAGGGTCGAGAATATTAGAAGGAGGGGCAGGCCCGCGGAAAACCCGAGGAGGAGCATGGTGGCAATCCGCGGGTGGAGCCAGGCCCGCAGCGCGTCCCGCCATGGGCGCTTTTTGTCACGATCTTCCGCCATTCTATGGAGTCCTCAGCGGTTATCTACAACCTAAGCTGACTTTGTAACGTTTTTTGTTCGAGACATGGCAATCTTCTACCCTGTGCTTATCTCCGGGCGGTGGGAGGGGGAGTCAATGGCCCTTTGCCGCAGGCGGTGTTGCTGTTCTAATCGACGTATGACCTCTTGCTCGGCTACAGCACGGCGAGGAAGAAAATGGGCCGACGGATTTTCAATGTCTGCACAGGCCAGGATGAGTCTCCTTAACATCGTGGCCGTAAGATCGGAAATGTGATGTATAGGCCTTCAAAAACCCCAAGCGGGGTCTGGGGGGGTTGCATAAGATCTCCTCCCTCGCTCACTAGATGTGTGGTTTGGCGTCAGTGTTGCGATGATTTCCTACGCCTGCTCACAGGAAAATGTAAGAAATATCGTTACAAAGCCAAAGTAGTTATTTATCCTATTTCCATTCGTGTGTAAAAAAGGAAATAGTGTGTAGCCTCACCCACCGCCGGCTACGCCCCCCGGAAACGGTCAGCCGCCCTGCCGGGACGCCGTCCGGCAACTTACAAGGA
>JAFDIS010000183.1 GCA_019307945.1 Deltaproteobacteria bacterium | reverse complement strand
GGTGTTGCCTGCCTGTGCGTCTCCGCACGCAGACAGGCGCTTCGGATCCAGTCGCTGCGACGTACTTCAAGTACGTCTCACTCCTGAATCCTCGCGCACCTTGCTTGCCCCCTGCATTTCTCCTTCTTTCGCAGGGGTCGGAGTGGGGAAATCTCTTCCCCCATCACCTTCAACCAAGGGCAGACTTGCGGATAAGACGGGGAGCGAATGCGTATATCCTACTGTAATAGTTGGGAATGTTCTCCTGTCCTGCTCCTTTTGGTCTTTACAAAGAAGCCCGATGGGGTTAATGTTAGCCAACCTCCGTGGCCCCCATGTGGTCCGAATAAGCGGATTCTCGGCCACTGGATGGGCCTTCCGGCCAGGGGGCTCTTTTCTTGTGGAGAGGCATGAACTGCCGGGAGCGGGCCGTTTCCGGGTGGCCTGAACTCAGATCCTGGCGACATTGGATTGTTTGCTAACCAGCCACGGGAGCATCTTCATGCTGTTTCGTTTTTCCCTTCTCACCTTCTTCTGATCACGGTTCCGGGCGCATGGCTCGTGGCTCCCGGGACCCTGGACACGTACGCCGGATGACTCTGCTCACCCGGCGAGAGCCTGCTCGGGGGAGTTCATCCTGAAAACACTGACACACTGTGGCCAGATGGAACTCTATCCGTTTCAAGAAACAACCTCTAAACTGATCTTGTCCGGCAGGTCGGTGATTCTCCAGGCACCGACGGGTGCGGGTAAGACCCGCGCCGCCCTTTATCCTTTTTTTCGGGCCTGGGAGCGCGGCCAGGATTTCCCCAGCAAGTGTATCTATTCCGTGCCGCTGCGGGTGTTGGCCAACCAGTTCTGGGAGGAATACCGGGACCGAGGGCTGAATTTCGGCTTCACTCTCCCCATGGATGTGACGGTCCAGACCGGCGGCCGCCCCGAGGACCCCCGCCTCGAGGGCAACCTGGTCTTTACCACCATCGACCAGACACTGAGCAATTTTTTCACCATTCCCTACTCTCTCGGCTTGGGGCAGGGGAACCTCAACGCCGGGGCCGTGCTTTGCTCCTACCTGGTCTTTGACGAACTCCACCTCTTTGACCCTGACTCCAGCCTTCCAACCACGCTCCATCTCCTGCGGCTGCTGCGCGGCGTCGTCCCGTTCATCGCCATGAGCGCCACGCTCTCCGGGGAGATGATCGAAGGCCTGTCCCGGGAGCTGGATGCCGAGCCGCTGGTGTTGCCGCCGGAGGAACTGGCCGCCATCCCCTCGCAGCGGAAGACACGAAGCGTGCACACCGTGGGGGCCGGCCTGACGGCCCGGGCGGTGCTGGACAGGCACAAGCAACGGTCCATCGCCATCTGCAACACGGTGGAGCGGGCCCAGGTGCTTTTCGAGGAACTGCGCCGGATCGCCGGATCTCGGGTGGAGGTGCGGCTGCTCCACAGTCGTTTCCTGCGCAGCGACCGGGAAGCGCACGAAGAGTGGCTGCGCCGCGAGTTCGGCAAGGACAGGAGCGTCTACACCGTCCAGAGCGCCATCCTGGTCGCCACCCAGGTCGTGGAGGTGGGACTGGACATTACCTGCCAGACGCTTCATACCGAGCTGGCCCCGGCCGCCTCAATCGTCCAAAGGGCTGGCCGATGCGCCCGATACATGGGAGAGGAAGGAGACGTATGGGTCTACCGGCCGCCTCAAAACGATAAAGGCCTTGCGTCCTATGCCCCATACATGGGCCGACAAGAGGAAATCTGTGAAAAGACTTGGGCGGCCTTGGCCGAGCGCTCGGGTGAGGCGTTTGATTTCCACACCGAACTGGCCGTGATCAATTGGGCGCACGGTGAATCCGATAAAAGGCTACTGGAAAATCTTCAAGCGAACCGCTTCACCATTGCCGATCGCATCGCCACGACCATCGAGACCCAGGAAAAGGGTGCCACCCGAGAACTGATCCGCAGCGTGGACAGCCGCACGGTCATCGTCCATCCTGATCCAGGGCGCATTGAGAACCCCTGGGCTTACGAAGGGTTCGGGCTCTTTAGGGGAAGCCTCTTTGGAGCCTTCGACGGCCTGCAAGCCCTGGCGGAGGAGCTGAATGAGCAGTGGGTCCTGATGACGGCGGATCCTCTGCCGGAGGAGGAATCCTCCCGCGAAAGGACCGCTTGGCAATGGCGGCCCATTTTGAACAAGGATGATCTGGTCGGGGCGCTGATCCTGGCAGTCAACCCCCGCCTGGCCACCTACAGCCCGGAGACCGGGTTCCGGCTGGGCGTTCCCGGCCAACGGACGTGGGCCTCGCCTCCCCGGGAAAATGACAGACAGCGGCCCGCCTTCGCCCCTTACCACCGCGAGACTTTCCAGGAACATGTGGCCCGGATGCTAGGGGCTTACGAGCATCCCTTTTTCGACCGAGACAAGGGAGTGGAACGGCTGCCGCTGGCCCA